>JACOND010000001.1 GCA_014323935.1 Bdellovibrionales bacterium
TCAAGAAGAAGATTTTAAGTCTTTTTTTTCAAAAATTCCTAGAGAATCAAGAAAGAGCATGTTAAACTATGAACCAAAGATAATAAACACGAAGGATTCAGGGGTAAGAGAAGGGGCAAAGAAATTAAAATGGTATGGAGTTATAAAGTTATTAGATGAGATATGGAGTTTAAAGAAGAATATCTCTCCTTTAAAGGTGTTAGAGGCTTGTTCGGGATTTAAAAAAGTATTAAAGGATTTAAGCAAGGAAGCTAGAAGGAGAGTAGAATTAATAATCGTGGAGTATTTGAGAAAGAATACGGATATAATGAAGATATGGGGAGCAACTGAGAAGCTACTTATAGAAGAAGGGATATTAACAGAAGGAGGAATTATGGAAAATGTAAGAGAATCTATAAAAGCAGAAGGCATGCAAGAAGGACTGCAAAAAGGACGGCAAGAAGGACTTCAAGAAGGCATGCAAAAAATTGCTCTAAATTTGTTGAAAGAAAAAGTAGAGATTGCTTTTATTTCTAAAATTACAGGTTTTTCTAAAGAAGAAATTAAAAAATTAAAGAAGAATTCTTAAAAATATACACATTTTTTAGAAAATCTAAAATCCTTTAAAAAAACTAATTAAACTTTCACATTCTGAATCATTTTGACAAGACTCATGAATGTTATATGTCAAAACAAATTAAGTTTATCATCTTAAGTATACAAATTCCAAAGAAAAAGAATTCATTAAACCATATAAAAAGAGCTTGTATTTTTCTTAAAAAAGAAATTTATCAATTAACAAAGCAAACTTATTATAGGCATAATAGTCACTGATTGAAGGAATAACACTTTCATCTTAGACTTTCTATTAAATACTTGGAAAAAACTTACTTAAATTAAGATGAAAATCATGATACATTAAGAATTCAATGAACAAAGTTTTTTCTTTAGTAAAGATTTTAGTTGCTTCAGTGATCAGGCTGATTGTATCTGCTAACCTCGTTAAAATGTTTTCAAAGTTAAACTCAAGGCTGACTCAAACAAAAAAAGAATTGATATGACAGATTTAGTAAAAACAACCTCAAGCATTATAGATAACAGGGGGTGCAAAAATACCTTACACCAAGGTCAAAGTGCTTTACGTCAGGGAAATGAGCTTTTTTTAATCTAGATACTTCGACTTCTCCTAATGATCTAGAAAACTATAAAAAGCTATAAGGAATTAAATTTGCAAATCAATCTCAAGAAACTTCAAATCTAGAAAACTATAAAAAGCTATAAGGATTAAAGCTTACATTGAATTTAAGCTGAAGTGCGGTAAATCAAATTGTGATTGTCCCTCAAAAACCAATTCCCTTAAAAAATGGTCTTTATATTTAGTTTATCAAATATACTTTAAAGGTTTATTCATAGAAATTACAAAACGTTCTCCACTTGACAATTGAAATTCACTTTCATAACTTTTTGCCTTCTTACTTCCTTGATAATTATCAATTCTAAAAGTTTTAGCTCAAAATCCAATTTTTTTGTTTTATTAAGATAAGCTAAAGCATAAACTCTATCTTCTTTAAAAAACCTCACACAAGAATTCTGACCAATCCAAACAGACTGTCCTTCGTATTTTACATGGATTGCCTTGACAGTCTATCCCTAGATGTAAAAATAAATTCTTTTTGTGCTTTAGGATAAAACTCCAACAAACCAAATTCAAAATCCATCCAAAACTCTAAAGTAAAACACTCTGAAGGGGTTTATGTTTGTCCTATAACTTCTAACTAATGATCTTGAAAGTGTCTGTCCTGTTAAGAAAAGAAGCTATAAAGGAATTTATCATCATCTGGTCTAAGCACAGATATATAAATGAGTTTGGCTTTAGGCTTGATAAAGGAAATTGTGTTATAGATATTATAGACAGAGTTAGGGTTTTAAAAAGGTTCTGAAAATAAAAGGCTAATTTATGAGAGGCTTACTTCTTAGGTATTAATATTATTTTTTTATTATTCTTATAGGATTAGTTATCCGGCTTATTAAGAATGGCAAAAGCCGAAAATCTTGACTTACCACAATATTTTATGATGTATTCTTGACGTTCTGATTTGTTTTTGTTATCTTTTAAGGGGTCGTTAAAATGACAAACAATTCTGGTCATAATCCTTTAGCAATAGCAAATCATTTTATAGAGTTAAATAATTTAGATAATGAGAAAGGTTTAAGTTTAGTTAAGCTTATAAAACTATCTTATATTTCTCATGGTTTTACACTGGCTATTTTAGATAAACCTTTGTCAGAACAACCAGCAGAAGCTTGGAAGTATGGTCCAGTTTTTCCAATGATATATCATGAATTTAAATATCATAAAGACATATACAAAATAACAGAAAAGGCAAAATTTCCTTTTGAGTCAAAATTTTATGAGTCAAATTTTAATGACAAAGAAAAAGAAATTATGAAAGTCGTATTTAATAAACACCAGGAAGATTCAGGAGAAAAACTTATTACTCTTACTCATGAGATAGACGGACCATGGCATCAAGCTTGGAAAAAAGGCGGACATTTTGAGAAAAATTATCAAATAGACAATGAAGAAATAAAAAAATATTATAAAAAGAAGATAGCACAAACAAATGTTGAATGATAAAAAACAGATTTCTAATCTAAATAAAATTTTAGATCAAATTTATAAAAATAAAAACACTAATACCAAGTCTTCGGGTTTTAAAAAAATGCCAAAAGACTTAGAGGATGAGAGAAAAAAGAGAGAAAACAGTTTAAAAAAACAGGAATTTGATTTAAAAAGATATGTATTTTGGGCTGTTATAATATTTTTGATTTTTTCTTTTTGTGGTCAAATTAAGTTTTTCTTTGAAATTTTAGAAAACAAATGTCATAAAAAAGATCTATGGAAAATTTTAGCTGTTATCACAGGAAGTTTTACTGCTATTTTTGTAACAGTTATCATTGGAGTTTTTAAGGCTCAAACTCCAAAAAGTATAGTATCTTTAAACCCGTAACTCTTAAAAGTTTATCAGCCTGTCTAGTCAATTTTAAACTCTCTATCTAAAAGCTAATCGTAAAGCTATCACCTAGAAACGCAAGATAATAAAGAAATATCATATATTGACAAATGCTCTAGTTATAGCTTTTATTTAAGTAAAACTGTTTTGTCCGACTACATAAATAAAGAAAAACTAGATTCTCTTCTTAAGAAGTTAAAAAAGAATATAACCTTGCCAGAAAAGAATGGGAAACAAAAGCAAACTTTAAGCTATTAAATGAGAAAGAATTTATAGATACTTTCTTTAATAAAGAAAGCACACAGCCAGCATATACATTATAAGAGATTTTAAATACCAAGCCTTTGTCTCAATCGGATGACTTGGGTAATCCTCATTATGACCTTGTAAATGAGAAAGGAGTTCCTAAGCATGAAAATGATGGGAGTGAATAAAGTTTTCTGATTTTTTTGGAAATTAAAATTTGACTGTAGTAAGTATGAAGGAAAGAGGCTTACTTATCGAGAATTTTGGTTCTTAATTTTTTCCAAAATAAATAAGGCGAAAACCTCTTTGATTGATTCTGAGGAATCGTTATTACTTAAACACAGCTCAACCCATTTTTCTTTACCCTCTTTTTCAATCCATTCAGAGGCTTCAATAAAAATTTGTGGGTCTGTTTTTCCCGAAAAATCTTTTCTTAAAAGACCACATTCTTTTTCTAAATAAATATCTATATTATTTTTTCTTAAAATTTTATAACCTCTATCTGTTATCTTTTTTTGAGACTTAGCTTCTGATAAAGGCATATATTCTTTAAATTTTTTTAGCAAAAAGTTATGTATAGGAATTAAAGTTTCTTCGATTTTTTTTAACCTTTTTTCTAGAGGAGAGATGCGTAAGCCTAACACAAACCATAAAGCACTAAAAAGAACTCCTAGAGCAACTATCCCTTGAAAAATTGAACTCCAGTCCATAAATAAAAATCTCTTTAAGTTTTTATATTACAAATTAATTACACCATACTTCACAAATATCATTAGAGTATCTCTTTATAAATTTTGCACTAACACATAATCCTGGTGTTCCCTCAAGGAATTTAATACTATCACCCTCATTAAATTCAAAGCAATAAGTTTGTGCTTCATATATTTCCCCGTCTATATACCACTTTTCAGCCCATTCAATTTCCTTATCTATTGTTTTCCAATCAGTTCCAAAACTTAAGGATGAAGAAAGTAATACATAATGGACTACAGTTAATAACAAAAAGTTCCTAAATAAATTCTTCATCACACTCCAAGCTCTTTTATTTTAACAATTTTTTTCTTGACTTGAAAGTCTTTTTCTTCTTTTTAGGCTTTTACACTTCATAAAAATCTTCTTCAAACAAGATTAATTAAAAAAATGGCGTACCCGAGAGGAGTTGAACCCCTAACCTTCTGATCCGTAGTCAGATGCTCTATCCTATTGAGCTACGGGTACAAAGTATTTCTTTGTTTTTAGGAATAAATTTCAACAAAATCAAGTTCTTTAAGATAAATTCAATGATATAAAAAAAGACTAAAAAAAACAACAAAATCCATAAAAAACATTTTATTTTTTTCGTTTATAAAATTCTATAAAATGGAAATAAGTCTTGGATTAAAGTTAAAAAATTGATAAAAAACTATAAGGTTTTTAAGGAGAGGTGGGTGAGTGGCTGAAACCAGCTGTTTGCTAAACAGCCGTGCGGCTTAAAACCGTACCGAGGGTTCGAATCCCTCCCTCTCCGCCATTTTTTAGTGACATTGATAAATATTCATGAAACAGATGTAATCACACAACGATTTTATATTTGATGATAAAGGTAGAGCAGTATAAATCCTATAAAGAGGGCTTCACAAAAAGTAAAAAAACTTGTCCTCAGCAGAGATTTTAAAAATAAAGAATCAAACAATTAAATTCAAAATCTTTCCAGCTTTATAGATATATTTTTTAATCGGAAGACCGTTTAAAGTTTTTTGAATTCCTTTAATTTCCAAGGCCTTTTTTACAGCCTGATTCTCAGATTCATCCACAGATAATTCTAAAGAAGCTCTTGTTTTTCCATTCACTTGCACTCCAATACAAACTTTTTTGATTTTTATTTTTTCTGGTAAGTAACTTGGCCATTCTTCTAAACAGATAAAAGATTTTTCACCTAAATACTCCCATAATTCCTCAGCTAAATGAGGAGCAAAAACTTGTAAAAGTTTAATAAAAGTTTTTGCTAAATTTTCATCTCTTAGTTTTTGTCGATAAATTTCATTTAATAAAATCATCAAACTAGAAATAGCTGTATTAAAGTTCATACTTTCAATATCTTCTTCCACTTTTTTAATGGTTCTATGAACTAAAGTTTCTAAGTTTTCATTTAAAGATTCTTTTTTAGATCGACTCTCTTTAACAAAACGATAGCAACGATCTAAAAACCTTTGCACTCCTTCTATTCCATTCGAAGACCAAGGTTTATCTTTTTCAAAAGGTCCTAAAAAAGAAATGTAAACTCTGATACAATCCGCTCCATACTCCTTTCTGATCTCATCAGGATTAAGCCCATTACCTCTAGATTTAGACATTCTAAAACCATCTTCACCTAAAATAGTTCCTTGATGAACCAACTTCTTAAAAGGCTCCTTATGAGAGACCAAACCTTCCTCAAATAAAACCTTTTGCCAAAAACGAGAATAAAGAAGATGACCAACACTATGTTCAGCTCCTCCTACATATAAATCCACAGGCATCCAATACTTCTGCTCCTCAAAACTAAAAGCTTCTTTGGTGTTATGAGGATCTGTATACCTTAAAAAATACCAAGATGAAGCAGCCGATCCAGGCATTGTATCAAGCTCTCTTTTTCCTTTGTCTTTATAATTAACAAATTCTTTAACTTTAGCTAAAGGAGCTTCCCCCTTTTCAGAAGGTTCATAATTTACAGTTTCAGGGAGTTCAACAGGCAACTCTTCATCAGGGATTAATTCATACTCTCCTCTTTTATTTTTAAAAACGGGAAAAGGTTCCCCCCAATATCTTTGCCGGCTAAAAAGCCAGTCTCTGAGTTTATACTGAATCTCTTTTTTTCCTTTTTTTGTACGTTCTAAATATTCTAAAATTTGAAGACTTGCCTGCTGACTATTTAAGCCATTTAAATTCAAGTCTTTTCCTTCAGAATTGATTAAAAGACCTGACCCCTCAAAAGGTATTTTATCCGATTGAATCACAGGTAAAATATCTAAATTAAAAAGCTTAGCAAAATCATAATCTCTTTCATCATGTGCTGGAACAGCCATAATAGCCCCTGTTCCATAATCCATTAAAACATAATCTGAAATCCAAACTTCTAATTTTTTTTGAGTGAGAGGATGGAAAGCATAAGCTCCCGTCCAAACTCCTGTTTTATTTTGATTTGTTTTTCTAGCAACTTCACTTAGAGAAAGACATTTTTCTTGATAACTCTCAATTTCCGTTTTTTGTTCTTTGGTTGTAATTTCTGGAACAAGAGGATGTTCGGGAGCAAGAACCAGATAAGAGACTCCAAACAAAGTATCGGGCCGGGTTGTAAAAATTTCAAAACTTTTCTCAGAAGAAATCAGATGAAAAGGAATCAAAGCTCCTTCACTTTTTCCAATCCAATTTCTTTGAGCTCTCTTGGTTCGTTCTGGCCAATTCACTTCATTTAAATCCTTTAGCAATTGCTTAGAGTATTTTGTAATTTTTAACATCCACTGCTTCTTTAAAACTCGAAAAACAGGATGAAAGCCTCTTTCACTTTTTCCATCAATCACTTCTTCATTTGCTAAAACAGTTTTAAGTTTAGGACACCAATTCACGGGAGTTTTTGTTTTATAAGCTAATTTTTTTTGATAAAGAATTTTAAATATTTTTTGAGTCCATTTATAATAAGAAGAATCACAAGTAGAAATTTCACGGCTCCAATCATAGCTAAAACCAAAAGATTTTAATTGCCTTCTAAAATTAGAAATCGCAGATTTTGTAATTTTCCCTGGAGGAATTCCTGTTTGAATAGCATGTTGCTCTGCTGGCAAACCAAAGGCATCATAGCCCATAGGATGAAGGACGTTGAATCCTTTTGCTTTCTTAAAACGAGCAACTATTTCTGTAGGAATATAGGACGCTAAATGACCAATATGGAGTCCCGACCCTGAAGGATAGGGAAACATGCTAAGAGCATAAAATTTCTTTTTTGTTTTATCTTTTTTTGCCCGGAAAACACCAGATTTCTCCCATTTCTCCTGCCATTTTTTTTCTATCAATTTGTGATTATAAATCATTTTCTTTAATGGATAGTTTATAGCTATTAATATTGGTTGCGGGGACAGGATTTGAACCTGTGACCTTCGGGTTATGAGCCCGACGAGCTACCAAACTGCTCCACCCCGCGTCAGTGTAGAATTTTTTAACACACTGTGAAAAAAAGGTCAAACTTAAATTTTTTTAAAGCTTCCGTTTATCCTTTAATCTTGAAAAAAGAACTCTTTAAGTTTAAAGGATTTATTATGAATCAACGTTTCCTACTTTTTTATTTTTTACTTTCTTTAAATTCTCCCTTTTTACAGGCAAAAAATTCAAAATCCTCTTCCTTAGATTTTTCAAAAAAACAAAGTATCAAATTAGCCTCAAACCCAAATAAAATCTCTCAAATTTTTAATAAAGATTCTTTTTTTACTATCAAACTCATCAGTCCTTACACACAGGTTAAAAAAGGAGAGCCTTTTTTGATAGGAGTTCAAATCAAAATGGAAGAAGACTGGTACAGCTACTGGTCTTTTCCTGGAGATTTTGGAATAGCTCCCCATCTAAAAATTCCTAACTTAAAGCACATTCAATTAAAAAGACTTCCTCTTCCTCTTCCTAAAAGAAAAGCCGTTTTTTTAGAAGAAAAACCTTATTACAGTTTTATTTACTCAGATGAATTTTTCATCCCTTTAGAAGTTTTTATTCAAGAAGACTATCATGAAGACATGTTAAATTTAAATTTAGATTTAGAGTGGGGAATTTGTAAAGACATCTGCCTGGATAAAGAAAATTCTCTTCAAATCAAATTAAAAGTAGGATCTGAATTTAAAGAGAATGAGAATCAAAAAATTGTCTTTGATTTTTGGAAGCAATACTACCCTCAAGCTCCTGAAAAAATAAATCTAAAAACAAATTTTACAGAAAGAGAATCCAAAAAGCTGATCTCTTTTTTTTTTAAATCTAAAATTCTTTGTTTGGATCTTTTTCCTCAAACCCCTTTAGATTTTTCTAGCCAAAAACCAAAACTCATCAAACAAAAGGCAGATTCTTGTTCTTTTGAAATCCTAAAATCATCAAAAAAAACTTTATCTGGACTGCTGATTTATTCTCAAAAGGGACAAGTAAAATCCAGTTTTTTCTCTTCTTATAAAAAAGAAAAATGGGATCTCATTTGGTTTATACTTATGGCTTTTTTAGGAGGACTTATTCTCAATGTCATGCCCTGCGTTCTTCCTATCATTTTTCTTAAATTCTACAATAATTTAAAAATAAAAGATTTCTCTCGAAAAAGACAAATTCTTCTAAATGGAAGTTACTCCATAGGAGTGATTCTTTCTTTTTTAGCTTTAGCTTTAATTATCTTTATCTCAAAAAAAACCGGAGAAAGTTTAGGTTGGGGGTTTCATTTACAATCTCCTTATTTTGTCAGTTTTTTAGCTCTCCTTTTTACAATTATAGGTTTTTATTTATTAGATATCTTTTCTTTTTCAAGTCCAAAACTCCCTAAACTTTTTAAAGATCAAAAAATATTTTCTCATTTCCTTACAGGAATTCTCTCTACAACGGCGGCCTCTCCCTGCACAGTTCCCTTTATGGCAGGGGCTGTAGGTTTTGCTTTTTCTAGGAGTTATTTAGAGATTTTTTCTATCTTTTTCTTTCTCGGCTTAGGTTTAAGTTTTCCTTATTTACTCCTTGGAATTTTTCCTCAAATATTGAAATACATTCCCAGTCCTGGAAAATGGTCTCAAACCGTTAAAAAACTTTTCTCTCTTCCTTTATTCTTAACAAGTCTTTGGCTGATTTCGATTCTTTATGTACAGTTAAATTTAAAATCCTTTCTTATAACTTTACTTATTTTCCCCTGTCTAATAGTTGGAATTTTCTTACAAAAAAAGATTTCAAATCCTATAGGGAAAAAAGTATGTGTTCTCGCTTTCTTTTTTTTAATTCTATCTATTTTAAGCCTACAAACTCGTTTTAAATCTTTGCAAAACATGTCTTTAATAAAAAAAGAATCCCCTTTCATAGATTCGAATTGGAGTTCTTTTGATGAAAATAAAATTTTGTCAGATCAAAAAGCAGGAAAAAATATCTTCATTGCTTTTGGAGCCAAGTGGTGTCTTACCTGCAAACTCAATGAAAAGATTTTTAAAAAAACAGAATTTCAAAATCTTATTGATCTCTATAAAATTCAACTGTATTATGGAGATTGGACAAATAAAACAAATGCCATTACGAGTTTTTTAGAAAAACACTCTAAACAAGGAGTTCCTTTTTATATTTTTTACCAAGGAGAAGAAAAAGTTTTTATCTTTCCTACTCTTTTAACTCAAAAAAAATTCTTAAGGAATTTAGAGAATCTCGCTCAATAAAATTCTTTTCCTTGTAAAAGAGACCTTACTATGAATATGAGAATCATTGCAGGACAATACAAAGGAAGAAAACTTTATAGCTGGAATAAAAAACTTCCCGTAAGACCTATGACAGATCGAGTAAAAGAAACTGTGTTTAATGTTCTCAGTCCTTATTTTTTTGAATCTTGTAAAGTTTTAGATCTTTTTTCAGGAACAGGAAATTTATCTCTAGAAGCTTTCTCAAGAGGGGCTAAAGAAGTTCATGCGGTAGAAAAAAACTCCCTTTGTTTACAAATCATAAAAAAAAACTCTCACTTCTTAGATTCTTCTCAAAAATTTATTTTACATAAAAAAAATGTTTTTTCTTTTTTAAAAAAGCATCTCTCTTCCGGCTCCTTAAAAAAAGATCTGAACAAAGATTTAATATCTGAAAAAGTCTCTCTTCTAAAAAAAAATAAGTCCTCTCCTCTAGAATTTGATATTGTACTTATTGACCCTCCTTTTAAATTAAAAGCAGGAGAAAGTATTATGACGCTTTTAACTCAAAGTGATTTAGTTTATAAAAACACAGTGATTGCTATAGAAACTTGTCAAAAAGAATTTTTAAATAAAAGCTATTTTAACTTTCATCTTTTTTCTCTTAAATCTTTTAAAGATAAAAAAGTCTGTTTTTATAAAACAATTTAGAAGATCTATTTCATGGACTTTCTATAAAACAGAAGCTGAGTTAAAAAAAGCTTAACAAGCTTTTTTTTTTATCCTATTCTAAAAAAATGAAACAAGAATTTTTGTTATCTCGAGTCCTCTATCCTGGTAGTTTTGATCCCGTCACTTGTGGTCATTTAGATATGGTCTCACGAATCAGCAAAATGTTCCCCGCTCTCACCGTTCTCGTCACTTCCTCTATTCATAAAGACTACTGGTTTCCTTTATCAGAAAGATACAATATGACAAAAGAATCTCTTAAGGATTTTAAAAATGTAAAAGTAGATAAATATGAAGGACTAACAACTGATTATCTTAAAAAAAACAAAATATTTCTTCTAATCAGGGGGATAAGGTCTGTTACAGATTTTCCTTATGAAAGAGACCTTGCTTATAATAACAAAAACATTTTTCAAGAGATGGAAACTCTCTTTTTATTTTCAAGGATAAATACAGAACTTGTTAGCTCAAAATGGATTAAGGAAATAGCTTTTCATAAAGGAAATTTAAAAGGACTCGTCCCTGATTGTATAGAACAAAAAATCAGACAAAAAATCTTACAAGGAGAAAAAACATGAAATTATCTCAACGAATACAAAATCTAAAACCTTCTGCGGGTTTTGAACTTTTAAAAAAAGCTAAAGAAATGAAAGCTCAAGGTGAAGATGTTATCAGTCTTGCTATTGGAGAATTACAAGGAAAAACGTATCAACCTATTAGACGAGCGGGACAAAATGCTATTGAGGAAGGTTATACAAAATACAGCCCTTCTGCAGGAAGGGAAGATTTAAGAAAAGAACTTGCAAAAACAGCTCAAAATCAATGGAATTTTCCTATCAGCTCTGAAAATGTCTTTGTAGCAAATGGTTGTAAATATGTTCTCTATATTGTTTTTCAATCTCTCTGTGAAAAAGGAGATGAGGTTATTTTACCTTCTCCTTATTGGATGAGTTACACTCCCTTGATATCTTTATCTGGAGCTCATATAAAAATTCTAGCGACAAAAGAAGAAAATAACTTTAAAGTTACAGCAGACGAGTTAAAACAATCCCTTCAAACAAACAGTAAAATTTTTTTACTCAACTCACCTAACAATCCTACAAGTGCTGTCTATACGGAAAAAGAGTTAAAATCTCTAGGAAAGATTTTAATGCAACATCCTGAAGTTATTATTTTAGTCGATGCGATTTATGATCGTCTGGTTTATTCTGGGAAATTTGCACCTCATCTTTTACAGGTTTGTCCAGAACTTAAAGATCGCCTTCTTGCTTTGAATGGAGCTTCTAAAAATTATCTGATGACAGGATGGCGTTTAGGATGGCTTTTTGGACCTACAAAACTAGTAAAAGTTTTTTCAGATTTTCAAAGCCAAGCTGCAGGATGTGCTAACTCCATTGCTCAAAAAGCTTTTGCAACAGCTTTTCAAGACTGTGAGGAGGATATAGCTCAAACGATTAAAGAACTTAAAAAAGTGAAAGAGCTTTTGATAAATTCCTTAAAAGAAATCCCTAAATTGATTTTATATCCCTCTGAAGGAGCTTTTTATTTATGGGTTGGAGTGAAAAACTTTATCGGAAAAAATTACAAAGGACAAACTTTAAAAAGTTCTAGAGATATCATGGAAAAACTTTTAAAAGATAAAAAGCTTATCTGCATTTGCGGGGAAGAATTTGGAAGACCCAATTACTTGAGATTAAGCTATGTGACAACTCCTTCTCATATTCAAAAAGCGGGAAAACGTTTACAAGAATTTTTCTTAGAATTGAGATAAAATTTATATATTGTTAGAAACCCTAAAAATTAAAAAATTCCTTATGTAAAACTCTCACTGTTTCTTTCAAATTCTTTTCTGGTATAATAGCACTTATTTTAATTTCAGAAGTGGTTAAAAGATAAATTTGAGTTTTCACTTGACTTAGAGCAGAAAAAAAACGACCAGCTACTCCGCAGTGCTGAGCCATACCAACTCCTACAACAGAAATTTTAACCGCTTGATCTATAATTGAAATATCTTCCTCTTTTACAAAATCTTTTAAAACTTTCAGAGTTTGAGTCAAATCGGTATGGGGAATGGAAAAGGAAAGGGAAGATTTTTCCTTATGAGTGCTTTGTGAAATCATGTCTATGAATACAGATTCTCTTCCTAAAGCTGAGAAAAGTTTAGAATGAAATTCAATTTCCGAAGAGGTATTTGTTAATTTAATGACCAATGTATTTAAATCATGAGCAATTGCCGAAACAACAGAACCTTCCATACCTGTCTCCTTTTTATTTATAATCCAAGTTCCTTCTTCTTTTTTTGAAGAATGAAGAACTTGAATGTTAACTTTACTTTTTGAGGCTAACTCTACACAACGAATTTGTAAAACTTTAGAACCTAAAGATGCCATTTCCATCATTTCAGAAAAACCGAGTTCTTTAATTTTTATTGCAGAGGGGTAAATACGAGGATCTGCTGTAAAAACACCCGTAACATCTGTATAGATTTTACAAACCTCAGCTTTTAAACTTGCAGAAAGAGCAACCGCAGTAAGATCACTTCCCCCTCGTCCTAAAGTTGTGATTTGATTGTCTTTAGTGATTCCTTGAAATCCAGCAACAAGAGGTAAATATCCTTCCTTTAACAGATTTTCTAATTTTGTTGTATCAATAGATTCAATTTCAGCTTTTGAGAAAAAAGAACTGGTTTGAATTCCTGCCTGATGGGCTAAAAGAACCTTATTTTTTACAGCTCTTTTTTCTAAAGCTAAACTTAACAGTGCAACACTTATTTGTTCTCCTGAAGAGAGCAAAATATCATAAGCCGGTCCTAAATAGTTCGGATAGATTTGATGAGCCATTTTTATTAAAGAGTCTGTATAGCCAAACATAGCAGATAAAACAACAAGAGATCTTTCCCCTTTCTTTTGCTCTTCAACTAATCGATCTGCGATCTGTTCTATTTTTTCCACACTAGCTAAAGAACTCCCTCCAAATTTTTTAACAACTAAATTCATCAATAACTCTTTTTTAAGTTTGTGTATTTTATTTATTAAGAATTTTCAAGCCCAAGTTTTTAGGAAGCTCAAGGGTTGAAGTTGAAAACTCCTTTTAATATTAAAAAAGCGGAAAAAGGATTGAAAGAATTTTTCTTAGAATTGAGATAAAATCTTTATTTATAAGATTTTTTTGGAAATTCTCTTTTTTATCAGTACACTTTATTAAGCAAAGCTATATTTCTAAAAAAGAAGAAGGCTAGGTTCTTCTATTTTTTGTACAAAGCTTTTGAGAAAGCGAGTTGCAGTAGCCCCATCAATAAAACGATGGTCACAAGTGATAGAGAAATTTATAAAGTTTTTTTCTTCAAATTCACCCGATTTATTTAACACAGCTTGTTTAAAAATCTTATAGATTCCTAAAATAGCCATTTCTGGAGCTTGAATAATAGGGGTTGCGTACATTCCTCCTAAAGACCCTAAATTCGTTAAAGTGAGGCTAGCTCCTTTTAAATCTTCTCTTTTAATTGAAAAGTCACGGGTTTGTTGAACTTTTTCAAAAACTTCTTTAATAATTTCTAAAAGACTTTTATTTTGCACCTCTTTAATCACAGGCACTAAAAGCCCTTGAGGACTATCAACAGCAAAGCCTACATTTAAATCCTCCTTAAAAACAATTTCCTTAGCCAAATCATCATAGACAGCATTAAATAGAGGAAACTCTTTAATCACAGGAATTAAAGCTTTAATAAAAAAAGGTAGAAAACCAAGTTTTAAACCTCGTTCTTCTATGCGAGCTTTCATTTCCGTTTTTAATTGTATAAGATAATCAATTTGAGCTTGTTCTCCAATTGTAAAATGAGGAATCGTTTTTTTAGATAAAGTCATACTTTCAAACATGAGTCGAGAGATTCCTTTTAAAGGAATTCTCTTTTTTTCTTTAAAGGAAATTTGTCCATCCAAAGAGTTTAAAACTTTTTTTTCGGAAGATTGAAGTTGCTCTCTCACATAAGCTACAAGCTCTGATCGAGTCACTTTATCATGATTTTTAAAAATCTTTTTTAAATCTATCCCTAAATCTTTAGCTAACTTGCGTGTCATAGGAATGGCAGAAGGAAAATCTCCTAATTTTTCTTGAGTTTTAAAAGAAAGAACTTCTTCTTGTTTTTGAAGCTCTAAGGAATTGTGGTTTTTTTGAGAAGGCGGAGAAGAGGTTTTTTTGTCTTCTTCAGACCTAGAAATGTCAGCAGAAGAATTTTGAGAGGACTCTTCAATTTGAATGAGAAATAAAGAAGTACCTACGGATACGATATCTCCTTCAGAAACTTCTATCTTTTTAACAACTCCCTCTATAGAAGAAGGAATTTCCATAGAAGCTTTATCTGTCATGACTTCTACAAGAACTTGATCCATAGCAATAAAATCTCCTTCTTTTACTTTGATTTTAAGGATTTCTCCTTCTGTTACACCTTCTCCAAGATCAGGAAGAAGAATGTTTTTAAAACTCATGATATCCCCTTTTGTTTTTGAATAAGAGCTGACATAAAAAATTCCCCGGCCCGATAAGAACTTCTTACTAAAGGACCGGAAGCACAATAAATAAATCCCATAGCCTTTGCTATTTGTTCCCACTCTTTAAACTCTTGAGGAGAAATAAAGCTTTGCACGGGCAAATGCCTTTTTTGAGGACGAAGATATTGTCCTAAAGTTAAAACATCACAGCCTATAGATCTTAAGTCTTTGAGAGTGGATAAGAGTTCTTTTTTTGTTTCCCCTAAACCCAACATAAGAGAAGATTTTATATAAATAGAAGGTTTTTCCTTTTTAACAAACTCTAAAACTCTAAGAGATTTTCTGTATCCTGCCCTCGGATCCCTCACTTGAGAACTGAGTCGTTCCACTGTTTCTATATTATGAGCAAAAACATCAGGCTGAGCTAAAATAATTTTTTGAATAAGATTTTTTTTTCCACTAAAATCAGGAGTTAAAACTTCAATCAAAAGTTCCGGTTTTTTCTGTTTTAAAAGCTGTATTGTTTTTGCAAAATGTCCCGCACCTTCATCTTCTAAATCATCACGGTTAACACTTGTCAAAACAACATAATTTAATTGAAGGCGAGATAAAGTAAAAGCGACCTTTTCCGGTTCTTTTTCATCTAACCATCTTTTAGGATTTCCTGTTTTTACATTACAAAAACGACACCCCCTCGTACAAGTATCCCCCATAAGCATTAAAGTAGCTGTTCCCCCGTTCCAACACTCACCTATATTAGGACAAGCCGCAGATTCACAAACAGTAGCTAGATTGAGATTTTTCACAAGTTTTTTGATATTATAATAATTCTTTCCCGAAGGAATTTGACTTTTAATCCAAGGAGGTTTAGAGGCTAAATTTTTATTCATCCTCTCCTTATAACAGAAACAATAAAAAAAACAAATAGCAAAAAAACTTTAACTAGAAAAGTAATTTAAAGTTCTTTATTTCAAAACATCCTATGATTTGAATTAAAAACTATGTTTTAGAATCTAGATTTTTTTTGTTTTAAAGCTCTTTCTATTTGTCTATGAGCTTGCTTCTTTTTAAGGCTTTGTCTTTTATCAAATAAAGATTTTCCTAAACCTAAAGCAATTTCTATTTTTACCAAACCTTTTTGAAAGTAAATTTCAGTAGGGATACAAGCCATTTTTTTTTCTTCTAAAAGACCTCTTATTCTTTGAAGTTCCTTTTTGTTTAATAAAAGCTTTCTTTTTCTTTCTGGATTATGCCCTCCATGTAAGGCTTTTTTATAAGGTCCTATATAGGATTTTTGTAAAAAAGCTTCTTCTCCAATAAAAGCAATATAAGAATCTTTAAGATGACATGACCCTTCTCTTAAAGATTTCACCTCACTTCCTAGAAGAACAAGTCCTGCTCGAAGTTTTTCTTTAATTTCATATTGAAAAGAAGCTTTTTTATTAAAAGCTATTGTTTTTTTTGACATCACTTGTTAATTAAAAACTTTTTTAGAAAAAAGATCAATTTTAAAAAATTTTAATTTTCAGAAAAAATTAACCGATAAATTTTTTAGACAAATTATTAATTAACAATTAAACTAATAAAAAAGGAAGTTAATTTGAATCTAGTCCCTATTGTTATTGAGCAAACTCCGAAAGGAGAGAGAAGTTATGACATTTATTCCAGATTGTTAAAAGATCGGATTATTATGTTAGGAACAGCTATTAACGACAATGTTGCTAACAGTGTTATTGCTCAAATGTTTTTTTTAGAAATGCAAAATCCAAATGAAGATATCAATTTGTATATTAATTCCCCTGGAGGAAGCGTGCATGCAGGTTTAGCTATTTATGATATTATGCAATTTGTACGTTGTGATGTTGCTACTTACTGTATAGGTTTAGCAGCTAGTATGGGATCTTTATTATTAACTGCAGGAAGCAAAAATAAAAGATTTATTTTACCAAATGCTCGTGTGATGCTCCATCAACCTTTAGTAGCAGGTTCAGGTATTTCCGGACAAGTCAGTGATATTGAAATTCAAGCTCGTGAGATGACTTTTACAAAAAAACAACTGACAGATATTTATGTAAAACATACCAATCTCAAATATGAAACTCTAACTCAACTGATGGATAGAGATCGGTATTTTAGTCCTAGAGAAGCAAAGGAACATTCTTTATTAGATCACATTGTAGAAAACAGAAAAATAAAGCAAGAGGTCAAAAAATAAAAAAAAATAATTGCTTAAGAATAAAAAAAAATTTAACTTAAATTAAAAAAGGAACTCAGATGAACGGTAAAAATTGCAATTTTTGTGGAAAAACACAAAAACAAGTTAGTAAGTTAATTTCAGGTCCTGATGTCTATATTTGTAATGAATGTATTGATCTTTGTAATGAGATTCTTCAACACGAAAATGAAAGAGACTACTTAAACCAAAAACCTGAAAAACTAGTAGTTCCTACTCCTCATGAAATTAAAAACACTTTAGATGAGTATATCATTGATCAAAACCAAGCTAAAAAATCGATGTCTGTTGCTGTTCATAATCATTACAAACGAATCATTATGTCTGATAAAAAAGATAAAGATGGTGTGGAACTTTCTAAAAGTAATCTCTTATTAATAGGTCCAACAGGTTCAGGAAAAACTCTTTTAGCCCAAACAATAGCTCGCATTTTAGATGTTCCCTTTTCTGTCGCAGATGCTACAACCTTAACAGAAGCGGGTTATGTAGGAGAAGACGTTGAAAATGTAATTTTAGGTCTGCTTCAATCAGCTGATTACGATGTAAAGAAGGCTCAAAAAGGAGTCATTTATATTGATGAAATTGACAAGATCACAAGGAAGGGAGAGAATATCTCTATCACCCGCGATGTCAGTGGTGAAGGAGTTCAACAAGCTCTTTTGAAACTTTTAGAAGGAACTGTGGCTAATGTTCCTCCTAAAGGAGGAAGAAAACATCCTCAACAAGAATTCATTCAAGTTGATACAACAAATATTTTATTTATTGTAGGAGGAGCTTTTGTAGGTTTAGAAAAAATAGTTCAAAATCGTATCTCTAGTCGGTCTTTAGGTTTTTCTGCCCAAATTAAAAATCCGGAAGAAGTCAATCGTTCCGAAATTTTATCACAATTAGAACCTGTAGATTTAATACATTATGGTTTAATTCCTGAATTTGTAGGTCGCCTGCCAGGAACAGCTATTTTAGATTCTTTAGATAAAAAGGCTTTGATTCGAATCTTAACAGAACCTAAAAATGCCCTTATTAAACAGTATAAAAAGTTATTTAAGTACAATGGAGTTGATTTGATGTTTGAAAAAGAGGCTCTAGAAAAAGTAGCTGAAATAGCTATAAAAAATAAAACCGGAGCAAGAGGTTTAAGGAAAGTTTTAGAAGATAGTATGTTAGAAATTATGTATGATATTCCTTCTAAAGAAAATATAAAAAATTGTTTGATTACAAAAGAAGTTATAAACAAGAAAGTTCAACCACAGTACAATTTTAAAACTTCTTTTAAAAAGAAGAAAACAAAAATAGCCTAAAATAACTGTTTTTTTAAGATTACTTCTTATAGAATAGACTTGATTTTTTTCTAAATTCTTCTTCAAAAAATCGACGATATAAGACATCCCACTCAGAAGAACCTTCTTTAACGCCTCTTTTTATATTTTGAATTTTTTTCTTAATTTCTTGATTTAAATCATCCCACTCTTTTACAAAGTTTTGAATTCCTTTTTTTACAACTTCAAACAAATCCTCTTTTGAAGAAACCTGAACTAACTTTTTACTTAGGAGCCTATTAACGAGTTGATGAGAGAGATAACTTTGTTTTTCTGGTGAAAATTTCATAATTAAAAGCTTTCGTTTATAAAATGATTCCTTTTTTCTTTGCCAATTTATTTTTCAATATAGAAAACATATTTTGTCTTTCGAATTTATGACCTTGTCTTTCTAGATCTTCCATCATGCTATAAACTTCTTTTATAAGATTTTGTTCTTCTTCAAAAGATTTTTGTATTTCTTTTTCAATCTCTTTTCGAACTTGAGATTTATCTTTTTGAAACTGAACTCTTTGATCTTTAAACATCTGTTTAACAAGCAATTCAGAAAGTCGCAGGGTTATTAACTCATTTAAGTTCATAAATCAACTATCTTATTTTTTAACTTGTTTTGTCAATGAATAAAACTGTGGATAAAAATGTGAAAAAGTTTTTTTCAAAAAAAACTTTTGATTCTCTCTTACAAAATCAATATATCTTTTGAGTATGCAAAATTCCCCTGCAACTATTCAAAAAGCTCTTTATTGGTTTAATAAGCAAGATAAAAGTTGGTTGGAACACATTGAAGATAGTAATACCATAGTTAAAATGTATTTAAACTCTCAGAAAAAATCAGAAGAAGATTCTAAGTTTCAAACACAAGTAGAAAAATTTTCTGCTCGAGAAAAAATAGGAGCGACTCTCATTTCAAATGATTTTTCTGAAAAAAAAATCATCAATTCAGAATCTCTTCATACAAAAACTCTCGAAAATTCGAATCCTTTTTCTAATCTTACAAAATTCCAGTCTAAAAATTTATCTTTAAAAACAACTCCTCCTTCACAAATTTTTACTTTAGATGAAAAAAGTCTTCAAAATTTAGAAGAAACAAAAAAAGAATTGAATTTACAAAGCACCCAAGAAGCTTTAAGACTCCTTATTCAACTTGGAAAAAAAACTCTCAACCGTTTATAAAATTTCTTTAATTATTTACTTTTTATCTCTCATTTTAATTTCTTTTATTTTTCGAAAAAGTGCCATTGATATATGGCAACATAGCTTAACTTGACAAAAGAAAAAAAACAAATCATTCTTTACTCAAGATGTCCTCCGCTTCTAGTAAAAAAGTAGTTTGTTTTTTTCTTATTGTTTTCTTTCAGATAACTGAAGCTGTTCATGTCAAATGGTCTGGTTCCAGCCGTTTTGAATCCTTTTATCAAGAGGAACAAAACTATTATAGTAGTTTTTATTTTAACTTAAAGCCTCAAATTCACATTATAGATGGTCTTTTCTTTAACACACGTTTTGATCTTATAAATTTTGAAAGAAAAGAAGATGATTTTTGGAAAAATCTTTTATTTCAACAAAGAGCTTCTTTACTATCTCAAAGAGGTTTTGTTTTTTTATATAAAGATTCCTCTAAAAATAAAAAATTAAGCTTTCCCTTTCTCTTTCCCTCTCAATTTTATTTAGATTATGAACTGGAATTTTTTAAGTTTAGAATAGGGAGAGCTCCTTATCACTTTGGTTTAGGAACAAATTACTCAGCAACAAATAGTCCCTTTGACCTTTGGATGAATATTACGGATCAAATTTCATTTTATATGGAATACCAATTTTTTTATTTACAACCTTCTTTTTTTCATCAAATGCAAGCTTTTCAAAGTTCCTTATCTGAAGGGATTTTATCTGCTCTCTTACAAGGAGGGTTTAAAAAAACAAATTGGCAAGTGTCCTTTCTTTATGAATACATCCTAGAAGAAGATAAAAATTCTTTTGTTGAAGTTTATGGAGAATACCAAGAGCAAAATTGGAAAACAAAACTGAGTTCTTCTTATATATTTAGTGAAAATACCAGTTTATCCGTAGCTTTTGAAGGAGTTTATCATGTACCAGCAAAATTTCCCATGGATTTAGAACTCAAGGCAGGAGGTTTAATAGGATCTGCAAGCTTTAACCCTCAATACAATTTATCTTTGATTTTACAAAATCGATGGATGAAAACGGAAGAATTCAACAACAATTTCTCTTCCTATCAAATCGCTCAAGCTCAAATAAAAGAATCTTTTTATGTTTCTCCTCGATTCACTCTTTCTTTATTAAAAGAGAATTTAAAACTTCAACCTCTTTTTCTTTTAGCCAGCTCTCTTGACGGCAAGCAATGGAGTTATGAAGGAGATTTATATTTAAAGTATCGAGCCTACAAAAAACTCTTTTTTCATTTAAAAGGAGGAATTCTTTATCAAAAGGATTGGACTTTTTCTTTATTAGCTCAAGCCGCTGCCAGCTTCTAATCTTGGGCATCATGGAAGCAACATCTTGAAAACATCTTGATAAGCAGCGGCTTTTTTATTTAAAGTATTTCCTCCACATCCTCATAATTAATAACATTAGGGGGAATAATTTCAACTTGTTCTATCTGAGAACTTTGATTTAAAGATTTGTAAATTCCCTCAAAACCTTCATTGATATAATGCATATCTTGTTCTGCATTCTGCAAGATATTAGCAATGTTTTTAATGTCTTCAGATATAGATAGAACAAAAGTTTCTTTTTCTCTATTTGATTCTAGGACATCAAAATCTTCTTTCCATATCATAAAATTTTGTAAAAGACTAACAGAAGACCTTATAGACAGAGAATACCTGTAAGGATCATCAAATGATTCGAGAATTTTTTCTAAACTTCTTTGCCATTCATCTTTTAATAAGGCTTCTTCAATGTTTTTTGAGTCAGCATACAAACGCCAAAGTTCTTTCTTAACTTTTTTATGAAAAAAAAATTCTACACTTAAACTATCTCCTTTTTTATCCATTCTTTCTAATAAACAATTAAGCTCTTCTAAGGTATTTTCAAATCTTACAAAAGATTCTGTTTTTTGATTCCAAGTCCCTTCGCAGTTTCTTACTTTCATTTGAGTTGCAAGTTTTTTTGAATCCATGTTTTTAAATTCCTCATGAGCTTCTTGATTTGCTTCTTTAGCTTCTTGATACATGCTCTCAGCTAAATCAAAAATTTCTTTCATAAAAGGTTCAATTGTTAAAGAAGCCATTTCAATAACTCTATCTTCAAAACATTCATCACAAAAATCAACTTCCGTAACCTGTTCAAAAGTATTAACTAAATTTCCTGAAATATCCTTAATTTCTATTTGATTATCTTTTTTAGCAACCATGAAGCTTATTCTTAGTTGATAATTTTTTTGTTCTGATTTGACGGCACAGTTAAAACTTTCTTGTGTTCCTTCTAAAATTTTTTCAAAAAAGTTTTGACATTTTTCTTGAATTTCTAATTTTAAGCTCTCACTACTATCTTCTAATAGGGAAAGCAATTTGTATTGATGAATGTTTGTTTCAAAAAAAATTTTAAAAATCAAAGTTAAGACCAGTAAATTAGAAACAGCAAAAATAAGAATTAAGCTTTTATCCTTTAAATAATAGATAAATTTTCTTAAATACTTCATACTCGATAAACTTATCGGCTTTGGAGATAAAAAATTAAAGTTTTTTTTCATAATTGGAGATTTATACGTTTAACATAGTTTGAAGTTCCTATAAAATAGATTTTTTCTAAAAATTTAAGTCCTTTAAACTTTGTATTAAATCTCTTTTGAAACTCCAAAACTACTTAAAAATATGGATTTTTTCATGACTGTTATAGTTTTTTACTACAATTAAATGTATAATTCCTGTTTTAAGAGTATTAGTTTTGGAACTCGTTTTTTTAAACAAATTAGCTGTAAGTTGAGTATACAAGGACTTTGATTTGAAAAATAAAGTTTCTTAATAAAGAAAAGGCTTTCATAGAGTTACCCCTTATAAATTATAAATAGAGCTTCGGTTTTGTAGCTGGTCTATTCTTACACCTGTCCCTTTCTCCATGAAAAATGGAAAATTCATTCAGAAAATAAATATTAGCAGATTTTTATAAATTGACAGATTTCTTAGCTTAGAGGAATCATTTTGAAATTGAGTTTATTGAATTTACAATGGCTTTTTTTTTAGTTTATAAATTCTAGGGATGTAGTCGGGTAATGAGAGTCGCAAAGTTCAAATCCTATCTCCCTGACCATTTGATAAAATAAGGACTTGAAGTGAAGGTCTCTAAAAATAAAGAATCAGACGGGGACTTTTGAAATCTTTCTTCAAAAAACGGGGTAAATGACAGGTAGCACAGGAGCCGTTTCAACAGCTATAATTAAGAGCGTTAAAAGTAAAAGAGATAAAATAAGGGGAATCATCCAGTATTTTTTCTTGATGATGATAAATTTAATAATATCTTTTATAAAGTCCATAATTTTAGAAAGGTCTTAAAAAATGATCTGGTTCAATTTTATCACTTTTTTTAAAAAAAGACTTGTTTTTGTTTGAGTGAGAGGATGAGAAGAATATTTTTTGAAAAGCTTTTTTTAAGAGAGCTGTTGGGCTTAAAATTAAAAACCATATTAAAATAAGGAAGCTTTGTATAACAAAGCCATTGTATAGCTTAACATATCTCTTCCATCCTTTTTTTAGATTTTTCATAAATTCAATCTCCTAAAAATACTTTAATATCCTCATTTATCAAAAAATTCTTTATTTGAGTAGATATAACTATAGTCATCTTTGTAAGAGAAAAGATAAATAAATATTTAAAATAGTTACATTTTATAAATTTTAGATTTTTTTTAAATAACATAAGCTTCCTCTTTTTTTGATTTATAATTTAATCTTTTTCTAGGTTTTTAGTATAAAAATCAGTTAGAGTTTCTTTTTGATCTTCTTTTTTTAGAAAAAAATCCCCTATAAAAAGGGAATCCATATCTGTATTCCTAAAGCAACGATAGGCTTCATAAGGTTTGCAGACAATAGGTTCTCCTCTCACATTAAAAGAGGTGTTGATAAGACCGGGACAGTTCGTTTTTTCATAAAATTTCCACAAGAGTTTTCGAAACCGGGCGGGAGCCTGTTTCCCAACTGTTTGAATACGGCAAGAGTAATCAACATGAGTGCAAGAGGGAATGGAAGACTTTAATATCTTTTGTTTTTTTAACCCTTTTGCTTGACTGAGCTTCGCCTCATTTTTTCTTTCATTTGGTTTTATATAAGAGACCATAAGCATATAAGGACTATTTTGAGTCTCAAAAAAATCTTCTATTTTTTCTTCTAAGATACTCATGGCAAAAGGTCTAAAGGATTCTCTGAATTTGATTTTTTGGTTGAGCTTGATTTGCATATCTAGATGGCGTGAATCGGCTAAAATAGAACGACAACCTAAAGCTCTAGGACCAAATTCCATAGCGTCTTGAAACCAGCCAACTACTTTTCCTTCTAAAATCTCTTTTATTACTTGATCAATGAGTTCTTGTTCAGTGAGTTTTTGATAGCTAGTTTTTTGTTCTATCAAAATTTTTTCTATCTCCTGAGAGGAAAAAGAAGGTCCAAGCAGAGAACCTTTCATAGCATCTGGTTTTATTACAACCCTTGGTTTTTTTAAATAGATATGCCAAGTCGCTAAAGTAGCTCCTAAGCTTCCTCCCGCATCTCCGGCTGCCGGTTGTATCCATAAGGATTCAAATGGTGTTTTACTGAGAATTTTTTCATTAGCAACACAGTTCAAGGCAACCCCTCCTGCCATACAAAGGTTTTTAAGTTTTGTTTGTTGAAATAAGTTTTTTGCCATTTTAATTAAAACCTCTTCAATAATTTTTTGGATTGAACAAGCAACATCCAAATAATGAATATCAAGATCTTCTTCCTTTTTACGAGAGGCTTTTTTTAAAAGCTCATAAAGTTTAGGACTACACATCTTTTGAGAAGAAAAACTGTAACTAAAGTATTTTTTATTTAACTGGAAGCTTCCATCTTCTTTTATTTCAATAAGATTTTCCTTCAATAAAGATACAAATTTAGGTTCCCCGTAAGGAGCTAAACCCATGAGCTTATACTCTCCAGAATTCACTTTAAAACCACAATACTCTGTGAAGCTGGAGTATAAAAGACCTAAAGAGTCTGGAAAGTTGATTTGCCAAAGAGGTTTTACTTGCTCCCTTTCTCCAATCCAAGCTGAGCTTGTCGCCCATTCTCCTACTCCATCCACACAAAGAATAGCAGATTTTTCATAAGGACTTGGATAAAAAGCAGAAGCACAATGAGAGAGATGATGATAATTGAAAAGAATTTGAGGGACTTCTTTTTTTGAAAGATGAAAGTGTTTTCTTAATGCTTTTTTTATGCTGGCTCGAATATTAAGTTTATATCTTAACCAGAGAGGGAGGCTTTTCCTAAAAGAATGAAGTCCTTTAAAGGGAGCATAATCTAAGTACGTTTCAAGAAGTCTTTCAAAGCTCAAGAATGGTTTGTCGTAATAAACAATATAATTTATTTGTTTTAAGGCTGATTGATAAGAGAGTTTTGAGTTTTGTATAGAGATCATTTTATCAAGACAAAACTTTATAGAATGAATGGGGAAAGAAGGATCATGTTTTTTCCTTGTCCATCTTTCTTCTTGAGAGCTGGCTAAAATCTCTCCCTCATCCAATAAAGTAGCGGCACTGTCATGGTAAAAAGCAGAAAGCCCAAGAATTTTCATAACTTTAGTTTAACTTAATAGGATCGAAATGGGGAAGTTCTAATTTTATTTTATAGGGAACTTTTTTACATTTCACAGACATGAGGCTTTTGATTTTTGTTTCATCTTCCATAGTATATACCATAGTAGGAGAAAATTCTTCCTTAAAATTTTTTTCTCTAACAAAATCTGAAGAAGCTCCCATCATTAAAAAAGATTTTTTATTATGTTTTTTTGATAAAAAATAAAAAATTTTATCATTTTTATAACTGTATGGATATAAACTTCCTATTTTATTTTTTTCAATAAAAAGATCGATGGAATGCTTCTGTTTTTTTACAGCTCTTTTAATTTCGGATGGCAAGTTTGTTACCTTAAAGTAATTTTTATACCCATAATAGTAACTGAGTATAATTTGAGAATTATTTATATAATCAGCATGAAATATAAAAAACTTATGATGGCTATCGAGATTTCTTATCTTTCCTAATTCGATAGTGTTTTTAGAATCAAGCTTCAGATAAAGCTTTTGTCCTTCTTTTAAAGGAAAACTTACAGGAAAAAAGGGACCCCTTAACAAATGATTCATATTAGTAAACGAGATAAAATGTTTTGTGTTTTTTAATTTATCTTCCTCATAAGAATTATCTTTTAAAGAGGGGATGTTTTTATTCAAAACAGATAAAAGAGTATCTCCTTGAAAGACTTGAATCCTATTTACCAAGGATAAATCGAGCTTTGGAAGGTTTTTTTCAGCTTTGTTTTTTGGAGAGAAAAAACATTTGATACGATTAAAAGAAAAGCTCTTTTTCCCTAAAAGAGCATTAAAAAAAAAATTTGCAATATACTCATTTCCTAAAGAACTATGATGACTAAACATTGTATAAAAATTATCTACTATATAATGAATTTCATTGAAATTGTATTTATCTTTTACAGATTTATAAAGTCTGAAGTGTTTTTTTTCCTTTAGAAAAAGTAATATTTTTTTATCATATTCTTTTTTAATTTTTTCTAATAAAATTTTATTTATTTTAAATATTTCCTCCCATTCTGGAAGACTGGTATAATAAAAGGGAGAGATCAGTTTATCTCTTAAAAAAGGAAATAAAAATTCCCAAATTTGAAAAGGTTTTTTGTCATAGCGTAAAGCCTTCAATGAAGGAATAAGACTATAGTAATTTCTAAATCTTTTTTTTAAGAGATCTTCTTCAAACTCTGTTGGATTTATAAACACTTCTTTAACAGAATTATCCTCTAAAATAAAGCGATGTTTTGGATAATTTAAGGAATTATCAAAATTCATTCTAAATGTACTGTCTCTGTCTGGATAAACCCCTTTTGGACCAATTAAAATATAATCCAAATGGTATTTTTTTCTATAAGTTTCCCACAAGAAAAACTGTTCTTGAAAACTAGCACCACCTTCCCCAAAGTTAAGAACTTCTATTTTTCTTTGAGGGTCTTTTTCTAAAAACATCTGTTGGAGTTGGTAAGGGTAAGATTCTGTTTTTTCAACCTCAGATCCATAAGTATGAGAATCCCCAAAGGTTCCAATACGAATAGTGTTTTTTTCTTTTTCTTCTAGAAAATTTTTAAAATGTTGAATTCTTTCTTCTGGACGAGACAAATGAGTACCCGTTCTTAAGATCAGATCTTTTGGATAGTCTTCCAGCAAATAACTTTTATCATTAAGTTCAGGGTATTTATACAAATAGTAACTGTAAAAACCTACAAAAAAGAAGAGAAAAAACAGAAGAGACCTTAAAATCATAACCTAGTTTCTTTATTTTAAGTTGAATGGTTTTAAAGATAATATTAAAGTCATTTTCTTTTCAATCCTTTTTTTCCAGTCTTTGTTATTCTATTTGAAAGCATTATTAACAGGTTTTATGTGGATACATAGTATAAAAATAGTAAAGGTTTTGTATTGTTAGATTAAAGTTACGATTTTGGAAACGCTTTTGAGCATTTTACTATTTTAGAGATTATAAAACTTTTGACAGAAAGTAGAAAAAGCTGAAATAAGAGAATTAGATAATTCTATCCATAGTTATAAACGAATGTGGTAAGCTTTTTTTATGACATAAATTTTTTATCATAATATTGACTAAACTCAATATTTATCGTTAAAATATTGACTAAACTCAATATTTAGCTTATTTCTAAGGAAATAATGATAAAGAGGATAGCAAAGCTTTCAGTCTCTCATAGTTTTTTTATTTTAGGTCCTAGAGGCTCTGGTAAATCAACCCTTATTAGAGAGAGGTTTTTATCAAACGAAAGTCTCTATATTGATTTACTCGATCCAGCCATAGAAGATCGCTACCGATTAAATTTAAATTTATTAAAGCAAGAGTTGGAGGGAAACACTCAAATAAAAAGAGTTATTATTGATGAGGTTCAAAAACTTCCTCGAATTTTAGATTTAGTGCATCAGCTTATAGAAGCCAAGAAGATTCAATTTATTCTAAGTGGGTCTTCAGCTAGAAAACTCAAAAAAGGAGGAGCTAATCTATTAGCAGGAAGGGCTTTTATGTTTTATCTCTATCCTTTGACTCATTTAGAGTTAGGAAAAAAGTTTAACTTAAAAGAAGCTTTAGAGTGGGGTTTGTTGCCTCAGCTCCTTCATTTAAAAACTCAAACAGAAAAAGAAGAGTATTTAAAAGCTTACACCTTAACTTATTTAAAAGAAGAGATTCAAGTTGAACAGTTGATTCGAAAACTCAAACCCTTCAGGCAATTTTTAGATATAGTAGCTCAGATGAATGGCAAGCTTGTTAATTATTCTAAAATAGCTCGTGATATTGGTGTAGATACCCTTACTGTTCAAAACTATTATTCTATACTTGAAGACACTTTGATCGGGTTTTATCTTAAACCTTATCATAGATCTATAAGAAAAAGCCAAAGACAAGCTCCTAAATTTTATCTTTTTGATACTGGGATTTGCAGGGCTTTAAAAGGTACTTTGTCTATTCCTTTAAAAGAACAAAGTTATGATTTTGGAAATGCTTTTGAGCATTTTATTATTTTAGAGATTATAAAATTTTTGGAGTACAGTAGAAAAAGCTGGAAAATCTCCTATTTGATTACAAAGGAAGGGGCTGAAATTGACTTAATTTTAGAACGTCCAGACAAAACAACTGCTTGTATAGAAATCAAATCCTCTGAATTTGTAAGAAAAGAAGACTTAAGAAGCTTGATTAAACTTGGATCTGACATTCCTCAATCCAATCTCTATTGTTTCTCAAGAGAAATAACAAGGAAAAAAATAGACAATGTTTTATGTTTGCACTGGCAAGAAGGATTAAAGAAAATTTTTAATGGGGACTTTAATTAAAATTTTCATATAAACACGGTTTTTCAATAATTCTAAAATTGATCTATGCTACTTATTACAAACGACTAGAAAAGAATTTCCAGTTGATAACTCTCAAAGCAAAAAGGAGTAAGACTATCAACGGATTGATTTCTGCTTCACAAGATGAAGAGAAGTTTGCAAAGAAAAGGCACTCTTTTCTTAAAGGAATTTGCTTGGAGAAAGGGAGTTGTGAAATAGATAGAGTTAAATCTTTTAGTTAAAAACTCAAAAAAAAGATGAACTGACAAGTTACTTTTTCATGAAAGCTTTAGATAAATAAAATTTAATATAAGCTTTATTGATAGTCTCTTGATTTATCAAAAACTTCAAGCTACAAGTTAAACTTATAATTCCAAATTGTTTTAACTCACTGTAATTTGATTGAGAAGATCTATTTGATTTAAAGTTTCTCCAGCCCCTAAAACAACACAGTAAAGTGGTTTTTCTGCAATAGATACGGGGAGTTCTGTTTTTTCCTTGAGAAGAATGTCCATATTATGTAATAAAGCCCCTCCTCCTGTAAGAAAAATACCGTTATCTACAATATCAGAAGATAACTCGGGAGGAGTTTTTTCTAAAGCCAGGCGAATCGCTCCAATAATCTGCTCTAAAGGTTCTGAAAGAGCTTTATTGATTTGAAATCGATTCAAATTAATAGTTTTAGGATTTCCTGTTACCAAATCCCGACCTTTAACGGCAAAGTGTTTATTTTCGTTTTCAATACAAAAAGCAGTTCCTAAATTAATTTTTATATTTTCTGCTGTTCTCTCTCCAATCAAGAGGTTAAAATGACGGCGAATGTAATTGATAATTGCCTCGTCAAATTTATCACCACCCACTTTTATAGATTCACAAATAACAATTCCCCCCATAGAAATAATAGCAACTCCTGTAGTCCCTCCTCCAATATCCACGATAAGATTTCCTGCCGCTTCGGTGATAGGAAGACCCGCTCCAATAGCAGCTGCTAAAGGCTCTTCTATAAGATGAACACTCCTTGCCCCTGCAGATAAAGCAGATTCTTGAACAGCTCTTTTTTCAACTTGTGTAATTCCATAAGGAACACTGATAACAATACGAGGACGTATAAAAAGATTCTTCTTTGTAGATGCTGAAATAAAATATTTTAACATTTGTTGGGTGACTTCAAAATCAGCAATCACCCCATCTTTAATAGGTCGACTAGCAATAATATTTCCTGGAGTTCTCCCCAACATATACTTTGCTTTTTTACCTACAGCTAAAACCTTTCTTTCATTTTCATATTTTTGAATTGTTACAACAGAAGGTTCATTTAAAATAATACCTTTATCAGGAGAATAAACTAAAGTATTTGCTGTTCCTAAATCAACAGCAATGTCTTGTTTAAAATAAGATATTAGTTTTTTCTTACTAAAAGGTATCTTCTTGAACATTTAACAATTCTTACTTAATCTCTTATTCTAAGAAAAATCAAGCTGAAAAAATCTAGAAAAGATTTTTTATATCCTTTATCTAATGAGACTGAAAAAAAACTTAAAAAATCCTTTATAAAAATATCTTTCCTTTATAGACTACTTTTATGTTAAATCAGCTTACTAAAAATAAAAAAGGTCAAACTGTTATTTTTATTGTATTGATTTTTCAAGTTCTCTTTATCCTATTTGCTATGAGCTTAAATGTAGGTATGGTAGTTTATGATAAAATCAATTTACAAAATTCTTTAGATTTAGCAACTTATTATGGAGCAAAAAAACAAGCTGAAGTTTTAAATGCAATGGCTCATATCAACTATCAAATGAGACAAAACTGGAAACTTTTAGCTTGGCGTTATCGGATTTTAGGCACTTTAGTTCAATATGAAGGAAGATCTGCAGAAAGAGGAGAGAAAGACTATTGGTGTCCACAAAATAGCACTAATACTATCAACTGTTCTAGTTCTAGTTCACCAGAATGTAGAGCTAGTCAGACTCAATTTCGTTTAACAGGTATTTATCCTGAGTATTGTGATAATTCCTACTTTACTTGTATAAGCCATGATTTATGGAAAAGAGGAGTAGAAAGTGGTGATCAAAACTTATGTCGTCAATCGAATGTTTCTATCACTCCTATTAGAGAACTGCCTCTTATAGCCCCTTTTTTACCAGAAGCTCGCATCGCTGAGAGAGCTGTAGATCTTTTAAGAGATGAAGTTGGTCAATCTTGTCCTTTAGAAGGAGGTTTAAATTGGCTTATGACACAATTATTTTTAACACATTTTCGATTAGATCAAAAAGATCGAAAAGGCATGTTAAAAGAACTTTATAACAAAACTTTAAAAGAAGGAAAAGACCTAGATAACAAGGATATTTTTGAAGGAGCTAAAAAAGTTTTCATAGGAAATCTTACAAAAGTAAATTTTCATAATTTAAAAGATCTTGCTGATTACAGTTTAGAAGAATTTCAAGCTTTCAAAGAAAAAGAATTCGAAGAGATTTTTAAAAGATTAGATGTTCAGCCTATCTTACTTTATGCAAATGTAGATGCTATAAGTGAAAGTGATTCTACTAGATGTACTGTCGAGTCCGTTCCTCATTTGGAAACCTTGTCATCTGATACTCGACAAACTCTTCTAGATTTTATAAATACCCGTTTTTCAAGACCTCCTCATGGATTATTAAATTATTTAAGAAAAGAGAATATTTTAAATTTGTTTGAACTGAATCGTACCTTTAAAGAAGAAAATGAGGACTTTCTAGCAACATTAACAGCTTCTTTTTTTAAGGAAAGAGAAGAAATTCTATACTATGGCTTAAGGTCAGAATTTGATTATAAAGATCAAATCTTTTCTTTGAATCTAGGTTCAGGAATTAAATTTAAAGCAAGTTCTTTTGCAAAAGCCTTTGGAGCTTCTTTTGGCCCTCAACCCGAACAACATGATCCTTTTATTCCAACTAACAATGATAAAGCTCCCACTAAATTTGTTACTGATCGAAGCTTTTTAACTTATGTTCATCAACCTAATTTTTCTCGGTGGCCAGGGGATCCTTGGGGATTAGTAGACCTTCAATTACATGATCCTGATAGTCAGTTCATTTTTTTAAACAAGCAAAAAGATTACAAAGATACACAGCAAGTCTATAAAATGGAAGACTATTTTCATATCATCTTTTTTAACAGTCCAGATGATCCTTTAGCTCGTAATTTACCCCTTAATGAAGGTCATGATCCCTTTAGATTCACTCGATTAATGGAATGGTTAGCAATCTATCCCAATATGTACGATATCAGTTATTATTCTATCTTAGCGAACTACCATCAAACCTACTTTCCTAAAATCTGTAATTTATTAACAGGATCTGACTGTGAGGCTGAAAAAAGTAGCTCTTTCTCATTGGGAGACAATGTGTTTTATGTCAGAGGAGATTTTGGTTGGTCCGACAGTGAAAAATATATAAACGAGAATTCTAGATTAAAAGAGATTGAACTTTCTATTGCTCCTTTTTTTTTAATAGACAACCTTAGACCTAACATAAATTTAGCTCCCTCCTCTCCACTGGAACTAAAGGCTAGAATCTTTGGCACACATAGCTCAAGCAATTTAAACTCTGTAAGAAAGCAACCCCCTTTAATTCGCACAAATGTTTTTAACCAACCTTGGTTTGCTAACCCCTTACCAGATTTTTTACTCAGTTCTTGGTTCAATCCTTCCCCTTTAAATTATACGAACTATGACCATCAAATGAATAACTTTTTAACATGTCAGTTTAAAGCAGAAGAAGGTCAACGTGTTCCAAGTTCTTGCGTAGGAAGAGGACGAACCGGTTATTCTGTAAAACTTATTTCCTGCAACATGGTTCGAACTTTTAAATCTAAACCAGACACAATTAATGAATTTTGTCCTCCTTAATTTTTTAGAGCAAAAAGAAAAAATAGATTCTTTTTTATTTAAGTTGTTTGTTTTTAATTTGATATTTAAAAACATTTTTTTTATGTTCTTTATAGGTTTTTGAAAAATGATGACTCTTATCATTACGGCTGACAAAATAAAGAAAGTCAGACTTTGAAGGGAAAAAAACAGCTTTTAAACTCTCTCGTCCAGGATTTGCAATAGGACCAGGAGGAAGCCCTTCGATCACATAAGTGTTATAAGGAGATTGAAATAAAATATCTTTTTTTTTAATATCTTTTTCAATATCAAAACCTCTGACTAAATAAAGAGCATATAAAATAGTAGGATCAGTTTGTAGTTTCATATTTTTTTTTAACCTATTAAAAAATACACTAGAAATTAAAGCTCGCTCGTTTGCTAAGCCTGTCTCCTTTTCTATTAAACTTGCTAAAGTAACAACCTGATGATCTGTTAAGTCTATCTCTAAAGTCTGCTTAGCAATGTCCTGATAGGCCTTTGTAAAATTTTCAAACATAGAATGTATCAATTGATTAGCCGGAAGATATTTTTTTACATAATAAGAATCAGGAAACAAATAACCTTCTAAAGAAGGTCTTTCTTGCTTTAAAAATTTCTTTATTAATTTTTTATCCCAAACTCCCTTTAAAAAAAGATTACTTTCTACATAATTATGACTCCTTAAGAGTTCTACCATTTCATAATGATTAAATCCTTCAGGAAAAGAAACTTTAAAACTTCGTTCCTTTCCTTCTTTTAAAATTTTAAAAATTTCCCATAAATTCATAGAAGCAGAAAGTTCATATTCTCCTTTTTTGAGATGAGGACGTCCCATGAACCAAATGAGTATTTTTAAGTCCTGAACGGAACGAATCAGATTTTTTTCTTTTAAAATTTCAGCCATGTGATAAAAAGTTTGACCTTCAAAAACATCTATTAAAAGATTTGGAGATTCCTTTTTATTTAAGGGAACTGCTAATCGAAAGCTCAAAAACAAAAAGAAAGAAATAAAAAACGTCACAAAAGATATAAGGATTTTCATTAAAACCCTTTTTCAGCCATGGGGATAACACAAGAATCAATAGCAAAAGCTCCTGCAGGTCGATCATTTCCTGACTTACCAACACCTCCAAAAGGAAGATAAGAGCTAGCTCCCACACTCGCTAAATTATAATAGACAAGCCCTACCTTTGAACACTGAAACATCTCTTCTTTTACTTTTTTATCCTTAGAAAAAACAGATAAACTTAAACCAAATCCAGAGTGATTAATGAGTTCTACAGCTTCTTTTAACTGTCTTGTCTCATAAATAATAACTTGAGGAGTAAAAGTTTCTTGAGTTCCTATTAAGGAGTTTTTATCAAAAGCCATCTTATAAATTCCAGGACTCACATAATAACCTTTCTCTTTATAAAGCTGTTTTCCCTCAAGTAAAAATTGTCCTCCCGCTTTTTTAATTTGTTTTTGAAATTTAAAAAATCTTTGAAGGGATTTTTTGTCAATCAAACTTCCCATCCAAGGATTTTGACTCCAATGATTCACTTTGAGTTGCTTAGCTTTTTCAAGAAAAAGCTTTATAAACTCAGAGGCTATTTTTTTATGTAAAATAATTTGAGAACAAGAAGAACATCTTTGTCCTGACGTCCAAAAACAAGCTTTTAAACACTCTTGAACAGCTAAATTTAAATCGGCATCGTCCCAAACCAAACTGCTGTTATAGCCTCCCATTTCTAAAGCCAAAAGCTTATTATAATCTTTGACAAGAGATTGTTTTATTTTATCTCCTGTTTCAAAGGAACCTGTAAAAAAAATAGCATCAATGAGATTTTGATTGCAGAGCTTCTTAGAAATTTTTCCTCCACCTTGAACAAGCTGATACAGTCCTGATTCTAAACCTATTTGATCAAAAGCCCCCGTCAGAGCTTGAGCTGAAGCCGGAGCTTTTTCAGAAGCTTTAAAAATAACAGCATTTCCGGCCAGTAAAGCAGGTAATATTTGCCCAAAGGGAAGATGCATCGGAAAGTTAAAAGGACCGATAACTAAACAAAGACCTCGACTTTTAAAGCGAATTTGTCCATAGGGAGGAAGACTTTGAGTTTTAATACGTTTTAAGGCTTCTTCTAACGTAAAGTCTAGTTTTAGAAGTAAGGCTTTTACTTCTCCTTCACTTTCCCAAAGAGCCTTCCCGGTTTCTCTAGAAATTAATTCTCCCCAATTTTTGATATTTTTTTTTATAATGGGCTTCAGTTTTTTTAACTTTTTAACTCTCTCAGGAAAAGGGGTTTGACTCCATTTTCTTTGAGCTTTTTTTCCCGAAAAACACAAAGAATTCAAATCCAAACAAGGATGTTCATCCCAGTAGAAAATAAGGTCCTCAAAATCTGCAGGACTTTTATGTTTTTGTTGAAGCCTTTTTTTATTAACTTTTTGAAATTTTCCCTTTATATAGGAACCTAAAAAAGGAAGAGCTTTTTGTGTTTTTTTAACTTTACGAAATATCTTCATAGTTTTTTAATTTTTATCATATCCTAATAATAACTCTAAGACATAGAAAGAGCTACAATTTCTTCCCCTTCTGTAAAAAAAGGGGTTTTCGTTATTTTTAAGAATTGTCCTTGTTTTTGAGCTTGAACTTTAGAACAAATAAAACCTTTTTTTGTTTTTTGTCCCATTAAAAAATAAAAACCTTGAATCTTATTTTCAAATTTCAAACGATATTTTTTTATTTTTCTTAAAAAAGTAAAGCCTTTATTTTCCAAATAAATAGCCCCATCTAAAAGATGATGTCGCCGACGGGGATAAAAGTTTTTTTTTAAAAGACCTTTATAAGCCGGAAGAGTTTTAGGATGAACAAGACTGAGGCAACTTTGAGCTGGGGGACTCAAAGAGGAAATAGACACTTTGAGGTTTTCAGGGAGATGCTTGATAAAAAAAGAATAGTTATCTCTATAAGTTCTAAGGGCTTGAGGGTAGTCTTGTTTTAAATACTTAGCTCCTGTTTCTAACCAAAAAGGTTGGTTTTTTTCTTGAAAAGGGCTTGTTAAACTGGCTTCAAAAAAATCAAAAAAATCTTTGGCATGGAGTTTGACATACAAAAAACGTCCAACCCCTATTTGAAAACCTAAGCTTTCAGGAGAAGCTCTATAAGCTTTCTCTAAAATCAATCCCCCTAACTGATGACGTTTTGTTTTAACTTGAGTCAGTTCTAAAAAAGAAGAATCTTTTTTCCACAAATAACAATGAGAATATTGTTGACCAGAAAAAGATAAAATTTGACTGGAACCTATGATTTTTTTTAATTTTAGATCTTCTAAAATAAAACAATAGTTTCTCTTGAAAGCTGATATCTTTTTTAGAAAAGATTTTTGACTGATTTCTATTTTTTTCTTCAATAAAAGCTTGTTATTAGAAAGGTTATAAAGAGAAAAAGATCGACTGAGCTGTAAAAGAGAATCAAGGTCTTTGATTTGAACTTCTCGCATTAAGTATCTCATAAACTAGATTCTTTCAATTGACTTAGGACTGATAAATTTATTCCATTTGTTAAAAACAATCCTTAAAATTTTTTATTTTTCATCTGATCTAAAGCTTGATTGGCTAAAAGATCCGCTCCTTTATTTTTATCCCTTGGAATCCATTTAAACTGAACCCGAGGAATTTGTTTTATAAATAGCTTACATTCGTCAAAGAGTTTTTTTATAGAAGCTGTTTTTACTTTATATTTATTTTGCATTTGATAGACTAAAAATTGACTGTCTGAAAACAAAGTCAGATCCTGTACTTGATGCTTAACAGATAATTCTAAAGCTCTAATAACAGCTTTGTATTCAGCAAAATTATTTGTATTGTTATCTTCGAGGTAAGCTGATTCTTCATAAATCAAATCTTGATTTATACCAAAAACTTGTAAACCTATGGAACAAGGACCTCGATTGCCTCGACAGGCCCCATCTGTATAAATAAGAATTTTTTTAGACCACACAACTTAATTCTTTAAAAATAGCAAAAAAAGTTAAGACGGACAAGTAAAAAAATAAGATATAAAATAATAACTAAAAAGTTGACCTTTGTTATTTTTTTTAGAGACTGTATAAAAATGAAGGATTATAAACTTTTACTACCAAAAACTAACTTTCCTATGAAAGCTCATCTTTCAGAAAAAGAACCTCAAAGAGTTCAAGACTGGGAAAATCAAAAAATCTATCAAAAACTTTTAGATAAAAGAAAAGGAAAGCCTTTATTTTTCATGCCTGATGGTCCTCCTTATGCCAATGGAACTCTTCATATGGGACATGCTCTTAATAAAACTTTAAAAGATATTGTGATAAAATATAAAAATTTAAAAGGATTTCAAGCTCCTTTTATTCCCTCCTGGGACTGTCATGGGTTACCTATTGAATTAGAAGCTTTTAAGAAATTGAAAAAGGACAAAGATCACAAGTTAAAAGAAGAATGCCGTAAAACAGCTCTTTATTGGGTGAAAAAACAAGAAGAAAGTTTTAAAAGATTAGGTATCTTAGCAGATTGGGATAAAAAACTCCTCACAATGGATTCTTTTTATTCCGCTCAGCAGGTGAGAGCTTTTGCAAAAATGGTTGAAAAAGGCTTGATTTTTTCTGGACGAAAACCTGTTTTTTGGTGTTTTAAATTACAAACCGCTTTAGCTTTTTCTGAAGCAGAATACCGTGAACATGAAAGCCCTTCCATCTATGTAAAATTTAACTTATCAAAAGATTCCCTGCAAAAGCTTAATCTTTCTCAAAATGTATCTGCTGTTATATGGACAACAACTCCTTGGACTTTACCCGCTAATACAGCTATTTGTTTACATCCTGATTTAGAATATGGCTTATTTACAGTTTCTAAGGAATCTTACCTTTTAGCTCTAGCTTTAGCAGAATCTTTTTTTAAAGAAATAGGAATTTCTGATTTTAAAAAAGAAAAAGTTTTTAAAGGAAAAGACTTAGAGAATTTAACAACGCAACATCCTTTTTTAGATTCTAAGTCAGTTATAGTCTTAGGAGAACACGTAGGACAAGAGACAGGAACAGGTTTAGTTCATACAGCTCCTGGACATGGTTTAGATGATTACAATGTAGGATTGAAATACAAATTACCTATGCCTTGTCCTGTTTCAGCAAGCGGGCATTTTACAAAGGAAGCTCCTGATTTTCTTCAAGGTCTTTTTATTTTAAAAGCAAATCAAAACATCATAGATAAACTTAAAGAATCAAGGCATTTACTCTCTGTAAAAAAGATAAACCATAGTTATCCGTACAACCCTCGTTCTAATACTCCTTTGATTTATCGCCTCACTCCACAGTGGTTTTTAGCACTAGATAAAAGTTTTGATTCCGATCTAAGTGGAAGCTCTTCAAAGGGAACTGTAAGACAAAAAGCCTTAAAAGCTTGTGAAGAAGAGATTTCCTTTGTTCCTGATTGGGGAAAAGCTCGTTTAAAAGCTATGCTTCAAAACAGCCCAGATTGGTGTTTAAGTCGTCAAAGAACTTGGGGGGTTCCTATAGTTGTATTTTACTGTAAATCTTGTTCTAAACCCCTTTTATCAGCTGAAATTATCAATAAGATAGCCAGTCAAATGGAAGAAACAGGAGAAGGAATTAATTATTACTTTAATCAAGATGTCAGCTCACTTTTACCTCCTAAGACCTCCTGCTCTTCTTGTGGCAGTCAGAGCTTTAAAAAAGGAACAGATATTTTAGATGTGTGGTTTGATAGTGGAGTTCAGCATGAAGTCCTTTCTAAAAAAGAAGATGTCAAAATTCCTTTTGATTTATTTTTAGAAGGAAGCGATCAACACAGAGGATGGTTTCAAACAAGTTTGCTATCTTCCATAGCTATCCATTCTAAAAGTCCTTTTAAAACTTTATTGACACATAGTTTTATAACGGATCAAAAAGGACATAAAATGAGTAAAAGTAAAGGAAATGCCCCAAGCCTTGAAAATCTCATTCAACAAAAAGGATCTGAAATCATTCGTCTCTGGCTTGCAAGTGAAAATTTTGCTGTCGATATAAGACTTGGAGAACAAAACTTTAAAAGAGTAACAGAAAGTTATCGTCGCTATCGAAACAGCTTTCGATTTATTTTAGGAAATTTACATAACTTTAATTTGAAAGAAAGTTTAGATTTTTCCGGTTTAAAACCAATTGATCAATGGCTTCTTATTCAACTGAGTGAACTGATTAAACAAGTTACACAAGATTATGAAGACTATGCTTTTTACAGAGCCTATCAAAGATTCAATTATTTTTTTACAGTTACACTTTCTTCTTTTTATTTAAATGTCATAAAAGATCGTCTTTATACTTTTCCTCAAAAAAGCCTACAAAGAAGGCAGGCTCAAACTGTTCTACATCAATTGTTAAATGATCTTATTGTTTTAATGGCTCCTATTACAAGTTTTTTATCAGAAGAAGTTTATTCTTACTTTGAAAAACTTGACAAAAAAGAAAGTGTTTTTTTAGAAGATTTTCCTAGCCCTCAAAATTTTGAAAAAGAAAAAGAAATCAAGGAGCTTTTTCTAAAACTTTTTCCTTTAAGAGAACATTTAAATAAAGAACTAGAAACCTTGAGAGAAAAAAAAGAGATTGGATCTAATTTAGAGGCTCAGGCAAATTTGACACTCAAGGAAGATTTTATTACAAAATCTTTGTCAAAAGAGGATCAACTGGAATTTTTTTCTGTTTCTCAAATAACAATTCAAGAAGGTCAAAAGACAAATTTAAAAGTACAAAAAGCAGAAGGTGAAAAATGTCTTCGTTGCTGGTTTATATCTCCTCAATTAAATGAAGAAAAAATCTGTCCTAAATGCGTTCAAATTTTAAAAACCTAAGGCTTAAAATTTTTGATAAAAAATTAATTAAGAGACTAATAAACAGTTGTTTTTAAAAGTCATTAATTGTAAAAAGTATTTATGTCAAATTCCTTTTTAAAGTATTTTTTTGTTACGATTACATCCTTTTGGATTTTATGTTTAGACCAAGCTTCTAAAATTTATGTTCATACACAAATGACAAAAGAAGAACCTAAAGTTCTTATAGAAGGTTTTTTTAATATTTCTTATGTTACAAATTCCGGAGGAGTTTTTGGTTTATTTAATAATGGACCTGAAGGGTTACGGATTTTTCTTTTTCTTTTAATTCCTCTTGCATGTTTTGTTTTTATTTTTCTTATGCTTAGAGATACGAAACATCCTTTTCATGTTATAGCTCTAAGTTTTATTTTAGGAGGGGCTTTAGGAAATTATTTCGATCGGTTGAGATTAGGTTATGTCGTTGATTTTTTAGATTTGTATATAGGAACCTGGCATTGGCCGACCTTTAACTTTGCGGATTCTTTTATTGTCATTGGGGTCAGTATTCTATCTTTTTTTTATATTCAAGAATATAGAATTAAAAAGAACTCAAAATAAATATTAGCTGATGAGGTTAAACAAATTTTTAGCAAAATGGGGATATGTCTCTCGCCGTAAGGCTGAAGATCTGATTCAAAGTGGGAAAGTTTTTATTAATGGGAAAAAGATTCTTGATGCCCATCAAGACGTAGAGCCTCAAAAAGATAGAGTCCGAATTCAAAAAAAATACATTGAAGCTAAAAATCAAAAACTTGTTTATCTTATGTTTCATAAACCTAGCAAAATGCTCAGCACAAGCTCTGATCCTAAAGGTCGACTTACGGTTATGGATTGCATTCCCTATAATAAAGAAAGACTTTTTTTAGTCGGTCGTTTAGACTGGGATTCAGAGGGACTCTTACTTATCACTAATGATGGAGATTTTTCCAATCGAATTTTAAAACCTAAAAATTATATTCCTAAAACTTATTGTATAAAAGTAAAGGGAACACCTACAATTTCTGATTTGAAAAAAATTACAAAAGGAGTCAGTACTCCCGTTGGAAAAAGAAAAGCTTTATTTGCAAAATACAATCGAAGAGGAGAAATTAAAGTCATTTTAAAAGAAGGAAAAAACAGACAAATTCGTTTTATGTTTGAAAAAATAGGATTTCCTGTGAAAAAACTAAAAAGAGTTGCAATTGGACGGTTAAAACTAAATCGTTTACCTAAAAGACGTTTTACCTCTTTAAGGGAACAAGACTTAAAAAAGATTTTCTTGCTTCCAAAAGAGCTAAAAAAATAATTTTTTAAAGTTTAATAAAAATCAAAGTAGTAAGCAAATCCCATTTTTATATTTTGTCGAAGGTGAATGTCTGTAAAAAAAGGAGAGTTTTGAAAAGGAAGAATTACGTCAAAATTGAATGTAGTTATAAAGGCTGTCCTTTTTGCTACAAAAGCTTTCAAAGAGGCTTGCAAACCTACAGCTCCTTGAAAAGCTCCTAATTCCTCAATTCCTAAAATAATTCCTAAAGAAGGAATCCATTTTCTTTTTCCTCTATTTTTAATGAAGTTATATTCACCGAGGAAACCGATTTTCCAATCTACTATCTGTCCAGGTAATGAGAGATCAAAATAAGGACCAAATTCAAAACGTCCTTCAAAATTATAAGTATAAACTCCCTGAAATTCGGCTTTTAGCTTATCCATGGAAAAATCATTAAAATCCAATCTATATTTATCCATAAGAATATTTCCCGTAAATCGCACGCCATGCTCTCTTTTTATATAACGATATTTTTTCGTAGCAAAACAAGGACTTACTTCCATTACAAAAAGAGAAAGAAATAAACCTACATATAATACCTTTTTCATAAAAACTCCTTTTTAAGTTTTAAATCAACTTAAATATACGCTATAAAGTGAAACTTTGCAAAGATTTTTTATTTTCAAAAGAAAATATTAAATGAATTTCATTTATTTTGTTATAGGAAGCTTCAAAAATTCATACCAGCTATTATCATAATTTGAAAAAGATCCCCGTAGAATTTATAACCTTTAATTTCTGGTCTTTTAGGAGTTTGAAGTAAAAAGAAAATATCTTGATTTTCAGGTACAATAGGTAAAACCGGAAGCTCGAGCTGAGAGAGATCTTGGTCTTCATGTTCAAGATTTACATAAAGATGGTTGACTTCTAGTCCTATAAAAAAATTCTCAATCAGGTTAAATTCTAAACCTAAACCTAATTTTAATCCCAAACGTTGATAAGTTTGATTTTCAAGAGCTCTTCTTTCTAAACTATCTATCCGGGGAATATTTGATTCGCTCGTTTGAGAGACTTGTTGCTGGGAATTAGATACATTGAAGAATCCTTGCATTTGCGGGGTAATTTGAATTTTAGAATTAAATAAAAAAGGACCTATCATTAAATAAGGATTGATGGTTCTTTTTTCTTCATTTAAATACTGTTTATGTAAATAATATTTTAAATCCAAACTAAAGTTAAAAAGCTTATAACTTGTATTATATAAACTAACATAATGGTTTGTTGGAAAAGAAGTACTCAATTGAAAGGCTATATGAAAGTCAATAAAAAAGGAGAGACCTAAACCAGGAACAAAAAGAGAATCCCCGTAAATTTGTCTTAGATTAAAAGTAATACCTTGATAGCCTCCTAAAAAAACAAGAGAAAGAGAGCGACCATGTTGAAAAAAACTAAGGCTTTCTTCTTCAGCTATATTATCTTGAAACTCTCCAAAATCAATAAAGGGATCAAAAGCTTTATTATCAATCCCTTGAGCTAAGAGAAGGGACTTTTTTTTTAAAAACTTTAAATTCTGCTCATAATTTGAAAAGTTTTCTCCATTTTTGTTTTGCAAAAGGTTTTCAGCAAAAACAGTAAAGTTAAAACTTAAAAAAAAAAGTACTATCTTCATATAGATTTTATTATACTATCATACTTTAAAAGGAAAAAACTTTTTTTAAAGCTTTAATCCTTAAAAACCCTTAGTCTAAAGTCTAGTTAGTTTTTAATTGTTTGATTGAGTTGAGTTTGAAATTTCTCTAGAATTAAACCATAACGAACTCCTGTCACGGAAACAAGAAAGCTTGTTTTTTCACTCAAATGTAAAATCTGATTTAAAAGGCTAAGACCTGCTACAATGACATCAGTTCGATGTTCTGGAAGATAGGGAATCTTTTTTCTTTCTTCAACACTTAACTGAGATAATTTACTTAACCAAAAATCAACTTGCTCTCTTTGAAGAATTAAACCATGTATCTTATTCATATCTGTTGTTTTCGTTTCCATTAAAGCAAGAGTTGTAGGAGTTCCAGCCGTAAAGATAATTTTATCATGAGATTCTTTTAAAAAACTTTCAAGGTGTTGAAGTTTTTTAAGGATAAATTCATTGAGATTTTTTCTTTCTGATAAGCTTATAGCTTTTAGACTTAAAAACCTTTCTGTAAGAGATACAGTACCTATATTTAGACTGTATTTTTTTTTTGAGTCGACAAATTCAGTCGAACCTCCTCCTATATCAATCACTAAAGGGTTAAAACAAGTTTGACCTAAACCAAAAAAACTTCCTATAAAAGTAAGTTCCGCTTCTCTTTGAGAAGAAATAATTTGAAGAGGGCTAAGAAAGTATTGATTTGCTAAGTCTAAAATATTTTTTTTATTTTCAGCTTGTCTTACAGCACTTGTTGCAACAATAGAATATTCTTTAATATCCCATGATTTGAGTTTTTTTTGAATATCTTGAAAAGCTTTTTCTAAGCGAGCTAAAGCACTATCACTGACTTTAGAACTATATTCCATATTCTCAGCTAAGCGAGTGAAATAAATTTCATCAGCTAGAACTTCAAAACCTGTTTCCGTTTTTTCAACAATTAACAAAAGACTTGTATTTGAACCTATGTCTACTCCAGCCAATCTCATTTCAGCAATCCTCTAAAAGTTGTTTTAAAATATGAGATAGTTTTTGAGGGTTAGCTTGCCCTTTGGTTTTCTTCATAACTTGCCCTATAAAAAAACCAAAGAGTTTACTTCGTCCCTGTTTATAATCTTGAACTTGCTTGGGGTTTTGATTTAAGACGTCTTGAGCGAAAGCTTTTAATTTTGAATCACTAGAGATTTGTTTTAAATTTTTCTCTTTAATAATTTGATCAGGAGATTTAGCTTGATTCCACATTTCAGAAAAAATATCTTTTGCCATCGTATTAGAAATATCTCCCTCATCAATTAAATTTAAAAGACGGGCAAAATCTTTTACAGGTATAGGACAGACTCTTTGATTTTTTTCTTTTAAGTGAGCTTGAATTTCCCCCCTAAACCAAAGACTTAAAGCTTGAGGGTTTTTAGTTTGCAAAACCACCTGTTCAAAATAATCAGCTTGTTTAAAATCTTCAACAAGAATTTGAGCGAGATCTGGTGTGAATTTATACTCTTTTACAAATCTTTGAGTTTTATCAAAAGGAAGCTCAGGTAAATCAAGCTGGTTTAAAAAATTTTCTGAAACGTCAAGTTCAGGTAAATCTGGATCAGGAAAGTATCTATAGTCTCTTGCTGATTCTTTAGAACGCATAGATTTAGTTTGGTTTTTAGTAGAGTCATATAACCTTGTCTCTTGTGTAAGAGCTTGTCCTAATTTTAAACATTCTATTTGTCTGGCTTTTTCATAAAAAAGAGCTTTTTCTATAAAACGAAAAGAGTTGATATTTTTTAATTCTACTTTAGCCCCTAGTTGTTTTTGCCCTTCGGGACGAACACTTATATTACAATCACACCTCATAGAACCTTCTTCTAAATTACCATCACAAACCTCTAAATATCTTAGAAGGCGACGAATAGCTTTAACACATTGACTCGCTACATAAGGATCAGAAATAACTGGTTTTGTTACAATTTCTAACAAAGGAGTTCCCGCTCGATTATAGTTAATAAGAGAAAAATTTCCTTTGTGAAGAGATCGACCGGCATCTTCTTCAATATGAATTCTTTCTAAAGCAATAGAAATTTCTTGATTCTTATGAAAAAACTGAATAAAACCGCCTTCACAAAAAGGTTTATCGTATTGAGAAATCTGATACCCTTTAGGGAGATCAGGATAAAAGTAATTTTTTCTAGAAAAAACACTCTTCTTTTTTAAACATCCCTGGACAGCTTTTCCTGTTTTAAAAGCCATTTTCAAAGCCTCTTCATTTAAAACAGGAAGGGTCCCTGGAAGAGCTAAGCTGACAGGGTGAATCTCTTGATTTTCTCCGGGATTAAATCCTGCTCGATCTGGGGAAAAAAGTTTGCTTTGAGTTTTGAGCTGAGCATGTATTTCTAAGCCAATACTTACTAAAAAATTTTGTTCTTTTGCTTGCACTTTAATCCATCCCTTTGTGAGTAAATTCGATTCTATATAAAAATCTATTTTTTATTTTAAAATTCATTCTAGCTGTTTTTCAACTTTATTCTACTTTAACTGCATTTTATAACAATTAATCTTTTTTATTTATATTTTTCAGGAGATTTCTCAAAAATATTGAGATCTTCTTCTAAAGCTAAAGCTACATTTAAAATTTTTTGCTCTCCTAGAGCCGGACCTATAAGCTGAAGACCTATAGGTAATTTATCTTTTGAAAAACTACAAGGAAGGCTAAGAGCTGGGGAACCAATCAAATTTGCAAAAACAGTAAAGATGTCATTTAAATAAAAGGATAAATTCTTTCCTTCCGTCTTTTTAGAATTTAAAAGAGGAGCTGTGTTTTTAGATACAGGGGAGATAATAGCCTCACAAGAAGAAAAAATCTCATCAAAAGCTTGCTTGATAAGATATCTTACTTGACAAGCTTTATGAAAATAATCCTCATAATATCCTGAAGACAGACTAAAAGTACCAATGAGAATACGACGACGAACTTCTTTACCAAAAAAATCTAAACGATTTAAAGAATAAAATTCTTGAAGAGATTGAGAAGATTTCAAACTTTGTTTTCCGTAACGAATTCCATCATAACGAGAAAGATTACTACTAGCTTCAGAGGTAGATATTAAATAATACGCAGAGATTCCATAGTCTAAAAAAGGTATCTTCTTTTCTATGAGACAACATCCTCTTTGTTCTAAGAGTTTTAAAGCTTTCTGATAAGCGGATACAATTTCTGGATTCATTTCATTTTTAAAAGGCTCTAAATCAAAATAAGCAAGGGTTTTATTTTTAATTTCAGAGCTTAAATTTTTTTGAAAATAAGGTGGTTTTGTCTTTAAACTTGTAGAGTCTTTGGAATCAAATCCACTCATAACATCTAAAAGAAGGGCTGAATCTTCAACCGTATGAGTAAAGATTCCCGCTTGATCAAGGCTAGAGGCATAAGCAATCATTCCATAACGACTCACTCTCCCGTAAGTCGGTTTCAAACCTACAAGATGACAATAATTAGCAGGAAGGCGAACCGAACCCCCCGTATCTGTTCCTAAACTTGCAGGACAAAGACGTGCAGAAACCGCTGAAGCACTTCCACTACTAGAACCTCCTGGACTGTGCTTCTCATTCCAAGGATTTTTACTAGCTCCAAAATAAGAATGTTCTCCTGTAGAACCCATACCAAACTCATCATTATTGCATTTGCCAATAATGATAGCTCCTTCTTGTTCTAATTTTTCAACAGCTGTTGCTGTATAAGGAGGAAGGTACTGTTCTAAACCTTTAGAACCTGCAGTTGTTCTTAAATCTTTTGTACAGAAAAGATCTTTAACCCCAATAGGAATCCCAGCTAAACGTCCTTTTTTTTTAAACGAAGGGATTTTTTTCCAGCTGATAAAAGCATTTAAACAAGGATTATATTTTTCAATCCTTTTAAGGTAAAAATCAAAGACTTCTTTTGGGGAAACTTCAGAGGATTGGAGTTTTTTTTGAAGACTACAAAGACTAAAAAAATCCATAACTAAATACTAGGAGGTGTTTTAATTAAAGCTCCTTGTTTTTTAGAAGCTTGTTCTAGAAGTTTATCTTTATCTGGAAAATCAAGAACTTTGTCAGATCTTAAACATAAAGGAGGTTTTAAAGGACTTACAAGAGCAGGAAGCTTTTTAGATTCAATACTTTTAATTTTTTCAAAGTAAGATAACACTTCCTTCAAAAAAAATTTTAATTCCACCTTCTCTTCTTCTTTTATTTTAAGAGCTGCAAGTTCAGAAATTTCTTTTAAAACCTTATCTGTAATTTCCATGGATTCTCTTATAAAGGAATTAAAAAAAAATAGCAAGAGAAAGGAAGTTTTAACTTTCCTTTTTTCTTAACTTTCTGATCTAAACTGAGAAGGAGATTTTTAATTGACAAAAGAAAATTTTTAAATTTTACTAGTTTTAAATTTATGGAAAACCTTATAGAACCTTATAAGATAAAATCCTTAGAACCTATTTACTGGACCAGCCGAGAAGAGCGAAAAGAAATCTTAAAAAAAGCTCATCTCAATTTGTTTTTTATTTCTTCTAAAAATGTCATTATAGATCTTTTAACAGATTCAGGAACAGGAGCAATGAGTGCTAATCAATGGGCCAGTCTAATGAATGCAGATGAGTCTTATGCGGGTTCAAAAAGTTTTGATCTCTTTGAACAAACTGTTCAAGAGATAACAGGATTTAAACATGTGATTCCCACACATCAAGGAAGGTCGGCGGAAAGAATTTTATTATCTCAATTTAAACAAAACGGAGAATATATTGTTTCAAATACTTTATTTGATACAACAAGAGCTAACTCTGAAGACTATGGGTTTAAGGTTTTAGATATTCCTTGTCCTGAGTTTTTTAAAGATGATGAAGTTCATCCCTTTAAAGGAAACATTGATCTCATAGCCTTAGAGAAGACTTTAAAAGAAAAATCCGTAGCTCTTGTGATTTTAACCATTACAAATAATTCAGCAGGAGCTCAACCTGTTTCTTTAGAAAATATAAAAGAAACAAAAAAACTATGTCAAAAGTATTTTGTACCTCTTTGTTTAGATGCCTGCCGTTTTTCTGAAAATGCATGGTTTATAAAAAAAAGAGAGTCTGGTTTTTCAAAAAAAACCATTAAAGAGATTGTCAAAACTAGCTTTGACTGTGCTGATTTAACTTTTGTATCTGCTAAAAAAGATGGCTTGAGTCATATCGGAGGTTTTCTTTGTGTAAGAGAATCAACTCTCAGTGAAAACTGTAAAAACCGTTTGATTTTAACAGAAGGCTTTCCCACATACGGAGGTCTAGCAGGCCGGGATTTAGAAGCTGTAGCTTTAGGTTTGAGGGAGGTTTTAGAAGAATCTTATTTGAAACATCGTATAGACTCTACGGCTTATTTACATCAACAGTTACTTGAAGGAGGATTTCCTGTTTTAAGTCCACCTGGAGGACATGCGGTCTATATTGATGCTAAAAAGTTACTTGCTCATCTTCCTGTATCTTCTTATCCTGGACAAGCTTTAGTTTCTTCTTTATACGAATATGCAGGGATAAGAACTTGTGAAATAGGTTCTGTTATGTTTGGAAAAACTTTAGAAAACGGAAAAGAAATATATCACAATAAAGAGTTGGTTCGGCTTTGTCTTCCTCGAAGAGTTTATACAAAATCTCATCTGAATTATGTATCTAACTCTCTTATTTCTTTTAAGGAAAAAGAATTAGATAAAATTAGAGGAATTAAGATAGTAAAGTCTTCTCCTTTTTTAAGACACTTTAGTTCTCACTTCGATTGGATTTAATGTTTTTATTTCAATATTACTATTTTAAAACAGAGAAGTTTTTGTTATAAAAATTTAGAATTTATGAAAATAAATACAAACAAAGATTTAAAGCGAATTCAAGAATTAAAAGAAAAGATTCGTTATCACGATAGCTTGTATTATAACTTAGATCAACCTGAAATCACAGATTTTGAATACGATAACCTTTTTAAAGAATTAATTCATTTAGAGAAAAAATACCCTCAATTTAAAACTCAAGATTCTCCCTCTCAAAAAATAACAGGAGAGGCTTTGTCTCATTTTGAAAAAAAAGCTCATACTCAACCGATGCTTTCCTTGCAAAATAGCTACTCTTTAGAAGAAATTAAAATTTTTTATCAAAGAGTACTAAAATCACTCAAAGAAGAAGACCTAACTTTTTTTATGGAGCCTAAGTTAGATGGAATGGCCGTTGAATTAATTTATGAAGAGGGTTTTTTTAAAACGGCTTTGAGCCGAGGGGACGGTGTTGTCGGAGAAGACATTACCAATTCTGTTAAAACCATAAGATCTATCCCTGTCAGTTTAGCTCCTTTTGAAGAAAAAAAACCTCAAAAAAATTCGAATTCTATATCTGTTCCTCCTATTTTAGAAATAAGAGGAGAAATTTTAATTTTTAAAAAAGACTTTGAATTAATCAATAGAGAACAAGAGCTCGCTAAACTTCCTATTTTTGCTAACCCTAGAAATTTAGCCTCTGGATCAATACGGCAGTTAGATTCTAAAATAACAGCTAAAAGACCTCTTCGTTGTTTTATTCACAGCTTAGGTGGTCTTGAAATACCAGGTATTAAAACACAAGAAAAATTTATTCAATATTTACAAAAACTCAAATTACCAACTTTTCGGGTTTGTAAACATAAAAATCTCAAACCCCCTTTAGATTTATGCCGTGTCAGTCACAGCTTTGAAGATGTTGTAGATTATTACAAACAAATGGAAAAACTAAGAAAAAAATTACCTTTTGAAATTGATGGAATCGTTTTAAAATTGAATAAGATAGAACAACAAAAAAAATTAGGTTTTATAGCTCGAAGCCCTCGTTGGGCTATTGCTGGAAAATTCACTCCCGAACAAAAAGAAACTCTTTTAAAAGAAGTTAAGTTTCAAGTAGGACGAACCGGTGTCATTACTCCTGTCGCTATTTTAAAACCTGTTCAAATCGGAGGTGTGACAATTCGTCATGCAAGCCTTCATAATTTCAAAGAATGGACTCGAAAATCTGTTCAAAAAGGGGATAAAGTTCTCGTTCATAGAGCCGGGGATGTGATACCAGAGATAATAAAAAAAGTACAAGATAAGAAAAAAAATTCTTTGACTACTGATTCTGTAACAATTCCTAAACACTGTCCTGTTTGTTCAACTTTGACTAAAGAACAAGGAGATTATCTTGTTTGTACAAATCAACAGTGTCCCTCTATTATAGAAAATAAATTCATTCATTTTTCAAGTAAAAAAGCAATGAACATAGAATTTTTAGGAGTTAAAAGCCTTAAAAAATTTTGTAAATGGGGTTGGTTAAAAAAATACTCTGATATTTATGATTTAGTAAATAAACCTATAAAGGAAAAAGAAGGATTTGGAGAAAAATCTTACCAGCTGATAGTAAAAAGTTTAGAGAAAAGTAAAAAAGTTAGTTTACAGCGATTCCTTTTTGCTCTAGGTATTCCTTTAATAGGAGAGGAAACAGCAGGAAAAATCAGTGAAGTCATTTATAGTAAAACAGTTAATTTAAATTTACTAAAAGCTTTAAGTTTTTTAAAAAATCTCTCACAAGAGGAGTTAGAAGCCATTTCTGATATAGGACCTCTTGTCGCTCAATCTTTTAAAAAGACTTTTGAAAACAAAGAATTGATTGAAGACATTGAAGCTCTACACTCTAAAGGTTTAAATTTACTACCTAAACCAGAAAAAAACAATCAATTGCAAGGATTGAATTTTGTTATCACAGGAAAATTAAAAATACCTAGAGATTCTTTGAAATTACAAATTATAAGAGAAGGAGGAAAGGTTCTTTCTCAAATAAGTTCTCAAACAAGTTATTTAATTTCTGGAGAAAATTCAGGAAGTAAAAAACAAAAGGCTTTAAAATTATCTATTCCTATCTTAAGCTATAAAGAGCTTTTAATAAAATTTCCTTTCCTAAAAAAAACATAAAATATTTTATGGTCTTTAAAATAAAAACTTAACTGTAGTTTATATAAATAAAAAGGGCTATTTTAGAATTAGCCTTGCTTAAATGAATTTCACTCCTTTTCAGAGAGGCTTGTTATTGAAGAAGAATTTAGAAGAATATCAACTTTAGGAACATGAGAAGGGCGAGCTGTCTTTAGCTTGTCAGAAAAAACATTATCTACTGTTTTGAGACAAAGTTTTTCAAATTCTTTACTGAGAACCTCAAAAGTTTTACTTGAAACTCTCACACCTTTTTCTTTAAATAATTGTTTCACTTTTTTAGTTGTAATCAACATGTTTTACTACCTTTGACCCGTACCTTTTTTCTTAGGTCGTTTTTTGATTTGTGAGTCTTTTTTATTTCCTGTTAAATAAGCCGTAAGAAGTTTAGTGTAACGAGCTTCATTTACACTGTGAGAAATCCCACCTGTTCTTTGTTCACAGTGTTCCATATTTGGTGAAGATTTCCCCCAAACAAAGAGAGGACTAATAAAAAACATAACTGTAAGCAATTTCATCTTCTTTAGATTAGCAAAACTTAAAGAAGAAAGAAAGAAAAATTGTAAAAAAGTTATTTTTTCTCATGATATGAGACAGAAACTGTACTTTTTTCAAAATTTTTATTCTCAAAAGTAATTTGTCTTCCGTCAATTTTCCATTCTAAATTTGGACCTGTTAAAAATTCAATGGATACAGAACCTAAAGCAGGTTCTTTTTTTAATAAAATACTATTTTCTACTTTATTTTTTATATGCTTAGAGAGAACTCTTAATTTTGATCCATAGTTTTCATTACATAAACTAAAACTTTCTCCTCCTGTTAACTCAGACAGTTTTATAGAAAGTGAGCTGATAGTAGCAGATGGATCATGTTTTTTTTCTAAATTTAGACATTCTTGATCCTTAATCACAATACTATAATGAATAAATCTTTTTCCTGTATCTTGAAAATAGGTCTCAAATTCAGAAATAACCTCTTCTGGGCGAGTCGCACGGCTAAAATCTTCTTTTCTCTCTTCTTCATTTGTAATAAGCAGAGAAATAAAAAAAACTGATGATTTCCTAAAAAGAGAACGATTTTCTAAAAAAGACCTTCTAATAGCACTTTTAAGAGATCGTAAAGGTTGCTCCATAGGATTAGAACAAAAAGGAGGTCTATTACAGTTAATATCAGGAATATGAGATAAGGTATGTAAGAAAACATTTTTATAATTAAAAATTTGAGGAGTTAAAATTTGGGTTTTTAAAAAATGAGACTCATCTTCTAAATTCATAAGAGTTCCAAAAAGACCTTGTCCCTGTGCTGTATGTGTTCTTCCATCTTCTTGGTATCCTTTATAGTCATAATCTCCATGATCTGTGGAAGTAAAACCAATTTGCCAATCATAATCTGAAATTACATACAAAAGATCAGAAAGGGAATTGCCAAAATTTTTTAAGCGATGAAACATAGATTCTGAAGCATCTGGTAAAATTAAAAAGTCAACAATTGCTTTATTATTACTTAATTCAAAGGTTTCTAATTCCATAGTTTCAATGAAGTTTTGATTTGAATTGACTTGAGACTGAAGAGATAGTCTGTGAAATTCTAATTTTTTCCCGCAAGAGATTAACATTAAAAACAAGAATCCTTTAGAAACTATCTTTATCATAGGCTACATGAAATATCGGTTTAAAAAATCCGATTCTTTATCTTTAATTTTCTTCAAAGTTTTTAATAAAAGAATTATTTCAACTTAAATGACATACTAATAATTTCTTAGATAAGGAATTTCTTGCTCTCCTCTCAACAACATATTATATCTTAGTTTAAAATGAATAATCAGACTTGTAAAAAAGGAATTTTTTTATTTTCTTTATTTTTTAGTTTTCAAGTGAATTCTGAAGAAAAACTTAAAGATAAAAACTTAGTTCAAGCTCATCAAAATTTAGAAAAGATCTTTCAAAACTATCAATCTCCTTCTTTAGCTATTCCTATTCAACAAGACATTTTTTTATCTATGTTAAAGACGGATCTTACAAGTCAAGGCTTTCTTTTTTTAAATCCGGAAAAATTTCGTTTGGAGTTAAATGGCAAACCCTCTAGTTTAGTTATTTTTGACGGTTCCTTTTTGTGGTACCAACCTGATTTAAAAGAAAAAGTGGTTTTTAAATTAAAAAATCCTATTGAAATACAAATGTTAAATTCTTTTTTTCTTAAAAATCTTTTTTTTAAAAAATTCGAAATCGTTGATTTTAGAAAAAACTCCAAACATTTCTTTTATCAATTAAAACCCAAACAACAAATAAACAACTTAAAAGATATTTTTATGAAAACTAACAAAAAAACCATTTTAGAAATACAAATTAGGTGGAAAGACCTAAACACTTGGCAAAAGTACACTCTTTCAAAACCTTTAGTTAGGAAAATTCCAGAACGTTTTTTTAACTGGGTTATAACAACAAATTTCCGTGTTTTAGAGAAAGAAATTTAAAAAATAATTTTAAGTAAAATCAAAGAAATAAACAGTTTCTTAATTTTTCCCTTTTGAAAGACCATAAAATATTATTCCCTTTAAAAGAAGGGATCTGATAAAATTTAAAAAAACTAAAAATTTCTTGAAAATTTTAGTAAAAAAGTCTTTCCGTTTTTGATAATATTTTAACTTTACAAACTTATTTCCTTTAAATTTCTTTAATATTAGGATAAGAAAAAAAAATGCCCTTTGTAAGAAAACAACTCTTTTCCAACCCCTTAAAAAATCCTCAATTTTCTGTAAATTTAAGAGATAAATTCCATCAAAATTTTTGCTTAGCTGATCCTAAAGCTAATCGTGCTTTATTAGCTTGTATGAACATGGAGGCCTCTTTAAACGGAGCGGCTTCTCACTGGGGAGGACCTTCTGCTTTTGCAGAAATCCTATCGGCTCTTTATGCCTTGGTTTTTGATAAAGCTCAAAAAGAAGGTAAAAACTGGCATGAGTTGTTTCATCTTATTAATGATGCGGGACACTGTGAAAACGGTCTTTATGCTTTGAAAGCCAATTATGGATTATTAGATTTAAATTTAGAAAAACTTAAAGCTTTTCGTTCTTTACAAAGTCCCTTAACAGGTCATGGCGAGGTTCATACTTTTCCCGAGTCCTTAACTTTTAGCAACGGACCTTTAGGTTCTACAGTTGCCCAAGCTCAAGGCTTAGCTATGGCAGATAAACTTTTAGGATTAAAAAAAGTGACTATTTTAACAATGAGTGATGGGGCTTGCATGGAAGGAGAAAGCCATGAAGCTTTTCATGCTATACCAGGCTTAGCTCGTAAAAATAAGATAAATCCCTTTCTCTTGATTATTAGTTATAATAATACTAAGTTGACGGGACGAATTGATAAAGATACTTTTTGCCTAAAACCTTTTTTAAAGAGTTTATCTGTTTTAGGTTGGAACAGTTCTTTCATAGAAGAAGGAAATGATTTAAAAAAAGTTTTTGATTCTATTCAATCCGCCTTATTAAAATCCTTTCAAAATCCTTGTCAACCTTTAGCTCTGATCTTTAAAACATGTAAAGGTTTTGGTGTAAAACAAACAGAGCAAGATATTTCGGGAGGTCATGGTTTTCCTTTAAAAAAAGCTGAGGAGCTTCTTGCTTTTGTAGAGGAGATTTATTCTGGAGAAAAAATTCCTTCAAAGATTTTAAATTGGATAAAAGAAATTCAAAAGCCAAAGAAAAAAAATCCTCCCAATTCTAAATACTTTAAAAATAGAGTTTTTGAAAAAGTTCAAGTAGGAGTTTCTAAAGCTCTCATTGAACAAAAAGAAAAAGGAAAGCCTTTGGTTTCTATCAGTTCTGATTTGTTTAGTTCCACTGGTTTAGCTCCCTTTAGACAAAAATTTCCAGAGCTTTCTTTTGATATGGGCGTGGCAGAAGCTAATATGATAAGTGTTGCGGGTGGTTTTTCTAAAACAGGCTTTATTCCTGTTGTAGATACTTTCTCTCAATTTGCAGTTACAAAAGGAAGTTTACCTCTTCTTATGTCTGCACTATCTCAAGCTCCTATCCTAGGTATTTTTTCCCATGCTGGATTTCAAGATTCTGCAGATGGAGCCTCTCACCAAGCTCTATCTTATTTTGCTAAAACCTGTGCGATTCCTTTTACAAAGGTTTATGCTTTAAGCTGTTCTGAAGAGGCTTATCATTTAATTTTTCAAGCAATTGAAGATTTTCATGAAAAAAGACAAAAAGGACTGATTCCTAAAAGTTATCTGTTTTTCTTAGGTCGAGAGACCTTCCCTTCCCATTTTGATGTTTCTTCTTACTCTTTAAATCAAGCCCAAGTCATTTTAGATGAATCTCAAGGCAAAAAACCGGTTTTAGTTGTAACTTGTGGAGCTCTCTTATGGGAAGCTTATAGAGCTGTAAAAAAACTCAAAGATAAAGGTAAAGGTGCTGTTCTTATTAATTCTTCCTGTGTCAGTCATCCTGATTTTAAAACTCTTTCTAAATATCTCAATTTATGTGAAGGACGAATCTTGATTGCAGAAGATCATCAAGAAAAAGCAGGTTTAGCATCTCAAATTTTGTTGACGTTAAAGGATTGTTTTCCTTCTCAGATTAAGCATTTAGCTGTTCGAGGAGAGATAGGAAGAAGTGCTTATACAGCTAAAGAACTTTATCGTAAATTCCAATTGGATTCAGAAGCTATTTTTCAAAATCTTCTTTCTTTTTCCTAATATTTTTGCTGTTTACAAAATTCTTTCTTTTTTTATTGATTTTTTAAATCTAATTATAAAAAATAACATTGTTTTAAATATTTAAAACAAAAAATTATTTTCTCTCATACAACTTTTTTAGCAACTCTTAATTAATAACTAGAAAAGAGTTATTCATTTAAAGCAATAGAACTTTTCGTTTAAAAAAGTCATTTCTTAAAAGAAGAGAAACTGTTTGGAAAAAAGTTAATCACTCAACACACACTAAGAGAAAGGAGTAAATTTATTAAATGCACTCAAACTCTAAACCATGGTGAGTTAAAATGTTAATCAGAAATGACCTAAACCGAGGAGAATTTTCAGACCCCTTAATATATAGGTTTTAAATTAGAGTTAAACCTTAAGAAGGTTTGATAAGCTAATAAAAGATTTAAAATTCTTATACAGTTAACATTATCAGGATTATCTTCAACCATAGAATGAGCGTAGTCTAGAGGAGTCTTTCCATTATCATCTTCCTCATTTATATAAGCCCCATACGGAGTAACCTTCTTAATAAACAATCGTACTTTTTTATGGTTACATTTAAGAATATCTTTGTTCAAATCTCCTATCAAATCTCTAGCATTAACCTGAAAACTTACTAGAAATACCAATAAGGCACAAATTTTTAAATAATATTTACTTTTCATATTAAAACTCACTTTTTTAAATAATGATTGCTATCATTAGTAGTAATTACTAAATAAGTCAAACAAATTTGAAAAAAAGGTAAAAAATATTGAAATTCTTAGAAAAAAGTTTTTTATTTAAGATAATATAAATTCAAGAAGATTTTAATTAAAGTTATTTAAAAAGAAGTGAAGAAACAAACCTACTTTTAACAGTAAATACGCTAAAAAATTTATAAATGTCCTATACCTAGAGAACAAACAACACATGCCTGCTCAAAAAAAGCTTAAAATTAAGAAATACTTTAGAATAAATAATTTAATTATTAATTCTTCTTTTAGATTCAAAACAGGGCTTTAGGCTCTTAAAACTAAAAAAATTTGTTATAGAAAGAAATAAAAATAATATTCATATAAAAAAAGCAAAAGTGAGAGTTAAAAAACTCAAAGATAATTGATTTTTCAAATAAAAATTTTTAAGTGGGTCATAACAACAAATTTCCGTGTTTTAGAAAAAGAAATTTAGAATCAACATGTTAAATTTTCTTAAACTTAAAATAATTAAAACAGAGTTTTTAACCCTCTCTACTTAAAGGATTATAAAACATCCTTACTTTTTATTTGAAAAAAAGTAATTACTTTCCACATGCCTTCCTAAGAGAAAGAATTAAATTTATTAAATGTACTTAAACTTTAATAAAAGACTCTCCTCTGAAAGGGTCTCATCATGCTCCTCGGTTTATAAGAATTATATCGTTCAGAAAAAAACCAATATATCTAAACCTCTCTCTTCGGCAATATCAATGGGGTTTTTCGAAATGCATTTTCTATATGTGGACTTGCTCCATTTTCTAATAATAATTCTAAAATCTTTTCACAATGTCCATTTTTATTAAAAACCAAATATCCTTTCATAAGACTATGTAGAGGTATCGATCCCGCTATGAACGAATTTACATCAAACCCATGGTCTATTGCTTCCTTAACTCTCTCCCAATCACAAAGGTAAGCACCCTCGTGTAGCTCATTTGCATTCACACGTAAGCTTACTAAGAAGAGTAAAACAACACTTAATAAAACTGTGCTTAACATTTTAATCCCCCTTTTTTTACCCTAAAAAGCAAAATAGTCTTAATACAAAGAAAAAATGTAAATACATTACTTACTTAAAAAATTTCAGAATAAAGCTTTTTATACCGATATTTTCTTTAAAACCATGTACTCTAAATCTTTTTTAAAGCTTTTGAATCAAAAACCTTCTCCTCATTTCGTGATTTCAACTCATAAATTTTGTGATGGAGATGGTTTAGGAGCAGGATTAGCTCTTTGTTATGCCTTAAAAAAGAAAAAACAAAAAGCTGAGTTTTTCACTTTAGAAAAAATTCATCCCAAATATGAATTTATGGATAATCAAAACATTCTTAAAGTTTACAATCCAGAAAAAATGAAGCTTCCAAAAAACTCTATTTATATTTTTGTAGATGTAAACGACACAAGGTTAATTGAACCTCTTTATTCTAATATAAAGAAAATACAGGCCCCTGTTTATTTTATAGATCATCATCCTCTTGTCCAAAAAAATTTAAACGACCATTTTTTTATAGATATAACCTGTTCTAGCACAGCAGAGTTAATTTATAGTCTCATTAAAGACCTCCAAGTGTCTTTAGATCAAGATATTTGTAAAAACTTATTTTCTAGTATTGTTTTTGATACCAATCGTTTTCGTCATATTAAAAATTCATCAAAACCTTTTTCTATAGTAGCTGAACTTATGCTTCAAATTAAAGATGTAGATTACATTTATGACAGACTCTTTAAAACTCTCACGGTGAATAAACTACGTTTTTTTTCTAAGTTAGAAAAAGTAGAATATTACTCTAACAATAGAATTGCTTTTTTACATTTAAAAGAATCAGAACTAAAAGAATACCATACAGATAGTACCCAAGCCTATGATATGATTGATATGATTCGAGATGTTGAACAAATAGACTCCACAATCTTAATTTTAGAAAAAGAAGACGGTTCTTTTAAATTGAGCCTTCGCTCCCGGAGTAAGGATTTAATACCTCTTGTAAAAAAATTTAAGGGAGGAGGACACTCTCACTCTGCAGGAGCTTATATTTCTTCTCAAAGCCTTGATAAAGTTAAAAAGGAAATCCTTTCTTATTTAAAATAAGAAAAAACTCATTTTTAAATCTGTTTATAAAATTCTTTCTGTTTTTTTTATTGATTTTTTTAGCAACTCCTATTAATAACTAGAAAAGAGTTACTCCTTTAAAGTAATAGAACTTTTCGTTTAAAAACATCACTTCTTAAAAGAGTAACTGTTTGGAAAAAAGTTAATGAATTACCATCTGAACAAGTTTTAAAAAAGTCTCTTGACAGTCAGGATTATTAGGATTATCTCTAGCCACAGAAAAAGCCTATTCTAGAGGAGTTTTTCCATAATTATTTTCCTCGAGTACAAACCCTTGCTTAATATAATGATCTACTAATTTATAATTACATTTAATAATAGCTGTGTTCAAATCTTTAGCATTAACCTTAAAATTTATTAAAAATACTAATACGGCACAAATTTTTAACTAGTTTTTGATTTTCATATTAAAGCTCCTTTTCTTAAAGTAGTTAGACATTAGCAAAAATTACTAAAAAAATTAACAACTAAAGTAAATTTGATTTTAGCAGATTCCCTAATCTATTTTTCAGAAAAACAGGGCTTAAATATTTAGGAACAAAATTTAATAAAAATGTTAAATTAATTCTAAGGGGAGATTTTCATTTACTTTAACTTCAAACTATGTTACTTGTATATCTCTTGGAGAGTGGAAATATGATTAGAAGACCTATAACAGCAGATGGAAAAAAAAGATTAGATGAGTTATTAAAACGGCTTATTAAAGAAGAACGTCCTAAAGTCATCCAAGCTATTAAAGAAGCTAGAGCTCATGGAGATCTTAGTGAAAATGCAGATTATGATGCTGCTAAAGAACAACAGGCTCTTTTAGAAGGTCGTATTTCTGATTTAAGTGAAAAATTATCTCAAGCTCAGGTTGTCGATGTCTCTAAGATTTCTTCAGATAAAATTATTTTTGGAGCTTCTATAGAATTAAAAGATTTAGATAAAGATGAAATTTTTCACTATCAAATTGTAGGAGAAGAAGAAGCCGATGTAAAACAAGGACGTATTTCTATTAATTCCCCTCTTGCTAAAAAAATGATTGGACTTAAAAAAAACAATAGTTTCTTACTTCAAACTCCTAAAGGAGAGCGAGAATATCAAATCATTAATTTTTATTTTAAGTAATTAGAAACTACAATTTTTTAGCATTTTTTCTAATAAATTTTATCATTTCAAATTATTAAATCTTGTCTAAAAAAATCTTCTACCATATTTTTTTGTAATAAATTCATTTTAGGTAGTTTATCTAAAAGAGTTTTTTCTTTTTTAAAGCTTATTTTATAAACCTGATGTGATTTTATTTTTTCTAAAATAAAATCATCAGAACACTTAAGTTGATCAACCAAACCTTTTTTTAAAGCTTCTTCAGCTAACCAAACTTCTCCTGTTGCAACTTCTTCTAAATTAATGTTTCTATATTTTTTCACAAAATTTTTAAATTGAGTATGAACAAGATTTAATTGTTCCTGAAGTTGTTTCTTTTTCTCTTCTGTAACTTTTCCCATAGGGGTTACAGTTCTTTTATATTTTCCAGCTGTAAATTCTTCATAAGAAATATCATTTTTTTTAAGAAAATCATGAATATTAGGAACTCCACAAAACACACCAATAGAACCAACCATTGCAAAAGGAGAAGCTAGTATTTTATTTCCAATACAAGCCATCAAATAACCTCCACTTCCTGCAACTTCATCGACACAAACAGTTAAAGGAATTTGATTATTTCTAAGTCTTTGAAGTTGGTTGGCAGCTAAACCATAATGAGAAACACTTCCTCCACGACTATTTAAAAGAAGAACAACTTCATCTTCTTTTTTAAAGAGTTTGATTATAAGAGAAATTTCTTCTCTGAGATGCTTAACTTCAGAGGCCATGATATCTCCTTTAAAAGAGAGTACAAAAAGCTTAGGAGACTTTTTTAAAGATAACTCTTTTGTTGAAGATTTAGAAAAACCCTTTTTCCAAAAAGATTTTTTCTTAGAATGGGAAGCTTTTTTTTGAATTAAGTAGTTTTTCAATTCTTTTTTATTGAGTGTTTTATGATAAAATTGATTTTCATATTTTTCATATTTTTCTTTTAGATTCTCAATTTTTATTTTTCTTTTATCCAAAGAAGGTTTAATTTTCTGAAGAATTTTTACACATAAAGCAAAAGCAATGACTATGATAATAGCTTTCAAACCAAATTCTAAGACATCTCCTAGAAAAATTCCAAGCCATATAAAAAAATCGAAGACTTTTTCTAACATAATTTTTGATATATATTAAATATCTATCTTTTAATCAAGTCCTTTATTATGTTCTTATGTAAAATTTAAGAAGCTTATTTTATAAACTCAGTTTTTAGTGTTTCTAGTACATAAATTTTGCATTTATAGAATTTGTTCCCTTGTATTTTTAAAATATCTTTAGAATAACTGATTCTAAAAAGTTATTCTCGAGGGGGTATTATTAATTTTTTCGCATTTACGGATTTATAAACTCTTAATAAAGAAAGTTTCAAGAAAATTAGGTTTTCCTTTGAAAGAGAAGAAATGAAATACATCTTACAAGTGATTTACCAGAAGAGGGAATCAAAGGAAAAAAATGAAAAGAAACCATCATCCTGCTTCTGAAGTTCCCGAAGAACCTTGGCTTTAAGCTTTTTTGGAACATGTTTTTTATAATTATGAAATGCGTCTTCAAGAATTTTTTTATGATGACTGTCATCATACAGATAAGAAATGAAAGAAAAAGCCGTTTCTTTGAAAACATCATCTTTTAAAGATGTATCTGCTCCTTCATCTATTAAGATTGCTACAATGTGAGGGCAAGCAGTACTTAAAACAGCTAGATGCAAAGCTGTCCTTCCAACAGAATCTTTTGCATTTACATCTGCTCCCCTTAAAAGAAGAGAATATAAATCCTTAGGATTACAAGCCATAGCGACATAATGCAATTCTGTAAGTCCATGTTTATCTTTTGTATTTACATCGGCTTCGGATGGATATCCAGCAAAAAAGGGAAAGGACACTAAGTATACCCTCCTTATTTTTAACAAAAATTTTTGAAAAGCTTTCATATTACCCCTTTTCTTCTTTCTTTAGGAGACTAGTAAATAAAAAAATCAATATAATTAGAGATTCTTACAAATCTATAAATTTAGATAATCTCAAGTGCCACTCACTCCCTTCAGAAGTATCCTTAACTTCAATATTCCATAAATCTAATTGTTTTCTCAAGGCATCTGACTTTTTAAAATTCTTTTTTTGCCTAGCTAGATTTCTTTCTTGAACTATCTGATCAATTTGCTTTCTTTTGATGTCTTTTTGTTCTAAGAATTTATCTTCTAATGTTTTAAAAAATAGAGACGGATTTTCCTGAAATAAAGATAAAGGTTTCCCATATCTTTTAAAAAAACTCAGATACTCTTGAGCTATTTGAATTTTAGAAGGATTATGTTTATCTTGAATCTCCTTTTTAAAGAGATGGAAGAGAGAAAAAAACACAGCAAAAGCTTTAGGTGTTGCAAAATCATCATTAAAAGCTTCTTGAATGTCTTGCTTTGCTGACTGAAGTTTTTGTTTAAAAGTTTTTAAATTTTTCGATGTCCCATTTGCTAATAATTTTTGAGTGCTTTTTTTTATTTTATCAGCTTCTACAAAACTTGAGTATAACTTCAATAAAGACACAAGAGCTTGTTCTAATGTCTTTTTTGAAAACTGTAAAGGAGAGCGATAATGACAAGATAGAATTAAAAATTTAAAGAGTTCTGCAGGATAATTTTTTAAAAAAGACCGCATTGAGATCATATTTCCTAAAGATTTAGACATTTTGTTTCCTTCAGTCACAATCATGTTATTGTGCATCCAAAACCGAACGTATTTTTTTCCCGTCAAACCTGAAGATTGAGCTATTTCATTTTCATGATGAGGAAAAATTAAGTCGGAACCTCCCCCATGAATATCAATTTCTTCTCCTAAAAATTTATGAATCATAGCTGTGCATTCAATATGCCAGCCGGGACGCCCTTTCCCCCAAGGACTTTCAAAATACCAGGTTTCCTTTTTTTTTGTCTTTTTCCAAAGTGCAAAATCCAAGGGATTTTTCTTACCAGGCTCGTTTTCAACCCTTGTCTCTGAAAGTAATTCTTCTGTGTTTCTATTACTTAGCTGGCCGTATTCTTTAAACGAAGATATAGAATAAAATACATTACCATCAACTTCATAAGCTTTGTTTTTTTTTATAAGCTTCTCAATTAAACGAATGATTTCTTTAAGAGTTTGAGTCGCTCTAGGATGATGCGTCGGGCTTTTTAACTTTAAATTTTGATAGTCTTTTTTAAATTCAAGAATATATTTTTCTGCTAGTTTTTGTGGAGATAAAGATTCTTCTTTAGAGCGATTTAGAATTTTATCATCAATATCGGTAAAATTATAAACATAATCTACTTTATAACCCAGAAATTCTAACCAATTACGAACAAAATTAAAAAAAACAGCTCCTCTAAAATTTCCAATATGAAGATAATCATAAACTGTAGGACCACAGCAATACATTCTAACATAACCGGGGCTTAAAGACTCAAAAAGCTTTTTTTTTCCTTTTTCTGTATCATAAATTTTTAGATCTTTTTTCATAACTGTTTTTTTAACTTTCTCCATCACTTCCAATGGCTTCGACAGGACAAGCTTCTAAAGCTTCTTGACAAATTTCTTTTTCCTCTTTTGTTTCAGGTTGTTTATAAACATAAGTAAAAGAATCATCTTCATTGGTTTTGAAATGATTTTCAGCAACTAAAATACAGGCATCACAGTTAATGCATTCCTTATCTACATAAAAAGCTCCTGGGACATTTTCAGAGTACTTATTATTTTTATCTGCCATCTGATGATTTTAACATAATTTTTTTTTTTGTATAGCTATTTTAAAAAACTTAAAAAAATCTTCTCTCTTATTTTTACTTTATTTTTTTAAAATACAAAAAAAACAATTGTTGAAATAAAAAAATAAAACCATCTTGCAAAACATGAAGTTTAGAAGTTCCTTTTCTTTCCTTATAGGAAATATTTATTTCTTGAAAAGGAATTTTATAGCGAACACAGTAACTGGTCAAAGCTATTGAAAAACTGAGATCATTAGGGAAAAAAGAAATACTATTAGAAAACTTCTTCTTTTTTAAAAGGCGAAACCCACTACAAGGATCAGATACTTTTTTTAAAGTTAAAAGAAAAAAAATTATTTGATAAAACCGATTTCCTAAAAGTCGAAGGAATGGAATTTTACTCTTTTTATTCAAGCGATTGCCCCATATAATATCTAAGTCTTTACTTTTAGCTAAATCTATTAGTTTTTCTAAATCGGAAGGCTGACAGCTAGAATCTAAATCACAAAAAGCAAACCAATCTCCTTGAGATTCTTGAAAGGCTTTTTTTAAAACAGCTCCATAGCCTTTTTGTTTTTTTAATGAAAAAAGTTTAATTTGAGGAACATATTCTTGTAATAACTTTATGGATTTGTCCTCAGAGGCATCATCTATAACTATAATTTCTAATTGTTGCTTCGTTTTATTCAATTTTTTTTGAAGTTCAATAGCCTTAGGTAAAACATCAGAAATAGCCTTTTCTTCATTATGACAAGGAAATACTAAACTTATAAACATAAAACTATAGTCTTGTTTTAAAGCTTTTTTACTACAAAGCAAGTAAAAAAAAATTCTTTCAAATAGAATACAAAAAAGAAAAAAAAAGATCTAAAATGTTAAATTTGAGAGAAAAAGATAAATTCCCTGATGTAAAAACAGACAGTTCTTTTCTAAAATTTTGTTTTGATCTCTCCTTAACAACTCATTTGCAATCTTTTTTATTGACTGTCAGATCCTCTCTTCCCAAAAAATTTAGAACAGGAGAGGGAATTTTATTTTATAAATGCCAATTTTTAGGTTTAAGACGAGCTTATATAAAAAAAACAAGCTTTTATGAGCAATCTGTTAAAAATAAATGGTCAAATTTTAAATTCATTCGTTTTTCTAATCCAAAAGAAAATCTTTATTTATCTAGAGAGTTAGGACGTCCTTTTTTCAATACTTTAATTATTCCTTTTTCTTCTTTAGAAGCTGTTTTGTTTCTAGAACTAGAGCAAACAGATTCTTCAAAAGAGCTTATTGAGTTTTTTCAAAATAAAAAATTATTTCTAGAACAGCATTTTATAAAAATTTATAAAAGCAATCAACTCCATAGAAGTTCTTATCTTTGGAGGCAATTATTTTTAAATTGGAAAGAACCTTTAGCAGTTTTAAAGGATTTTAAAGTTCTTAATAAAAACACTTCTTTTGAGAAGGCTATCTCACAACCTGAGGTCTTTTTTAAAAAGAAACAGCGAACTGGATGCCTTAAAGTCAAAAATAAAACCTATCAGTTATTTTATTATCCTCTTAGTGAATCCTTAGGATTACTCTATGCTCAGGATATGACAAAATATTTTTTATTAAAAGGATATCTTTTTCAAAAAAGTAAAATGCTTGAACTCTTCAAGCTGGGGGAAAATATGTCCCATCAGTTGAATAATCCCTTAGCCGGTGTAAAAGCTATGACTCAAATTTTAAATTTGAATCCAAAGTTAGCAGATTTCCAAAAAGAATTTCAAGAATTAGAAAAAGCCATTGAACGATCTCAAAGAATCATTGAAAGTTTTTTGTCCTTTTCTAAGGAGAAATCAGAAATTAAAAGTTGTGACTTAAATGAAGTGATTCAAAACACTTTTCCTTTGTTAAAAAGTATGACCAAAAATATCCAGTTACAAATAAATCTTTATAACAAACCCTTAAAAGTAAAAGGAGATTTTGCTATATTACAACAAATTGTCTACAATTTAATTTTAAATGCCTGTCAAGCTTTGAGAGAAGATAAAAAAAATCTAACCCCTCAACTAACAATTACAACAGATCAAATTTCTGAAGATAAAGTCTGTGTGAAAGTAAAAGATAATGGTATAGGAATATCTGAAGATCACTTAGATAAAATTTTTCAACCACTTTGGACAAACAAGAAAAAAGGAACAGGGTTTGGTTTAGGAATTACAAAAAAATTTGTTGAAAAATGCAAAGGAAATATTTTTGTATCCAGTCAAGAAAAAAAACAAACATGTTTTACAGTGATTCTACCTTTATATCATCCTAAAAATCTAATTGATATAATAGAGTCTAGTTTGTAAATTTTAGATTTTTTTAAATTTAAAAATCGAAGGTCAAAGAGAGTTTTAAGTATGAAAACATTTAAGGTTTTTATTTTAGAGGACGAATATTTAATTACTCGTTCTCTTCAAATCATATTAGAATCTATGGGACATCAAGTACAAAGCACCTCTAGCGGAGAAGAGGCTTTAAATTTATGGGGAAAATTTAAACCAGATCTTGCTTTTATTGATATCTTATTACCTGGCATGAATGGCTTAGATTTTTTAAAGAAAAGACCTCAACATTTTTTAACAAAAATCGTTTTAATATCAGCTCATGATAATTTAAATGAAAAAGAACTTTTATCTCTAGGTGCTTGTTTATTTGTAAAAAAACCCTTTAAAAATATTTTTCAATTGGTGAAATCATCCCTTCAATTACTGAGCTAAAAGATGAATGTTTTTTAGCTGACGATACTGTTCTTGATGATCCATACCATAACCAAAAATATACCGATCTTCTGTTTCTATTCCAAAGTAATCTGATTGAAGATCTAAATTTCTTTGTGAAGGTTTATCTATTAAAGTTACAATTTTAATAGATTTAGGCAAAGAAGCTTCTATTCGTTTTTTTAAGAAGAGAAGTTTAGTTCCTTCATTTAAAACTTCCTTTATAATTAAAACCTTTTTATTTTTAATAGGATTTGTAATATCTTTTGTAATAACAAAGCTATCTTTTGAACCTTCAATAAGAATAAAATCTATAATTACAGGAATTTTTAAAAAACGAACAAAATCAGCTAAAAAAAACACAGATCCTTTAAGAGGGCAAACTAAAAGCAAGGACTCTTTTTCATTTTTATAATCATGGTTGATCTGATCTGCGAGTCCTTTCACAAGATTTAAAATGTCTTTTTCATGTAAAAAAACAATTTTATGTTTCATAAAATATTCCATTTGATTCGATCAAAAAAAGATCTATTTTTTAATTTTTTTGCAAATTTAGACCGAGGATACTCCTTTAAAAGTTCCGTTCTAAAAGGAGTTGAATCTTCTTTTATTTCCTCTGCTAATCTTACAGCTATTAAAAGAGCTTTTGGCTTCAAAGAACTTTTTGAGTATAAAGATAAAAAATCCTTTACTCTTTTAAAACCCGCTTGATACCAACCTAATTTTTTAAAAAAAGAAATTGTTTCTAATTCTTTTTCCGCTTTTTTATTTAAAATTTCTTGTTTTAGTTTCAAAGCTTTTTCTTTATAAGGAGAATCTAAAGTTAAAAGCTTTGTTATTTCTAAAAGAGATTTATCAGCTACAGTTAAATCATAAGTCACTCTTGAAGGGATTTGATTTCTATAACATAAAGCTATTTGGTAGATGACATAAGCTTGATCTGAGTTATAATAAAGTTTCTGATACTTTCTATACGAAAGTAGAGCTTGAGGGTATTTTTCTTGTTCAAAATAAATATCTGCTGTCATTAGAAGAGCTTTCTGATTATAAGAACTTTCAAAAAAATTCTGCCTTAATCTTAAAATATACTCTAAAGCTTTTTGATAATTTTTATTTTTTTTATACTTTGTAGCTTTTTCAAAATAAACTTTAGGACTCTCTTTTTTTTCTGAAGTATGAGTGCAAGAAAATAAAAAAAAACTTGAAATTAAAATAAAAAAAGGCATTCCATTTATTTTATGGATAAACTCTTTATTGTCAAATAAAATCAGAAAATAACTCTCTCTTTTAAGGCATTGAAAAAGTATTTAAAATGTGTTGAGCATAATCAGCTATAGCTTTATAAGAATGTTTGTGAGCTATTGATCTTAAAAGATTCAAAGTTCTTGGAACATATTTTAGATGAGAATTTTTGTTATTTTCTAATTTAAAAGCACAAAAACGACCACAAGCTTTAAATCCTCTTTGTAAAAATTGAAGTTGAATCATTTTTTCTAAATGGGAGTATTTTTTTACTTTCTTTGCCAAAATAGGAGGGAGGTTTTGTAAGTAAAAAAGAGACATTTCTTTTTTATACTTTAAAGGAATGTAACTATCATATAGTAAGCTCGTTAAATCGTAAAACCAAGGTCCCTTACCAGAATCTTGAAAATCAATAATATAAATCTGTTGGTTTTTTAGCATTAAATTACGACTATGATAATCTCTATGACAAAAAACAAAATCTTCTTCTCTTAATATAAATTCTAAGATATTTTGAAATTCTTTATTAAATTGACTCACCTTTTTCTTATCTATAAACCGAATTTTAGAAAATGTGAAAAGATATTTTTCTATGTCACAGATAGCTTGTTCTATTTCTTTTAAAAAAAAATCCTTATCAAAAGAAGGATCTTGCCGTTTGGTTGAAATTTTACTTTGAATTTGTATCAATTGTTTTAGAGCTTTCTGATAAAAAAAAAGGCTATTTATCTCTCCTTTTCTAAAATAAATAGACTCCAAACTTTTATTACCTAAATCCTCTAAAAGCAGAAGTCCTTTCTTTAAATCATACTGAAAAAGTTGTGGAACTTTTACATAAGCTTTTAATCTGTTTTGAGTTTTTATAAATTTTTTTAAGCTTAAATCATACAAACCACAAGACATTAAAATAAAAGAATGATTTGCATTTTTGATGCGAGTATAATTACGATGTCCTCCATCTCCTTTTAGATCTTCATGTTGAAAATTTTTAAATTCTTTAAAATAAACTTTTAAAAATTCTTTCATTATAAAACATCAATTTCTTCAAAATCTTCTAACTCATTATCTTCTATTGACTCTTGATTTTCTAACTCTTCTATTAATTCCTGATCCTCTAATTCATCTTCTTCTATTAACTCTTGATCTTCTAACTCGTCTATTAATTCCTGATCTTCTAATTCATCCTCTTCTATTAACTCTTGATCTTCTAACTCGTCTATTAATTCTCGATCTTCTAACTCACCTTCTTCAAGATCAGCATTTTCTTTTAAACTTATTTCCTTTTTCTGATTTAACTCTTCTTTTAACTTTTCTTTTTCTAACTCTAAATCTTCGTCTACAGAATCAGTTTCTAAATCTTTTTCTTCAATTAAAAACTGAAATTCTTGTTCAATTTCATTATCTTCACGATCTTTATCTAAATCTTTTCCCCTTAAATTTTCTATTTCATCTTCCTCTTGATTGTTAAACTTGTCTCTAATCTCTTCATCTTTCTTTTCTTGAGGGTCTTTTATCCCTTCTTCTATAAAATAGGGAGGGGTTTCTATCACTTCCTCAACATCTAGTAATAGTTCTTGTCCTTGATCTAAATCTTCAACCGCTTCAATTGGCTCTAAGTCAATGGGGTTTAAAAGACCTGTAAAACTATCCCCTACATAGATTCTCTCTTTTGCTGATAAAATAATCGCAGTTGATTTAAATTTAGTTGTTTTTATGACCTTCAATTTTCCAAGGGAAAAACCAGGGTATTTGGGGCGACGAAAACTAGATTTTTCAGAAGAATCAGCTCTAATATAAAAGCTATCTTCTTCATATAAACCATCACTACTTCCTTTATCTAAATAGACAATATTTCCTGTGGATAAAACTAAAAGATCCTTAGGATTTCCTATAATTTCTCCTTGTTTATTTGCTAATTTTGTCTTGGAAAAAGTATAAAAAGGGACCTCACCTTTAAAAACCTTGTCTCCTAAAAATAGCGTATCAAAAGTAGATATAACTTGAGCTTTATATAAATCATAGCCTTGAATGTAGGATACAACTTTTAAAATAGCTTTGATTTGAATCTCATATTCTTGAGAAAATAATCTTGAGAAATTTTTTGCTTTAAAAACAGTAAGTACAGTTCCAACTGGTACACTTTGTGATAGACGTAAAGTAAAGTATTCTCCCATAACTCCTAAAAAATCACCAAAATTTTCTGTTCCTATAATTTCTCCAGCAGATGGAGGAAGAGTGTCACTGAGATAATACGGAATAAGTATTTTTTGTGGAAGTCTAAAGACATCAAGTCCTGATAAGTCAAAACCAGATTTATCTTCTAGAAGAGGAATCTCAGGAAGAGAAGGAGGAAAATCTTCTGCTTTTAAAGCGGGTTTAGAAAAATGAGGTTCGAGTTGTATATCTGAAAACAAGGCTTGAACATCAACTCCATAGGGGGCCTTTGTAATATCAAATAAATCTTGAGGGTTTAAATTGATACTATCTCCCTCGAAAATTCTATGTGGATTTTCTATTGTAGGATTGACAACCCATAATTTAGACCAATACAAAGAATCTTTAAACCAAGTTCCACTTAAATTCCAAAAATTATCTTTATATTGCAATTGGTAACTTTTAGACAAATTGTTGATTTTATCATTCCAGTCATTGTAAGAAATAGGTTCCTCATAATGTTCTAAATAAATGTTGTGAAGCCATTTCTCATACTCCTGGTCAGTCATACTAAAAGCCCTTAAAGAAAAAAATAAAGACAAGCAAAGGTAAAGAATTTTCATTTTGAAATGGAGTTTTATTATATTTTCAGATTTTTAAAGTTTTATGTCAAAAAACTATTTTCCTAGAATAGACGAAAGTCTGAATTTCTGGAACTTTCTTTGCTATAGGAATAAAGAAGAGTTTTTTGTGTTTTTTATTTTAGTTTTTATTCCTTTTTTATTTTTTTTTGACAGTTTTAAACTTTCTCAAAGTTTACATCAGCTGTGTTTAAACAATTTAAGTTTTGACAGTTCGATTCCTGAAATTTATCAAGCCTTGATTTGTGGTAAAAGACTTCCCTACAGTGAACTCAGAGAGCTTTTTGTGAAAGGAGGATTAATTCATCTTATGATTGTTTCAGGAACTCATTTAATTTTTTTAGAACGACTTCTTTTAAAGATTCCCTTTTTAAAAACAAATTTCATTTATTTTTTTTTAACTCTCTATGCTTTAACCAGTCAACTGAACCCACCTATCTTGAGAGCTCTATTTTCCTTTTTTCTTTCAAAATTTTCTAAAAAATGGAATTTATTTTGGAGTCCTATAAGTATTACTTTGCTCAGTGGTTTTTTATGCTTACTTTATAGACCCAATGATCAAGATTCTTTTTCTTTACAGTTAAGTGTTTTAGCCTCTTTATTACATCATTCTTTCAAATCCCCTTTAAAATGTTCTTTTTTTATTTATCTTCTTATTTTACCTCTTATTAATCATTGGCAAGAACTATCTTCTTTAACTGTCTTAATCAATTGGATAATAGCCCCTGTAATCAGTTCTTTTTTATTTCCTTTATCTTTTTTAACTGGTTTCTTCCCTTTTCTTTATGTTTTCAGTGATTTTTCATGGTCAATTTGTTTAAAAATACTAAAATTCATTCAACAGTTGCCCTTTGATAAAAGTTTACATAATTGGTGTCTTCCTAAAAAGTGGATATGGTTCTATATTATTTTCATTTGGTTCGTTTTATTTCATTTTAAAAGCTTTTTGATTAGAATGAAAATTAAGAGAAAGTCTTAAAAGATATCTTTATTTTTTTAATAGAAAACAAAATTTTAAGTTATAACTTAGTTTACTCTCATTTGAGAAAAAGATTTTATATTTTTAATTTCTTATCTCTAGATGTTTAAGAAGGAGAAAGAGGAGAGAAACTACTTGCTTTTTTATTATTTAACCCTGTGTAAATTTCCATGTCTATTAGTTTTTCTTCAATGTCTTTTAAGTTTTTCTCTAGTTTAAAAAATCGAGCATTGACTTTACCAGCTCCATATAAATCTTCAGACATTCTTTCCAGAGACATTTTTAAGGTATCTATAAAGTGAGAGACATGTTCTTGTTGTTTTTTTAATGTACGTAAAGTTTTTCGATTTTCATTTTGTTCCATATTAAAGAGTCGCCAAATAAGATATAAAAAAGGAACCTGTATTGTGATCATAAAAATAATATATTCCATAAAAAACTCCTACTTTAAAAGTTAAGTTTAAAAGGATAACTCTTAAAAAACTAGTATTAACAAGAGATGTCAAATTTAAAAGCTTTTTTAAGAAAAAACATCTCAGCTTAAATTCTTAAAAAATAAAGTTTTTGACAGTTTATTTACAAAAGTCTATTTTTCAAAGAGAATGTTTCTCTATAAAAATAATAGACTTGTATTACAAAAAGAAGACAGCTTTGTCCCTGTTGAAGAGATTGCTCAACAACAAAAGAAACCTTTTTATCTCTACGATCTTGAAGGAATTAAAAAATGGTATAGATTTTTTATCTCTCAAACTAAGCAGAGTTTAAAAGTCTTTTTTGCTATGAAATCTAATAATAACAAACAGATTTTAACAGCTTTGAAAGAAGAAGGTTGCGGAGTTGATGTGGTTTCTTTAGGAGAAGCTCAGTTGGCTTTAAATCTAGGGTTTTCTCCTCAAAAAATCGTTTTTTCAGGAGTAGGGAAAACAACAGAAGAACTGAACTTAGCAGTTACTCAATCTTTTTTTCAAACCAATATTGAAAGCTTTGAAGAGTTACATCGTCTCATTCAAATAGTAAAACAAAGAAAGAAAAACATCAAAATAGGTCTTAGAATCAACCCCAATATAGACTTTAAGTCCCATCCTTATATCAAAACAGGTTTAAATGAACATAAGTTTGGTTTAGACGAAAGTGAGCTTAAAAACATTTTAAATTGTATTAAGCAACATAAACAAATCTCTTTAAAGGGCTTGAGCATGCATATAGGCTCTCAAATTTATGATATCCAAGCTTTATCAAAAGCTATGTCTTCCCTTAAAATGCTTTACAAAAGTATAAAAAAACAAGGCTTTCCTTTGGAAGTTTTAGATATAGGAGGAGGATTAGGAATAAAATATGAAAAAGAAGATTTAGAGGATGAAAAAAACAGACTCTTTGCTTTTAATCAAGCTTTTAAAGATGTTTTTAAAAACTTTGAAGCTGAAATTATTACAGAACCAGGACGTTTTTTAGTCGCTCGTTTTGGAATCTTATGCTCTCAAGTAGAGTACTTAAAACAAAACCCACAAAAACAATTTCTCATACTAAATAGTGGAATGAATCACTTTCTAAGGACTGCTCTCTATGGAACACAGCACCGCATTCTACCTCTTTTACAAAGACAAGGGGAAAAAGAACTTTATGATGTCGTAGGACCTATTTGTGAAACAGGAGATACTTTTTACAAAGACTGCCTTCTCTCACCAAGAAAACCAGGGGATTGGCTGGCCATTGCAGATACAGGAGCTTATGGGTTTGTCATGTCTAACTCTTATAACTTACAAATTCCTATAAAAGAAGTTTGTATTTCATAAAAGCTTACTGTATTTTTGAAAAAAAGAATTTCTTTCATTTCAGATCTTAACCCGGAAAACTTAATTAGGTACCATCCTTTTCATGTGTAATTGTTTGGTTTTGATTAATTGACCATATATCAGGAGAACCCTTGCCAAAGTGTTTTACAGCGATTGCTTTAAATTTATCAACTTCTGCTGTTGCTGTTCCACAACTTCCACAATCTTTAATCCCTGAATCCTTTACCTCACAATCAGGAGGTGTAAAAAAACCAGTGCTACGACTTATAGAAGATACACATTTCTTCTCACATATACCCTTAAAAGAAGAGCATTCCTCTTTTTGAAGGAATCCTGCTTCCACAGGGTATTTTTTTAATTTTCCTCCTGTCGTATGTCCTTCAGAGGTAAATCCTACATCATAGTTGTAATTACTTTCGGGATTAACTCCTACTATCATTAAATTTTCATGGTAAGAATTCCAATGACTAAAAAAGATTCGTTCATAATTATAGACAAAAGAAAGACTTTGTTGAGCTTCTGCTTTGTAAGATTTATTGATCTGTGATTGATAATTTTTTATACCAATAATTGCTAAAACAACCATAAGAGTGACTGCCGTCAATAGTTCAAGCATACTAAAAGCTCTTTTATTTAAAAACTTTTGTTTTCCTAATACCATTCTTTTTATTATATCTTCTTTTTATATTCTTTCAAATTTAATTGTATTTTTATTTTTTCAAACCTAATTTCAGTAAAAAAACTTAAAGAACTTTTTACTGTTATAAGACCTCTTTATGAAATAGGGGTTTGTGCTTTTATCATATCTAATTATTAATACCTTATAGATTCTTCTTTCATTTCAGCTTTTCTTAAAAACTTAATTAGGTACCATCATTTTCATGTTCAATTGTTTGATTTTGATTAATCGACCATATATCAGGAATTTCCTTACCAAAGTGTTTTACAGCGATTGCTTTAAAAGTAGTATTTTTTGCTGTTGCTGTTCCACAATTCCCACAAACTTTAATCCCTATATCCTTTACTTCACAGTTAGGTATATTAAAATAATCACCATAATAACTACTTATATCTGAGGATGAATCTGTTAGACACTCACCATTACATATCTCTTTAAAAGAAGAACATCCTCTTACACCAAGAATCTTTTTTATGGGATATTCATTTAAATTTCCTCCTATCTTAGGCCCTGGAGATGTAAACCCTACATCATAATTGTAAACACCTGAAGGAACAGCTCCTATTATCATTAAATTTGCATGGTAAGAATTCCAATTATTAAAAAAAACCTGTTCATAATTATAGACAAAAGAAAGACTTTGTTGAGCTTCTGCGATGTAAGCTTTATTGATCTGGGATTTATAATTTTTTACACCAATCGTTGCTAAAACAGCCATAAGAGTTGTTGCCGTCAATAGTTCAAGCATACTAAAAGCTCTTCTATTTAAAAACTTTTGTTTTCCTAATATCATTCTTTTTATTATATCTTCTTTTTATATTCTTTCAAATTTAATTGTATTTTTATTTTTTCAAACCTAATTTCTCCAAAAAAAATTCAGGTTTTAACTTTAAAAACCTGTATTGAGACGTTTGAAATATCAAATATAAATTTTGAATTTTCTCATATCCAGAGACCTCTTGATTGAACTGTTTTGCCAAAAAAGAGAGTTTTTCAAAATGACCGGCAAAACCCAATAGACTCAAACAGCAACCTCTTCTTTTGTCAGGAATAGAAAGCAAGAAACTTTCTATCCCTTGTTTTTGAGATAATTCTTTTAATTTTAAACGAAGCTTTTGTAAATTCACACTCTCTCCTAAAATCTTAATTTGCTCCTTAAATCTTGTTCGAATTTTTAAATGATTTTCTTTGAGTAAAGCAAAATCTTTTAAAACAAAACAAGCTTCTTTATCTTTAGGATCATAAATTTTTCTTTTTTCTAAATCAAAGTAAGCACTTACTAAAGCCTGACTTTTCACTTTTAGAAAACCATAGCCATCTTTCTTTTTTTGAACAGATTCTACTTGAATAGAAGGTAAAATTTTCATTTTTGGAAAAGTGTTCTCTTTTAATGAATCGAGAGAAGAAGAAGCTATCTGAGAACAGGTCTCTGTAGCCCCATAACAGATTAAAAGAGGCCAAAACAGCTCTCTTGCTTTTTTATAAATATCAGGAGATAAATAATCTCCTCCCACCAAGAGAACTCTCAAACTTTTAGGGGCTGTTAAACCTTTTTGAACCAAATCATAAATTTGAGTTGGAACAACAGAACTTAAAGTGATTTTTTCTTCTTGAATTCTTTTTCTAAAAACATAAGGATTCCAGGCTCCTTCTTGAATAAAATAAGAGCTTCTTGATAAAAAAACCCTTGCTAAAATAGAGATGCCACTTACATGAAAAAAAGGCAAACAAATCAGCCATCTATCTTTAGAACTCGCTTGAAGATTTTGATTAACTAGGCGAGCTGAAAATAAAAGAGCTTTTTTAGAAAGCAAACAAATTTTAGAATAACTAGAGGTGTAAAGATAAATATGTTTTTTTAAAATAGGTATTTGTTGAGCTATTTTTCTAAATTCAAGAGCTTGAGGATGCCTGGTATTAAAAAAATAATGGCTTTGAGGACTCGTCCAGTCTATTTTACTTTCATTAATTAACAATTTCATTACAATTCCCCAAGTTTATTTAGATCCATTTTTCCCACTTCTCTTCTTTTAAAGCACGACTAAATCCAAAGCCAAAACCTTTAGGAGGAATCAATAATTCATTTCTATATTCTAAAGGATAATTAGACACTTTTTTCCTATGAAAATTTAAAAAAGAACCGGTGTCAAAAAAAGAAGGGTAATATTTGTAAAAGAGAGAAGCCCAAAAAAGAGTACTTACTTGACCTAAAGGATGATCAAAACTATGGGTAAAGATAATTCTTTTCTTATTCCAAAAATTTTTTACAGAAAACACAAAATCACGAGAAGGTTTTACAATTTTAACTTGAGCCTCTGAACAAGCTAACCAATCTTCTGCTAAAATAGAAAAATTGTGGAGAGAAGAAAAATAAGGGTCCTCTATAAAATCAATTTTTTCTTTTAAAAAAGATAAATTCCATTCCTTAAAGGAATCTCCATTTAAGTCTAATCTCAACTTCAAATGGGGAAATTTTTCACTCAAATGTCTTAAAGCTTCTGTCTGTTCTAATTTGTTTTTTGCTTTTAATTTTACTTTGACTGTTTTAAAATTTTTTAGACTTTGAAATTGTTTAAACTTATTTATATCTTCAATCAAAAAATGACTAGGGATAAAGTTTAAGGAAAAAAAAAGATTTCTTTTCTCTTTCCTTGCTTGAGCATCTATAAAAGCATTGTATTTTGCGATTTTGAATCTTTGTGATTCTTTTCCTTTTTTAATATCTTCTAACTGACAACTTAAAGTTTTTTCACCAAAAGAAGGCCAAGGCAAAAAATCGCTATAACCTATTTGTTTTGAACCAAAATCAAAGGCAAATAAAGTCCCTTCTAAGCCGGGGTTTTTACTCTTTTTCCATCTTAAGCTATAAGGGGAAATAAAAAGTTTAAATTTGATAGATTCTTTTAGGCTCGAATTCATACCTTTAAAGAAATAAACCTAATATCCACATAAAACAAAAAAAACTATAAGAAAAACTAAGAAAAGCTAAACATTGATTATATTTTTGAGATGTTCTCTGATACATTTGATAAAGTAAAAAGCAAGAAAAAAAGATTGCACAAAAAGACAAAATTCCCGCTTTAGGATAACTGTTTAACCAGTAAAAACAAAGCAAATAAATAAAGGCTTGAAAAACTCCCACAACAAATAAAGAGTTTTCTCTGCCTAAAAGAGTTACAAAATGTTTTCTTCCTCTTTTTTTATCAATTTTTTCATCTCTTAAATAGTTAATTAATAAAAAAGAAACACTCCAAAAACCACATTGAATACTTAAATAAATTAAATCCCATGAAAACTTCAATGTCTGTATATAATAAACTCCAAAGACAATAAAAAAACCAAAAAAAATAAAACAAAAAATTTCAGCTAATCCCATTTTCACAAGGGAGTATGAGGAACCTGTATAAAAGTAACAACTTAAAAGAGACAAAAAACCCATGATAAGAACCAGAATTCCTCCTTTAAAGATTAAAGGAATTGCAAGTAAAACAGCCATGATACAAGCAAAAAAACCCATCGCTCGAACTTCAAAAAAGCTTGCTTCTCCTGATCCAACTAAACGTAGAGGTCCTAAACGTTCTTTTTTATTATCAAGACCTTCTTTACCATCTAAAGCATCGTTAAAAAGATTAACCGCTATTTGAATAAATAAAATAGAAAAGCAAGTTAAAAGAAAGAGAGTCTTATCAAAAACAAAGCTGTGTTTATAGACTAAAGCCATAGACATAAAAGAAGGGATGAGGCTCATTAACAAAGTCTTAACTCTAGAACCTTTTAAAAAAAGCTTACTGTATTTTTTAAAAAAAGAAAGCATATAAACTTAAGTTAAGGCCATCTAGGAAAAGAAGAGAAGTCAGGTTCTCTTTTTTCTAAAAAAGCTTTTTTTCCTTCTTCTGCCTCTTGAGTTAAATAATAAAGGAGTGTTGCTTGAGCTGAAAAATCTAATAAACCTATTTGACCATCACAGTCCGCATTGAGAGCCATTTTTAAACAACGAAGAGCTGTTGGAGAATGTTTTAAAATTTTTTGAGCCCAAATTAAAGTTTCTTTTTCTAAATCTTCTAAAGAAACAACATGATTTACCAAGCCCATTTCTAAAGCTTCCCGAGCTGAATATTGACGGCACAAAAACCACATTTCTCTTGCTTTTTTTTGACCTATAATCCGAGAAAGATAGGAACTCCCTAGTCCTCCATCAAAAGAACCAACTTTAGGTCCTACTTGAGCAAACCGGGCATTATCAGCACAAATAGTAAGATCACAAACCACATGTAAAACATGTCCCCCTCCCACAGCATAACCTGCTACACTGGCAATAACAGGTTTAGGTAAAGAGCGAATTTGTTTGTGAAGATCTAAAATATTTAAACGAGCTAAGGAATCCTTAGAATCCCTATATCCTCCCTTAACTCTAACATTTTGATCTCCTCCCGAGCAAAAAGCTTTATCTCCTTTACCCCTTAAAATGACAACAGACACTTTTGTATCATCTCGACATATTTCAAAAGCTTCTTTCATTTCTTTAACTGTAAGAGGACGAAAAGCATTTCGTAAGTTAGGACGATTTATTGTAATTCGTGCAATCGATTGTTGATATTTTTCAAACTCTATATCTTTAAATTCTTTAATAGTCTTCCACATCTTTACAAGCTCTTTTTAGTTTGTGTTTTGATTTTTTCTTTACCCTCTTCTTCTGAAAAATTCAAAGAAGAAATTGAAGGAACTTCTCTGCTAAAAAAATGCTGTTGACTGATATAACTCTCATCAAAAATTTTTTGTAATTCTTCACTGCTAATTTGAGAACGAGGTATTTTCATTTTAAACAAATTCCTTTTGCAAAAGCTAATTCAAAACAACATTATAAGCAATATAAATTTTACAAGGACTTAGAAACTGTATCCATTTTGAAAAGGAATCCTAAGAAAGAATCTAAAAAACTTAAAAAACTTTTTTTAGAAAAATAAAATCAACTCTTTAAACATCATAGTGATACTTTAATAAACTTAAAGCAAATAAACCAGCAGTTTCTACTTTTAGAATTTGTTCTCCCATAGAAAAAAATTTAGAGGAAGAGCAAGTTTTCTGAAAAGCTTGCAATTCTCTTAAAGAAAAACCTCCTTCACTCCCTATAAAAATCCAAATCTCATTAGGAAATTCAAATTTTTTTTCAAAAGAAGAACTAAGCTCTTTTAAGTTTTTTTTACTCCCCTCATAAGCTATAAAAACAACGTGATCAGAGGGTATTTGAATCTGAGATAAAGACACGGGTTTTTGAATTTGTAATGTCTGAGTTCTTCCTGTTAAAGCCAAATGATGTTGTATGATTTTATTCCACCTTTTAAAACGAGATTTTTTGAATTCCGATTCTTTTCTAAAAAAACTAAATTCAGAAAAAAAAGGCTGTATTTGCTTAACTCCCAATTGAACAGAATATTCAATTAAAGACTCAAAAGTGGTCATACGAGGTAAAGAGACCGCTAGATTTAAATATGGTTTTTTTAAAGGTGGAACAGGATAGCTTTTTACAATTTTTGCAAGAGCTTGAGTTTTAGAAAGGGAATCTAAAAAAACTTCATATTTTTGTAAGCCTTCACAAAATAACTCAAAATGTTCTCCCTTTTGAATTTTACAAACACGGCAGATATGATGATATAAGTCATCTTTAATAAGAAAATAACCTTCCTTCAAACAAGCTCTATCAATCCAAAATCTCATAGATACAAGATCTATTAAGATCTATCTTACATCAAAGATGCTTTTGGTAAAACAATAGACTCCACTGCTTTTTGAGTAGCAGATATTTCTGGTCTTTGAACTTTTCGATCTTTAGGAGCAGAAATTCCTACACGAACTTGTCTCCCTTGAACTCTAACAATACTGATATGGATATCACCATCTATTGTTATACTTTCTCCAACTTTTCTTGTTAAAACCAACATGAATCCTCCTTGATTGATTCTTTAGTTTACAAAAAACATATTCTCTGGATCTGGGCATCACAAAGGAATAGCAACTTAAAGTAACACTATTTATTTCTATGTCAACTTTTTTATTTAAAATAAGTAAATTTAATAAATATCTAAGAAAAGTCACTTCGAATTCGTAATAATTTAATTTTATTTCATTTTTTCAAATGTTTTTTCCCTTCCCTAATAAAATCAATCCTGTTCTTAAATTTTTTTTAAAACGAAATTTGTAATGATATACAAATCAGCTAAATTTAGGAAAAACCCTTTTTAGAGCTTTGTGTCATTTTTTGACCTAATAATTATTTTTTCTAATACTTAAACCTATGCTTTCGATACTACGTATCTTTTTTCTGACTTGTTTTATTTTCTTTTTACAAAAAGGTTTTACTAAAAAATTGCCTCCTTCTCCGCAAAAAAAAAAGATTCAAAATTTTCCTAAAATCTATAATCCTGAAGTTCAAAGATGGATCTCTTTTTTCAGTAAAAATCCAAATTCTTATTTAAAACCTTGGCTTAAAAAGTCTTACCGTTATTTTCCTATGATGGAAAAAATTTTCTTGTCCAAAAACTTACCTAAAGAACTGGTCGCAATGAGTGCTATAGAAAGTTCTTTTTCTGCCCATGCTGTAAGTCGTGCAAATGCAGTCGGTTATTGGCAGTTTATTCAAAGTACTGGTTTGCAGTTTGGATTGAGAATCACCCCTTGGATTGATGAAAGAAGAGATTTTGAAAAAAGCACAAAGGCCGCAGCTTCTTATTTATATAAACTTTATATTGATTTTGAAAACTGGTTATTAGCTATGTCAGCCTATAATATGGGAGAGAAAAGATTAAATTCTTTAATCAAAAAATATAAAGATAATAACTTTTGGACACTCAGAAAAAAACCAGACTTCCCTAAAGAAACAGCTCTTTATATACCTAAGATTTTAGCTGTTGTTCACCTTTTAAAATATCCTGCAGATTATGGATTTAAGGAATTTGTCATTTTAACTCCTTATCAATATGATATTTTTTTTATTCCGGGAGGAACTCATTTAAAAGAAATCTCCACAAATACAAAAATTGCTTTTGCAGATCTCAAAAAGCTCAATCCTGATTTAAAGACTCACCTTATTCCAAAATACATTTCTGAACACCCTATTCGCATACCTAAAGGAAAAGGATTGCTTATATCTCACTGGCTAGACAAAAAAGAAAAAAAATAGTAATCTTTTTATAAATGTCTTATCAAGTTCTAGCTAGAAAATGGAGACCTCAAAATTTTGAAGAACTTATAGGTCAAAATTCGGCGAGTCAAACTCTAAAAAATGCTTTAAAAACAAATCGCCTCTATCCCGTACTCCTTTTCACAGGACCTAGAGGAACAGGAAAAACTTCAACTGCACGGATTGTAGCTAAGAGTCTCAGATGTCCTTACAAAAAGGAAGATTTACTCCCCTGTCAAAAATGTGATGATTGTATTTTTATTTCTAACAGTCGACATCTAGATGTCATAGAAATTGATGGAGCTAGTAATAATGGAGTAGATGCCATTCGTGATCTAAGAGATAAGATTTCTTATATGCCTAGTACAGGATATTGGAAAATTTATATTATTGACGAAGTTCATATGCTCTCTCAGAGTGCTTTTAATGCTCTATTAAAAACTTTAGAAGAGCCTCCAAAACATGTCGTGTTTATTATGGCAACAACAGAAAGCCATAAAATCCCAGTTACTGTTTTGTCCCGTTGCCAAAAGATTGATTTTCATTTACTTTCCACTCCTATTATAAAAGAGCATTTAAAAAAAATTTGTGAGAAAGAAGATTTTTTCTTATCTGAAAATATTCTATGGACCATAGCTAAACAGGCTCAAGGTTCCTTAAGAGATGCTCAAAGTTTATTAGATCAAATTGTCACCTTTTGCGGGAAAGATTCAAAAGAAAGCGAAGTCATGAAGCTTTTAGGCTTAAGCGACCCTCAAATTTTAGAAGATTGCCTCAAAGCTCTTATAAATCAAGAAGAGGAAAAAATAATTTCCTTAATTTCTGACTTAAGAAGCAAAAATTTTTCTCCTAAAATCTTTTTACAACAGCTTATTGAAAACTTTAGTCAACTTTTATTTTTAAAAAAAAATCCAACAAATAAACCTCCTCTCGTCCATGGTTGGCAAGAAGAAATTGATAGAAAGAAAAATCTTATTTCCTCTTTTTCCTATGAACAACTTCACTTTCTTTTTGATATGCTTTTAAAAGGAGAACGAGAAATGAATCTCTGTTATGACAGCGAACTTGTTCTAGAAGTTCTCTTATTAAGAATGTGTTCTGCTCCTCAAATTGAATCTTTAGTTCCTTTCCCTTTTGTAAAGCCAAATTTAAATTCCTTAGAAAAAAATTCAAATTTGAATCCAAAAAAAGAAGATTCTACTGTCTCCAAACAAAAAAACAAGTCTTCAGACAAAACTAAGGAACCTACAAAACTAAAACTTAAACCTTTCGACCGTAGATTTGATTTTCTAGATTATCTGAAAAAGAAAGACTCTCTTTTAAGTTCTCATATAGAAAACCTTTCCATAAAGAAAAAAACAGATTTTGTGTTTGTTCTTTTAATTCCAGAGAATTTTCCTTATTTAAAAAAAAAATTAGAAGATCCTTTATTTCAAAAAAAACTAGAACAAGAATTTAATAACTTCTTAAAGCCTTCTCAGAAAGCCCATCTAGAGTATCATTTTAAATATCCTCTTGAAAAGACTCTTCAACAAGAAAAAGAACAAAAAAATAAAGAAGAGCTTTTCAAAGAAGCTCAAAAAGATCCTCTCGTTCAACAAACTCAAAATATATTTAATGCAACAATTAAATCAACTAAAAAGATTGACAAAGAAAACAAAGACTTCTGAAATAAAAGCTTATGAAACTCCCTCATCTTCAATCTCTCCTTTTTGAACTTAAAAAAATACCAAGTGTCGGGCCTCGTAGTGCAGAGAGAATGGTTCAATATTTTTTAAAAACAAAAAATTCAGATCTACAACAGCTTTCTAAATTACTGACAGAATTAAAACATAAAATTAAAACCTGCTCCCAGTGTTTTGTCTTCACTCAAGAAGAAGATCTATGTTCTTTTTGTAAAGATAATTCTAGAAAGTCGGAAATTCTTTGCGTTGTAGAACAAGCTTTTGATGTCTTCAGAATGGAAAGTTGCGGGAGCTTTAAAGGATCTTATCATGTTCTCCATGGAGTTTTATCTCCTTTAAACAATATTCACCCTGAAAATCTAACCCTTCAACAACTTCAAAAACGAGTTGTTGAAAAGGAAATAAAAGAACTTATTCTAGCCTTTGATTCAGACCTAGAAGGAGATACAACAGCTCTTTATATTAAAGAAATCTTTAAAAATTCAAATGTAAAAATTTCTCGTCCCGCTTTAGGAATACCTTTAGGAAGTGATCTTTCTTTTGTCGATGATAAAACCCTTAAACAAGCAATTGAAAATAGAAATTACCTTTAAATGTCAATTGTAAATGTAAATGCTAAAGAACTTCATCTTAAAATAAGCTATTTTGGAGCTAAAGGAGTTGGAAAAAAAAGTTCTTTGAAATCTATTCTTGATTTTTGTATTCCACAAAAAATCACTTGGATGTGCTTACCTTTTAAAGAACCTATTTATGGAATCATTATTCATTTAGGACAAATTTTAAATCTACAAACCTATTTCCATATTTATCACATCAATAATGAATCCAAAGAAGATAATAAAATTTTAATTAAAGGAAGTGATGGTTATATCTTTGTTGCAAGTTTAGATTTAAAAGATAAAGATAAAAACCATGAAGCCTTTTTAGAAATGGAACAACTGCTTTTAGAGCAAGGACAAAATCTTTTAAAAACTCCTTTAGTTTTACAGTACCATAAAAAAGATTTAAAAAAAAAAATGAGCTTAAACCAAATGAGAATGGATTTTAACAAGTATAACTTTAAAGATTTTCAAACCTCACACTTAAAAAATTCTTCTGTAATAAAACCTTTAAAATGTATTTTAAAATTAACTCTTTCTCAAATCACACAAAAAACCCATTTTTAATTGAGAAGTTCTCCTAAACACTCTCTATAATAAAAAGGTGTCTCTGACATAAAACGAATCTTTACTTCAAGAAAATACTTGTCTATATCCTGAATAAAATCAATTTCCCCAAAAAAAGGAATCTCATATTGAGATAAAAAAAGTTCTACAGGAAGATTCAAAAAGTTTTGTGTTTCTCTTTGAGAAAAATCAAAGGAAGTTTTTTTGATTCTAAAAGTGAGTCCTGTTTTATTTGCTAAAACTAACTCACTACAACGAAATAAGATTTTTCTTGTATTTAAAATTATAATATCTGTTAAAACTTTATTTTCTTTTTTATTTCTCATAATACTCCACTAAGTTTAATATCTATAACCCATTGATCGGTAAGCTAAGCAAAGTATTAAGCTTTTTTTAATATCTGTCTCAAATTAAAACATTTTTTTTTTAAATTGACCACACAGTAAACAATCCTTGTAAAATAATAAAACAATAAAAATAACTATTTAAATTACTAAGAAATTTTCTTTATGAAACGAAGCTTTAAAAAAATTGGATTGTTTCTTATCACAGTTTTTTTTGAAATCTTTTTGATTTTGTAAGAATTCTTTTATATATCTTAAGATATTTTCTTGGCTTTTTACTCTGGTCTAACTTCAACTTTAGCTTGATACTTTAATTTACGAAGATTAAATTTTTGATCTTTTTTATTATAAACAAGAAGATGAAAATGAGGTTTAAAAAAAGAATCAAAAGTTGTTGCTCCTATATCTAAAGTTCCATCTCCATCATAATCGAAAACAGATAAAGAAAATCTCTCTTCCCAATAATCAAAATAAGCTTCTCTATTTCCTGTGAGTTCTAAAACTTGAACCTCTTGATAGGATTGATTTGATTGTTCTGATAAAATTTCTAAGTAGATTTTATCCTTCTTTTTTAACTTGATGATTCGAAACTTAGAGCCACTTTCCTCAAATTCCACCCGGCTCAATTTTTTTATATATTGTTTTCTGAAAAGATTAAAAAAGACTTTCTTTTCTTTTTCAAAAAAGATATACGATAAAATAAACAAGAAAAGAAAAAAAAATAAAAAAACAACTTTCCAAGAGAATAAAAAAATAGCTTTTTTTTTTAAAAAATCTGAAATTTTATTTTTAATCATTCTCTTTAGCTAATCGGTAAATAAATCCTTATCTTAAATTTTATTTTTAAATCTTTTTGATTTTTTGAATATTTTGTTTTAAATAAATTTTCTATAATAATTTTTCTAACAAGTAAAATGAAAAAACAGATTGTCTTATCTATAGCTCTTGCTTGTTCTATTTACGGGATTTATAAATTTTTCGAAAGCCCTGAAAAATTTATCCTTAAAAAAACAAAGAAAATCATAAAATTAAGCTCTCTTAACAAAGAAAAAAATAAAATCGCTTTGATCTCAAAAATAACAAAATACATTAAATACGATGCAAAATTTACAGCAAATTATGAAGGTCAGATTTACCAAGCTCAATCTCTCAATCAAATTCGCTCTTTGATCATGTGGTATTTAAAAGAAGGTTCAACAGTTGTTTTGAATTATGAAAAACTTCAAGCTCACTTTTTAGATTCTAAGAAAATTCAAGCTTTTTTTCTTATTATTTTTCGAAAAAATAAGAAGGTTTTTAGCTGTGAGGTCAGTTTAGACTGGTTGAAAAAAGAAAAATGGCTAATAAAAAAGGTAGAAATTAAAAATTGTAGAGTAAAAAAACAATAACTCCTATGAAAGAAAGAATAAAAAAAGTTTGATTTTTCATAAATAAAAAACAAGTTGTTTTTTATAAAATATAACTTTATCTTTTAAAAAAAGAGTTACTTTTTGAAAAAAACAGATCTTTTAAAAAAAATTCTCATCAAAAAACAGCAAGATCAATTAAGAGCCGATCTTTTTTTAATTCAAAAAAAGATTGTTACTTCCCGCTCTGAATCTTCAAAGCTTTTCCAAAATCAAAAAGTTTTTATAAACCAAAAAGCAATCAAAGCTTCTTATCGACTCAAAGAAGGAGAAATCTTATCTGTTTATTTAACAACTATAAAATCTCAGTTATTAAAACCTTACTTTTTCCCTTTAGATATTATTTTTGAAGATAAAGACCTTTTAATTCTCAATAAACCCGCAGGCTTAGTTGTTCACCCAGGAGCTGGAAACAAAGACAAAACCTTAGTCAATGTCTTATTAGCCCATAACAAAAAACTTTCCTCAGGTTCTTCTCCTCTTCGTCCAGGAATTGTTCATAGACTAGATAAAGAAACAAGTGGTCTTTTAGTTGTAGCTAAAAATAAATTTACAGAGGAAGCTCTTATTTCAGCCTTAAAAAATCATGAAATTCAAAGAGACTACTATGCTCTTGTGATAAAAGGTCCTCAAGCTCTTGAAGGAAAAATAGAGAGCTGGATTAAAAGACATCCTATCCATAGAAAAAAATTTGCTTCTTTTAAAGAGTTTAGCACAGGTTCTAAAAAAGCGATTACTTTTTATAAAGTCCTCAAAAAACATGAAAGTGGTTTAGCTTGGCTTCATTGTAAACTTCACACGGGTCGAACCCATCAAATCAGAGTCCATCTCTCTTCCCTCCATTCTCCTATTCTAGGGGATTCTCTTTATGGAACAAAAAAGCTCTCTGCTATAAAAGATACAGCTCTAAAAGAAGATATTAAAAAATTAAACCGAGTAGCTCTCCATGCCTTTCAACTTAGCTTGATTCATCCTCATTCAAAAAAGAAACTTTCTTTTAAAATTCCTTGGTCAGAGGATATAAACTTTCTTTTAAAAAAACTTCATTGGAATTTTTAGAAATGAGATCTCATATAATTAGCTTTTAATTTATTCCAAGTTAGAGGACAGATATTTTCTCTATAGGCTATTTCAGCTAAAGCAAGGGAGGAAATCTGAGGTTTTTTAAAATCAACTTTTGAAAAATTCTCTTTTTTAAACGGATAAAAATCTTCTAAATCTGAAAGACATACGACAGGTTCCCTAAAACTCTTCATCTTTTTTTCCCAACTTTCAAATGTTAAAAGAGTTAAAAGCTCTTGATTCAAAAATTCTCCGTAATAAACTTGATTTTTAAAAGCTTGTAAAGCAACACAGACATTTTTTGAATCAGAAAAGCTTTTAGCTATAAGCCGTAAACTATTTATAGGGTACACAGGAATAGTTAAACTATAAGCTAGAGCTTTAGCAACACAAAGACCTGTTCGAACTCCTGTAAAACGTCCAGGACCCACCCCAACAATTAAAGAACTTAAAGACTTTAAACAAAGCTTTACCTCTTCTAAAGCTTGTGACATTTTTAAAGGCAATAAATCACTATGAGAAGATGTAGGAGCTTTAGCTATCCATTTTTTTTCAACTAAACATTTTAAATCTTTTTTTCTAAGTACAGCTAAACTTGCTGTTGGTAAAGAACAATCAAAAACTAAAAGATAAGACATTACCAAGCACTAAACCAATTATAAATGTCATTAAAAAGAACAAACACCATAAAACTTAAAAGAAAAATAAGTCCTAGCTGTTGAGCTAAAATAAGTTTCTTTAAATTAAGAGGACGCCCTAAAACAGCCTCTATCGTAAAAAATAAAATATGTCCTCCATCTAAAACAGGGATAGGTAATAAATTTAAAAAACCAAGATTAAGGGAAATAAGAGCCATCATAAATAAAAAAGAATAAAAACCTTCAGAAAAAGAACTATGAGCTATACGACCAATAGTTATAGGACCTGCCATCGTTCTCACTGAAAGATCTCCTGTAATTAAACGAACAAGACCGACTGAAGTGACAGTTAACCATTTCCAAGTTTCTGTCCCCGAATAGATAAGAGCTTGAAATATAGAATATTTTCTTAAGATTTTTTCAGGATAGACATTATACCATGCAGAAGCAATTCCCAACATATATTTACTTTTAAGATTTCCCTCTACAAAGATTTTTTTTGGGGCTATGGAAATTGTTTTAATTTGTTTTCCTCTCTGATACTCTAAAATCAAATTTTCCCCTTGAGAATTTTCAACAAAACTTAAAACTTGAGTCCATGTTTTAAGCCCTTCCCCTTGAATAGAAATCAAACGATCTCCTCTTTTTAAACCTGCCTTCCTCGCTGGAGTCTTAGGACCCACTTTTTCAATATACAATAAAGAAGATTCTAAACCTAAATCCAAAAGAGAAAGCTCTTCATCTAACTCAATAAAAAGAGTTTGCACTTTAGAATTTCTTTCAATTTTTAACTCATAATTTTTAGCCGGAGACAATAATTTTAACTCTCTCCAATATTTTAAAGGAACCCCTCCCACTTCTAAAATAACATCAAAAGTTCTAAATCCTTTTTGAAATGCTAAGGAATTAGAACTCACTCCTAAACGTAATCCCTGGGATAAAATTGTAAACCCTTCAATAAAACCAATATCTTGTTCTAAAAAAATAGGATCTGAAAGAGTTTGTTTTTGAACTTTAGCTGTAATATTTTTGATCAAGCCTTTTTCATTTTTTACTTCAAAAGCAAGAGTTTCTCCTACCTTTTCCTGAAGGATTTTATTCAACTCTTCATAATCAAAAATTTTCTCCTGATTGACAGATAAAATAAGATCTCCTGAACGAAATCCTTTTTGAAATGCTAAAGAATTTTCAGAAATATCTCCTAATTTAGCAGGAAGATTCGGTCTACCTAAAAGAGAAAGGGAAAAAAAAGCAAGTAAAGTAAAAAGAAAATTAAAAAGAGGTCCTGCAAAAGCAATCAACCATTTTTGATATACTTTCTTATATAAAAAACCTTGGTGTCTTTCTCTTTCAGGAACTTCCTCAAGTGGGTTGTCTCCAAACATTTTTACATACCCTCCTAAGGGTACAAGAGAGAGACAATAAAGAGTGTCTCCTTTTTTATATTTTAAAATTTTAGGACCAAAACCTAAACTAAAAATTTCTACCTTAACTTTAAAAAATCGAGCAACTAAAAAATGTCCTAACTCATGAATAAAAATCAAAATGCCAAGCAAAATGATAAAAGGTCCTAAGATAAAAAAAGCTTTTTGGAAAAAACTCAAAAAATTAAAAAAATGTTCCAATTAAATTTCCTTACCTATTGGTTTTATCTTGACTTCAAATTAAAATAAAAAGATCTTTTTTTCAACTGTTTCAAAATTAACACCAATTCACATATTTTTAAATCAGACCAAAGCGTCTTTCTCTTTGTTTAAAATTTTGAAGAATTTGCTCTAACTCTTGAGCTGTGAAATCAGGCCATAAAGTCTGGGTAAAAAAAAGTTCTGTATAAGCCAAAGACCATAAATAAAAATTAGAAATACGGCTTTCTCCCCCTGTACGAATAAGTAAATCAGGATTAGGAAAATTTGCAGAAGGAAAAAAAGAAGCTATCTCTTTCTCTTTAATATTTTTAGGGAATACAGACTGATTAAAATAATACACATAAGCCTTACGGAAGGCTTGAATAATTTCTTGTCGTCCCCCATAATTTAAAGCAAGAATGAGATTTAATCCTTTGTGTTTTTCTGTTTGATTTTGGGATTGAATTAATTTTTCTCTCAAATCTTTCGAAAACACAGAAATATCTCCTAGAGGACAAAACCGAATTTGATTTTGAAATAAAAACGGAATATATTTATCGAAAGCTTTATCTAAAAGTTTTATTAAAAGTTCTATTTCTTCAGCTGGACGGTTAAAATTCTCTTTGCTTAAAGTAAACAAACTTAAAAAAGGAATTTGTATTTGAGAACAGTGCTTGATAATCCTTAAAGCAGTTTTTAGTCCTCTAATATGACCAAAAACCCGGCGATGATGTCTTTTTTTAGCCCAAGTCCCATTCCCATCCATAATAATGGCTAAATGTTTAAAAGAAGACACAAACTAAAACTCCATAATCTCTTTTTCTTTTTCTTGTATGAGTTTTTCTACTTTATCTGTTAAAAGATGAGTTGTTTTTTGAATCTCATCATTTAATTTCTTTTGTTCATCTTCACTCATATCTTTAGCTTTAACAGCTTTTTTCACTTCTTCCATAGTTTCCCTTCGACAAGCTCTAATTTCAATATAACATTTTTCACCCATCTTTTTCACTTTTTTTACTAACTCTTTCCTTCGCTCTTCTGTTAAGTCTGGTAAAATCAAACGGATGTTTTTTCCATCATTTTGTGGATTCACCCCTAAATTAGCTTTTACAACAGCTTGCTCAATATCTTTCAAAGCCTTAATATCCCATGGAATAATTAGAAGAGTTCGAGGAGCTATAACACTAATGTTAGAAACTTGATTCAAAGGAGTTGATTTCCCATAATAAATAAGTGTAACAGAATCTAAAAGAGCAGGATTAGCTCTACCTGTACGGATACTTCGAATTCCATTTCTAAAACCCGAGATATTATTTTCCATTTTTTCTTTCATAGAATCAACATAAGACATGTAAAACTCCTTTTTCTAATGAACAAAAGTTCCTATTTTTTCTCCACAAACCACTTTTACAAGGTTTCCTTTTTTCTTCAAGTTAAATATAATGAAGGGAAGCTTATGATCTCGGCATAAACTAACAGCTGCTCCATCCATAACTTTCAAATCTTTCTTCAAAATATCTGTATAACTAATAGTCTTAAACTTTTTACTTCTTTTATCAAAAACAGGATCTTTATCAAAAACACCTTCTACCTTTGTAGCCTTTAACAAAACATCTGCAGAAATTTCCATTGCCCTTAAAGCAGATGAGGTATCTGTTGAAAAATAAGGATTCCCTGTCCCTCCTGAAAAAATCAACATTCGATTTTTCTCTAAATGACGAAGACTTTTTCTATAGATATAAGGTTCAGCCATATCTGATATTTCAATAGCTGAGAGAACTCTCACAGCAACCTGATTTTGCTCTAATATATTTTGAAGAGCTAAAGCATTAATACAAGTAGCTAACATTCCAATATGATCTGAGCTAACACGATTCATTCCTTTTTTAACAGCTTCTACTCCTCTAAATATATTTCCTCCCCCAATTACAATAGCGACTTGAACTCCTAAATCATGAACTTGTTTTAACTCTTCAGCAATTTGTCTTAACATATTAGTATGAAGACCAAAATTTTGATCTCCAGCTAGTATTTCTCCACTTATTTTTATAAGAATTCTTTTATAAGAAGGTTTTAAAATTTTAGTTTTTTTTTTCTTCATTCGTTTCACCTAGAGCAAATCGTGAAAAACGACGAATTACAATATTCTCCCCTAAACGGGCAATCAAATCAATTAGAGCTTCTTCTACTTTCTGTTTTTTTTCTTCTGAATCCCTAACAAACTCCTGATGAAATAAACAAACCTGCTCTAACCATTTTTTATAAAGACCTGTGGCAATTTTTTCGGCAATTTCTTTCTTTTGTGTTTTAACTAAAGCTTGTGACTTACAAATTTCTTTTTCCTTCTCAACAACTTTTACAGGAATCTCTGATTCTTTAATATAAATAGGATTCATCGCTACAATATGTAAATTAAGTTGCTTAACAAATTGTTTAAAGTATTTGTTTCTTGCAACAAAATCTGTCTCTGAATTCACCTCCAACAAAACGCCTATTCGACCTCCTCCATGAACATAAGAAGAAATCAAACCTTCCCCTGCTTGACGAGACGATTTTTTAGCAACAGTTGAAAGTCCCTTTTTCTTTAACCATTCCTTAGCCTTATCCATATCATTATTCGACGCAAAAAGAGCTTCCTTACAAAGCATAAAACCAGCTCCTGTTTCCTGTCTTAATTTTTTAACTTCTTGAGCTGATACTGACATTTTTATTTCTCTTTAGGTTCGTCTTCTTCTTTTTTTAATTCTAATTCGATCTCCATGTCCTCTGCAGTTCCCGCTGCAACCAAACGACGTCCTCTGCTCACATTTAAAACCTGAGGACCTTCATCGGAACTTTGTTTTTTATCTGTCTTTTTTTGTTCTAAATGTTGTTCCTTGTGCATATCACTTTGCCAAGTTTTCCAACCCTTTAAACAAGCCTCACTTGCTAAATTCGAAAAAAACTGAATCGATCTAAAAGAATCATCATTTGAAGGAATCGGATATTCTAAAAGATAGGGATCACAGTTAGTATCAACAAGAGCTACAACAGGAATACCTAACTTTTTAGCTTCCCCTAATGCAATTTTTTCTTTTTGAATATCTACTATAAATAAAGCTGCAGGGAGATCCTTCATATCTTTAATCCCTTTTAAATTTTCTTCCATTTTTTTATATTCTTTCTCAATCCGGCTTTTTTCTTTTTTAGAATAATGATCCATTTCAAAACGTTCTTTAATCTTTTGAATTTTTTTCATCCGATCAATACTAATTTTGAGGGTTTCAAAATTGGTTAAAGTTCCCCCCAACCATCTTTTTGTTACGTAAAATTGATTTGATTTCTCTGCAGCTTCTTGAACAGAAGAACTGGCTTGATCTTTTGTTCCAACAAAAACAACCTGTCCTCCTTTAGAACAAGTTTCTTCTAAAAAAGCCATAGCTCTTTTAGCGTACACTAAGGTTTTATTCAAATCAATAATATGAATACCATCTTGTTGTTTATAAACAAAATTCTTCATCTTTGGATTCCACTTTTTTAATTCATGACCAAAATGAACACCAGCTAAAATTAAATTCTGAATATTTAAGTTTTGCATAAAAGCCTCTCAAATTTTTAAATTGTCTATCATAAGATTCATCTAAAAATCAAGAGATCTTAATAAATTATCTTAAAAAAATGTTTTTTTAGTTATTATTTCTATAAAAATCTGTTATTTTTTATTTCTAAAGCCATTTTTCTCTCCAAGGAATTTGGAATCTAAAGTTAATTAAGTCTATAAAACTAAGAACAAATTTACAAAATTGTATCGAATTATTTTCAATTTTGAGCTTTTTAGAAAATTCGTAGAAAGTAGAATATTTTTAAAAATAATTGTACAGGACTTGACAGCTTTTAGTAGTAAGAAATAATACGATTCAAAGTATATATTATTGTGATAATTATTTTTTAGGAATTATAAGTCTTCGTCCAGCTATCAGAACAGATTTAAAATTTAAAGAATTTACCTCCATCAAATTAAGGAGAGGAATTTTATACTGCTCTGCAATTCCTATCAAAGTTTCCCCTTTACGAACTAAATGATAAGAAGACTCAGATTTTTTTCTCACTTTGAGTCTTTGATTTGGATAAATAATAGGGCTTCCTTGAATATTATTTAACTTTTTTAAGTTCTCTAAGCTTATTCTATACTGAGTAGCAATTTTCGATAAATTTTCTCCCCTTTGAACAATATGAATATCCCTGTTTTTTTGCGATACTTGACGAATCGTTTTGGTTTTTGGCTGTTCTTTTTTAGCAACTAAATGACGGGTAGGAATTTTTAACTTTTGACCTATTCGAATTAAAGAACGATGACCTAATTTGTTTTTTCGTCTCAGCTGTTTAACTGTCGTTTTATTTTTCAAAGCTATTTTATAAAGACTATCCCCCTTTTTTACCCTATACCAATAATGGTAATGGTAACTTTTTTCAGGTTTTACCATGGAACTTTCATTCAAAGCTAAAGTAACTTTTGAGACATAATCTTCAGGAACACGAATTTCTGTAGGTTTTTCATAAACAGGAACATAATCTCCTTTATAACTTGGATTTAAACTTTTTAAGATTTTTTTATCTAACCCCGAATTTTTAGATAGTTTTTCAAGAGATATCCCTGTTTTTAACTCTACAACTTTATAACTAAGAAGAGGTTGATAATTAAGATTAAAAAAACCATATTTTTGAGGATCTTTTGAGATGCGAATAGCTGCAATAAGTTTTGGAATATAATTTCTTGTCTCTCTTGGTAAAGCTTTTCTAGCACTTAAATACCAAAAATCTCTATTATAATGTTTTAAAACCGCTCGATTTACGCGGTACTCTCCTGCATTATAGGCAACTAATGCTAAATGCCATGAACCAAAAAGAGAGTAAAGATCTTTAAAATACTCAGTCGCAGCTTTCGTAGCTAAAATAAAATCTCTTCTTTCGTCTACAAAACCATCAATTCTTAAACCGTATCTTTTTCCTGTCCCATAAATAAACTGCCAATAACCGACTGCATTTGCATGACTTAAAGCTGTTGGACTAAAACCAGATTCAATAAGAGAAACATAAACTAAATTTGCCGGCAAACCACTTTCCTTTAAAATAGCTTTCATAATGGGAAGATAACGAGAGGATCTTTGAAGATAGATTTTCATATGTTCTCGCCCCCGACCTGTAAAATAATTGATCCATTTATCTACATCAGGGTGTTCGTCTAAAGGAATATCTCCATAAGAACTTTCAAAATTCTTTTCAAGAACATGGTTTTCACGAATAAAGTGTTTACAAGAACTTAATATAAAAAAGAGCAAAAGACATTTTAAAATTTTTTTCATTTTTATGAGAATAACAAAAAATTAGACTCTTTTCAAACAAATTTAACCTAAAAGATAGAAATTTTGCCACAACAGCTTCAATAAGTGGATTGAGTTTGTTGCTGTATTAATAAGCTTAGGACCTCCATCATTTTATTCTTGTTATTATCATAGCTCCTCGAGTAAAAGTTTAAATTGATAGAATAATTAAAACCTTTTATATCTATTATTTTCAAACGTCCTAATCTCAACTGTTTATGAATGCTATGTGCTGGTAAAAAACCACAGCCTAGACCTGATTCAATAGCCCTTTTGACTGTTCCTACATTATCTGACTCAAAACTTATCCTAAAAGGAATTTTTAAGGTTCTTAATGTTGTTTGAAATACGTTTTGAAATCGAGGAAAATGATTTTCAACTTGAATCAAACGAAATCGAGATATTTCTTTTATAGAAATAACTTTAGGAACAATATGATTTCTCCCTGAACCTACAAAATACAGAGGATCTTTAATTAAAAATTGTTTTTTAAACATAGAAATATCCCGTCCATATTCTTCTTTAAGATCTGGCATAATAACAAAATCTACTTCTTTTTTTTGCATTCTTTTAATAACCTCCTCCCCTGTTCCATACGACAAAGATAAACTCATATCTTGATTAAGTTTTAAAAAATTTGAAATAACCGGTGAAACTAAAGACATTCCTATAGAATTGAGCGTAGAGACTTGAATTCTTTCTCCAGATAAATCTAAGGAAATTGCTTTTATTGAGTGCTTTACATTGTTGACATGAGTTAAAATTTTATTAGACGTTTCATAAAGGAGTTGACCTTGAATAGTAGGTTGCACTTTTCTAGAATCACGAACCAGCAATTTTACTCCAAATCCCTTTTCTAACTGACGCATTTGTTGGCTTACAGCGGGTTGTGTAATTTTTAATTTAGAAGCTGCTTCTGTCATACTTCCTTCTGAAACAACAGCACAAAAGGTTTGCAATTGTTGAAAATCCATATTAGTAAAATAATAAATTCTCTAACAAAAATCAATCTCTTTAATTTTTAATAAATTTTAAATTTATCTTTCTAAAAAAAACCTTTATTATTTTTAGTTTTTTTTTAATATAAAAACCCTACGATTAGAGTATAAACTCATTTTTTTATCTTTACTTTTGGATTATTTTCTTATACTTTTATAGTAAGCTATGTTTAAGTCTCATTTTTTCGTTTTTATCTGTATTTTTTTACTGTTCTCTTTAGAAAGCCAAGGAAAAATATTTAAATCCTCTTATGTGAGTTTTGAAATTCCTGAAAACTGGAAATGTAAATCCTTTGAACAAAATTGGGTCTGCCATGATAAAAATCAAGAACAAAAGTTAGAGGCCCTTATTACGGTTACTGCTAAAATAGCAGGAAGTTTTGATACAAGAGATAATTATTTAAAACACCTTAATAACGAAAAAACTTGGATTTCTAGATCCCAAGAAGAAATTACTTCAAAAAAATTAGGAGGAGATCCTAAATATATCCATCCTAACAAATTTCCATGGGTAGAAGGAACTCATCTTAGTAGCGAAATCAAATCTTATATAAGTCGTTATGTTGGCACAGTTTGTTGTCCAGAAAGCTCCTCTCAACTAGGCATTTTAGTTGTTTTAAGTGCTCATGAAACTTTATGGACAAAATACGTTGCTACTTTTATAAAAGCTATCAATAGCCTAAGAGTTTTAAACATTGAAGAGGCTATTTCAAAAATCCGAGCTTCTGATTCTATGAAATCAGGAGACTCTATGGGGTCTTACATAGATGATCTTCTGACAGAAAATAAAGAGGGGCAAATAAAAGAATCTTCTCCTTTACATTCTCCTTTTAATTTAGCTCTTTTAGGAATTGGAGCTTTAGCTTTAGGGACTTTTTTTCTTATTAAGAAAAGAAAAAATAAAAAACAAAAACGTCTCCGTCGTAAAAGGCGAAGAAAAAAATCTTAAGCTCCTCAAAGCTTCATTTTATATTTATCTATCTATTTTCTTATTTCAACTAAGTTTAACCTTTATTTTAAGTTTTTTTAGAGCTTTTCTTGACAAAATCATTAATTGACAAAACTGAGTTCTTTATTAAAATAAAGGGGTTAATATGAAAGTAGCTAAAATTACTTTAAATTTAAGTATTTTATTATTTACAATAAACTTTGTTTTTCTTGCAAAGAGTTCTAGCATAAATGATCTAGATATCAATGGATACTCAAAGTTACACATAGAATCTATTTTTTGTCAATTTGGAGGAGTAATAACTTTAATAAACCAAGGAGCGGATATAAATTTAAAAACTCGTTTTGAAGGGAATACAGCTTTACACTTAGCTACTTATAATAACTGTGAAACAACGGTAAAAATCTTACTAAAAAGGGGAGCGGATGTATTTGTAACAAACCATGAGAATCTAACTCCTCTTCAGGTAGCAAAAAAATATAATCTTGATAGAATTATCAAATTAATTGAACCTTATTTGAAATTTTGAAAGGAACCAAGTATTTTTCTTCCCTCACACGAACTCTTATAGTAAAGACAACTATATAAGTTGTTTGTATTTATTTTAAGGAATTTTTTTATATTAAATATCTGCTTTTATACAAAATTCTACTTTAGAAAATTTATATTTAGCTTTGTTAATTACATATTTTTCTAAATTTCGGTTAATAAGTTAAATAAAAATTTTACTTATATTATTTTTTTTGAAATTTTTTCATCTTTCATATTTTTTTGTTGAAAATTTAGAATTAATTAACAAATAGGAGGATTAATATGAATTTGTTAAAAAAAGTTTATTTAAGATTCAGTGCTTTATTACTCTTTATAGTAAGTTTTCACGTGAATGCTGGAGATTTACACAAAGCTTCTGAGAGTTGTGAGAATGTAAAGTAGCTCAATTAATTTTTAACGGAGCTAACGTAGATGAACAAGATGAGAATGGAAAGACAGCTTTACATCACGCAGCTTCTGTAAATTGTACGTTAGTTGTAGAAATATTAATAATAAACGGAGCAAATGTATTGATACGAGATAAACAAGAAAGACTAACACCTGGCGAGCTTGCCATAGTTTCCAAAGCTTACGAGTCTTTTAATATCATACTAAAAGCTGTAAGTAGAAAGATACAACAATAAATCAAAGAAGATTAATATGAAAAATTTAAACAATGTTATTTTAAAATTAAGTGTTTTATTATTTACAATAAACTTTGTTTTTCTTGCAGAGAGTTCTTTGCCAGATGAGAGAGTGGAGAATCTGATAAAGATAGGGTATACAGATTTGCAATATGCCACTCAAAATTGTGACGTTATAAACTCCTTAATAAATGAGGAGCCGGCTTCCATAGATGAAAAAGATAATTTTTGGAATACAACTTTACATTCATCTGTTACAAACAAATGCATTGATGTTGCATCTAAATTATTGGAAGAGGGAGAAAATATAGAAAATAGTTCCGGTCAGGGAGATTCTGAGGTAATTCTTGCATTATCATACCCCTTAATATGGATTCTACTATTAACATTACTTGCATTATCCGACGACTGAGATTGATTTAAAATGGATATGCAATTTTACATTACTCCACTCTCTTGAAAATAGAGACGAATTAATAAAACTTAAAGGTAACCTATTTAGCTAGTAGTATATTTTAACTTTGAGCCATTCCTTAATATATCTTTCTATTTCATTTTGAAGAAAAGGTAAAAGTTTTGTATATATTTTTACGAAGAAAATAACTTGATTTGCTATGTCTCTTGCATTTTCCCTCCTACCACAAGAAATCTTATCTAAAATTTCCCTTACAATAACCTGTTTTCGGTAAGGTAAAAGAGACGATGATTGACAAATTTCAATAAGAAATTTTGCTACGACATTAACAACTCCTTTTAAATCAGAAACAGGACTTAGAAAATATAAAGCCCTCTGAAAACCAATATCATTAACTGAGTCAGCTGATTCTAATAACTCAAGTAAAATATTATGATCAATAGGAATATAAGTTTGGTTGAGACGCACAAGTTGAGCCTTAAATTTTACAGATTGACTTTTGTCAATAATCATATGTTTTTCAAAATATTTAATTAAATCAAATAATCTAATTCCCGAAATTGAATATTCAATTTCGGCAAATCTTCTTAAAAGAGCATCCTCAGATAAAAATATAAAGTTATGATCAACAGCTAATAGAGAATCAAAAAAATCTTTCCCTAAAATATTTTCTTTTTTACTTCTTTCTTTTCTGCTTAAAACATAATCTTCCGATAAAGATTTTATTGAACAATAATTTTCAGCCCATACTTTAACCTTCATCCAAAAGTTTAAGTTTTTCTTTATTATTTCAGCTGGAATAAAACTTGTTCTAGGATTGAGTTCTCTGTCAAATCCCAAATTTAAACGACCATCTTTAGAATGTAAAGCTATCTCTCTTATATACTCTTCTAAAGAGTCTATAGTAGATTGACATACATAAAATTTGAATTTACTTTTTTCAATGTATTTATCAATTTGTAGCTGGTGTATTACAATTAAAGATGAAAGGTCTGTTAAAATATTAATCTTGTTATTTAAAATTTCTTTTGTTTTTTTATAATCATCCCATTGTGGAACAGCAGATATAAACTTATATTTTTTAGAAAAAATTAGCTCTTCAATTATTTCTACCGTATGTTTATTGCATATTTTTGCTATAAAGCCAACAGTTACTTTACCTTCATTATAAAGTCCTAATAACTTATCTAAGGCTTCATACTGTTTTGAAATATCTGTTGCCAGATTCTTCTTAAAAATTTGTAAAAGTTTTTTTCCATCAGCGTCATCAGGAACAGAAAAAGTTTTTAAAAATTTCTTTGAAGGAAATTTCTTTTCTGTTTCTTTCATAATCTCTTGATACTTATGAACATATTTACTTTGAATTTCTACAATTTGATATTTTTGTCCTTGAAATAAAATTATTTCCCCTTTTTTCTTAGATAAAAGGGCTTTTGAAAGTTTATGATCTGGGGTATATATATCTGTATTTTCTTCTATAATAATATCTGTTACCTGCGAGTTCTCAATATCTTGAATTTGGACATAACAGTCTATTTCTACCTTTTTAGGATGAAGAAAAGACTTATCTAGTTTAACTTTCCCAGACTTAAGCTTATTAGAAGATATGTCTTGTTTTTCATACAAATTTTGATGATTAAAAATTGTGATAGCAGAAAAATAAGCGTTCTGAGGTTCTATTTCATTTGGATTTCTTTTAATATATTTATATAAAGTTTCCAGTGCTTTTCTGGTAGCTCCTGTCTTCATATAAGAAAAAGAAAGACGGCTTACTTGCTCTGCAGACAGCTGATTTAAATTAAAAGAGTCTTCTAAAATCTTTTGTGCTTTTAAAATCTCTTTATTAGATATATAAGCTAAAGCCAATTCTATTCTTATAAATTTATTTTCCGGGTTTTTTTCAAAAAATTTCTCATAATATTGAATAGCTTTCTTTTTCTTTCCAAGATTTTCATAGATAAGAAATAAAATATTAACTGATTTTATTTCTTTAGGAAACTTTTTAAAAAGTTTTATTGCCAGCTCTATAGCTTTATTATTTTTTCCATTTTCAAAATAAATATGTAGCAATTTAAAAATATCTGGATGATTGAGATTATTATTTGTAATTTCTTCTAAAAGCTCTTCAGCTTCTTCATACATTTTAACAAAGTAAAGTTCTTGAAAAAGAGATTGAATGTCCTTCAATCGATCTTTCTTCTCAGAGTCAAATTCATTAAAAGTTTCTTGAGCATATTTTTTAAAAATATCACAAGCTGTTTTGAGGTATTGAATCTTTTTTTCCTTATGGATTTTAGATGTTTCTCCTATAGAAAGACTTTCTTTCACAGATGAAATTTTTGAATACAAAATCAAATTCATTATGTTTTTTTCATCTTTTTGAAATAAAGGCTTCAATAGTTGTTCAGCTTTATTTATATCTTCAAAATTGATAAGTCTAAATATCTTATATTGTTTTGATTCAAGTTTATCTTCTTCACTAATAGCTTCACTTTTTTCTATAATATTTAACAATTTATAAGCATTTTTTTGTTGGTTGTTTTGAAGGTATAGGTCGGTTAGGGTTAAAGCAAGGTGAAATGTTTTATCTGATAAATTCATTTGATTTGTATCTAATACAGTATTATCAGCAGATTCAAAACAATCTTTAGGTTTTAGTATTTGTAAACCCAGATGGTTTTCTAATATAGAAATGTTCTTTTTTATATCCCCTTTCTGTAAAAATAACCGACCAAGTGCTATCTTAAAAAAATCATCTTTTGGAAAATTTCGAATCCCTTCCTCAAGAATAGAAATTGCATTATCAAGATCTCCATTTAGTTCCAGAGCTAAAGCATAATTAAAGTACCAATTAGGATTAAATTTTTTAATTTCATGGTATTTATCCTTAGTAATTAAATTCTCATATATTGTGATAATCTCTTCAAGCTTATTCTTTAAACTATCAGGGACTCTCCTTCCTGAAAAAACATCCTGCCTTCCTAAGATTAAACTTAAAGACATATCAGCATAATGTGCTGTGGCTATTACATTTTTCGAATTTTCATCTTTTTTTCTACTAGTATCAAGAATATTTAACCATTTTTCTGCTTCTTTATAATCTTTTCTTTTTATACTAATATCTAATAAAATACGAGCTATTTGATACTCTGTTTTTAAGCTTTGAGGAAGAGAAGAGATGATTTTACTTAAAGATTGTTTCTCCTTATCTTTTATTTGAATTTCAAGAACGAAGGCTCTTAGGTTTAAATTTTTCTTTTGTTTTAGTTTATTTATATACTCTGTTGATTTTTTTATATCATTAATAATATAATAAGCTAAGGCACAGTTAAATTTAGAGTCTTCATCATTAGGTTTATATGACAATGCTTCTATAAGTAATTTACTTCCTTCTATCTCTTGTTTCATGTCTATTTTTGCATAACCCATATAGGTTAAAACTCTGTATTTTTCTTTATCTTCTAATTGTTCCCATTTTTCATTTTTAAATTTCTCTAAGAAATTAAGAGCTGTTTTTGGTTTATTATCTCTTTTTATTAGATCTCCGATTGTGTTAAGTTCTTGGTGACGACTATCACTTTGAATAGAACTTACTATATCTGGAGTAATAAAATTTACAGATTCAGGATAATATTTCTTATAAACTCTAGGATATTTCTCAAAAAGACTTTTTATCTCATCCCAGCTGTGGATTTGAACAGAAAAAAGATTTTGTTTTTTATGATCTTCTGATATTAAACGAGCTAATTTTTGTAGCTTTGCATCTCTTTTATTCGTTGTAGCTAAAATGAATTTTTTTAAAGACGGTTCAAAACTTTTGGCTTTTTTAACCTCTTTATGTAGTTCTGCATCAGTTACTTTTTTATTGAATTCTTTTTTTTTACATTGGATTCCTATATGTTGATCAGGATTAAAAATATCCACACCATTTTGAACTTGTCCACGACTTCCATTTTTTTGAGTCCCATCTCCAAACTCCAATGTATATAAATCCAAACATAAGTTTTCAAACTCATTTTCATTTTCTGGAGGTGGTGGAATTTGACGGTTTGAAATTTTCCAAGACATAATTATATTTTCAATACAAAAAAACGATATCAATCCTCTTTTTTATTTCTGCTCCCATTCAATCTTTTATAGTCTTCGAGTTGTCCCTTTCTTTCAAAAGAAGGAATTCTTGACGTCTCTAAATATAAATTTTCTAATGGCAAGGGGAGTTTTTTGGATTTTTTATTTTCATAATTTATAGAAGACTCAAAATTCTCTGTTAAATTTTTACAAAAAAAATCAAAAGACCATATTTCAATTCCTTCCTCTGTTTTTCTAATAACCTGCCCCATATAAACAACAATTCGTCTCTTTACATTTGGTAATTCTCCAATAGCTTTTAATCCTCTATAATCACGAGAAGAAACATCATTTTTAGCTTTAACTTCTATAGCTATTAACTCCTTTCCTCTTTTTAACAGAAAATCAACCTCTGTTTTTTTTGCCTCTGATGATGACCAATAATAAATATCTTCATAAAGATTACGGTAATCCTTATAAGCTCTTAAAATTTGAGCTATCAAACCTTCAAAAAGAAATCCTTTTTCCTCGACAGAAACAAGACCAAAGTTTTTCTTTAAAGCTCGCACGATACCTGGATCAATAAAATAAAATTTTTTAGATTTTTTCTCTTTTACACGAAGCTTTGCTTGATAAGCAGGTAAAAAAAAGCCTAACATTGTATCTTCTAAAATAGAAAAGAATTCTCTCATATAGTGTATTTTATTTCCAGAATCTCTTGCCACAGAACTCATATTTACAACTTGTCCATGATACAAAGAAGCGACTTCCAGAAAACGAGCAAAAGCAGGAAGATTCCTTGTCAAAGCTTCCGCTTTAATTTCTTCGGTAAGATAAGTTTCAGCATAATCTTTTAATTTAGAACTTCTATCTACAGAAGACCACACTATAGGTAGTAATCCATGGTGCAAAGCTTCGTTTAAATCAAAATCTTCCCCTAATTCTTCAGGCGTAAAGGGATGAAGAAGTTTTTTCCCCGCTCGACCTCCTAAAAGATTGACTCCTTTTGTAGCTTTGATTTTACGAGCACTAGAACCAGTAAGAATAAATCGGCGATTAGAAGATTCAATTAGACGATGAATTTCATCTAAAAGATGAGGAATTTTTTGAATCTCATCTACGATAACTAAACAGTCATTTCTAAAAGCGTTCACTCTTTCATAAAAGAGTCCAGTGTTAGAAAGATAGTTTTGGTAAACAGTCCTATCTAAAAGATCAACATAAAGTATTGAAGGGGAAGGTGGAAAAAGGTGTTTTAAAAGGTATGTTTTACCACTCCCTCTAACCCCAAATAAAAAACTATTTTTATTGGTAGAGATATTTATAATCCGATTTTTTGTTATCATGTTGATAATTTTCTTAGATTTTTATAAAAAAGTCAAATATTTTCGTAGGTTTTATAAAAATCTGTTTTTATTTTCAGTAAAATTTGAGAATTTTACAAAAATTAGTTTTAATAAACTAAAAGTGTTGGATTATTTAGGTTGCCACAATCCTAAAGTCAAGTAAGCTATCTTTATTTTCAGAGGTTTTGTTAAACAACTGAAATAAAATTAGTAAGAGAAAAACAGTCTATTAACTTTTTTATTCTTACAATTATGATAAAAAAGGGATGGTATCTGTAGTCTAATTATTCTCATTACTTTAGAGTGTCTTTTCGTGCTTTGTAACATAGATAAGAAAAAATCTTTTCTTTCAAACAAAAATCAAAAAGAGGAGCTATTTTTGGTCAAATTTAGCTATTATGAATCAGATTTTAAAGATTGCTCAAATTTTATAGATTCTAACTCCCCTTCTCGATTTGTTTTATCAAACTAATTTTTTCAAACGATGATATGAAGAAGATCGAGGAGGCTGTGAATCTTAGCAAATTAAGTAAGCATATAAAGAAAAAGCTTCGTAAAAAGTGAGTTTAATGTTGAAGAAGGCTTCTTAACATCCAAGCGACTTTTTCATGTTGTTTCATTCGAGTTGTCGCTAAATCCGAAGTGGATTCATCTCCCGCCTTGTTAGAAAGATTGATTAAATTTCTCAAAGTTCTTATCAAAGTTTCCTGTCCTTCCAAAAGTTCTTGAATCATCTGTTTAGCAAGAAGCTGATCTTCTGATTCTTTTATAGAAGAAAGTTTTGAAAAACTTTTATAAGATCCAGGAGCAGGGTAGCCCAAAGCTCTTATTCTTTCTGCAATTTCATCCACAGCTTCAAAAAGCTCATTGTATTGCTCTTCAAACATAATATGAAGTGTATTGAACATAGGACCTTCCACATTCCAATGAAAAGCGTGAGTTTTAATATAAAGTATATAGGATTCGGCTAAAACTTTACAAAGCTCTTCTGCTAGTTTTTTTCTATCCTCTTCTTTAAGACCTATATTGATTTCCATACAATCACTCCTTTAAAAGAAAGATCTCTTTAGATTGTCCTACTTAAAGGATAGCTTATCATTTATAAAATTAAAAAAGTCAAGAGCTTTAATTTTTTAGGTTTTTATTAAATATAATAAACTCTATTTAAAAAAAGCTTGTCCCATTGATTTTTCAACTTTTTTTATATTATACATTATCTAAAAAAACACATAAACCTTATTTTTCACAAAGGTTTACAGTATCAAAAAAGCCTGATACTTTAATTTCATGTTTTTCTAGGAGGGTTTATTTCAACAGAAGGTCCCTTAACAAAAACATTTTCTTTTAATATTTTTCCTTAAATATTAAATTGATTTGATAACTGCCCTCAGGAGAGAAAGGACGAGAGAAAGAAATTTAAAAAAAGCTTGCTCGAGTTTATTATAAAAAAAAGGTTTTTTATCATATTTTAAGCTAGTGATTTTTGATGTCGTTAAATAAAAAAATTAAGAGTCTTTTATTTTTATCTCTATTTTTGTTTATTTTTGCTTTTTATATTTTTAAACAAAATACTTTACCTTTTTTTAGTAAAGACAAAAAAATTACATCAAAATGTTGGAATGAGATTAACTTTAAAAAAACAAAGGAATTGCTATTAAAATCTCCTATTAAATCAAAAATTCCTTTTTATGAGTATTATAAACAGGAACAGCTTTCTAAAGGAAAAACGAGCCAGGAAATTGATAAGGAATATTTTTATAAAACTAGAAAAAGTTACCATTATACTAGAAATGAGATGTTTGTTTTGTTTTATGATAATGGTCTAAAAGCCATTTTTAGAGGAATTCGTAAGAATTTCTCAAAGCCTTATAATTTATCTAAAAATGCCTCAGCTTATAAAATTTCAGAATTTCTTAATATGAAAATAGTTCCTCCTACTGTGTTGAGAGAAGTAGACGGCAAAAAAGGAACTGTGCAGTTGTTTGTGGAAAATATAAAGTATCTTCGAGAAGATTTGAAAAATTTAAGCTTAAATCAAAAAAATAATCTTTATCTTTTTTTATTTCTAACAGGTCAAACTGACCTTCATCATAAGAACATTTTGATTTCAAAAAAGTGTTTTTTACCATTTTTTGTGGATCAAGATGGTTTATCACCTCAAACTCAAGTACAATGGGGAGAGATTCCTTTTCATTATTATCCTATAAAAGAAAATTATGTTAAGTTTGATAAAAAATATTATAATTCAGTTCCTTTTGAAGAGGCACAAATTTTAAAAAACCCGTCACTTGAAGTTTTGAAAAAAACTTTTTCAGGTTTAAGTCTTTATCATATCAATCAATTAGAAAAAAATATAAATGACTATAAACTTGGAAGTATCTCTTTCTTTAACTATAAGAATTCTTATTTTATACAAGAACCAAGAGACATATACAAACATTTATTACCTCCCTCCCCCGTTAAAACTTATTCTAAAAAAATGATTAAAAAACTGGAGCAAATAGATGAAAAGATTCTAAAAGATCTAGTGGTAGGATATTTAAAACAAGATCAAGCCTTTATAAATGGTTTTCTTCATAGAAGAGATCTTTTTCTTAAAGAATTAAAAATGTAAATACAATTTACGTTAGCTAACTATATATCTTATTAAAAGTTTTCATTTTTCTATTTTATATAAAGGAAACCTGTTAGCTATAGGATATCTCCAAGATTCTCCTAAATCTTGTTCTGTTATTTTTAAAATAGGAGGAGCTTGTTTTCGTTTAAACTCTTGTGCGTGTATTTTTTTAACCCAATCTGTTTTTTTTGAATCCCTGGTCTTAAAAAAGCTCCTTAAAAAAGAATCCAAATCCTTGTAAGGAGCTAACTCCTTGGAATCAATTTGATTGTATCGTAATTCAGCACTAGGTTCTCTGAAAATAAGTTTTTTAGGAAAAATCACGTTCTCTTGATTAATAAAATTTACCAACTCATACACCTCTGTTTTTAATAGATCTCCTATAGGACATAAGGCTCCAGACAAATCTCCATAAAGAGTTGAATATCCCATAGCCAACTCGCTTTTATTTCCTGTTCCTAAAAGTAAACAGGAGTGTTCATTACTTTGTGCCATTAAAAAAAGCATTCTTAATCGAGACTGTAGGTTTTGTTGAGTTAAAGCTTTGACTTTTCTTTTAGAAAAAATAAACCTCAAGCAAGCATGAAAAAAAGAATCTATGTTTTTTTCAATGACTTTTAATTTTAAATTTTGACTTAAATTCTTTACAATTTGAAAACTTATGGGACGGGTATAACGTGTTGGTAAAAAATAAGCTCTAACATTTTCTGGACCCAAAGCTTGAACAGCCAAATAGGCGACAAGAGCTGAATCAATGCCTCCACTCAACCCTATACAAGCTTTTGAAAAATTTGTTTGATAAAAAAACTCTTGCATTCCTAAAATCAAAGCCTGTTTTCTTTGAGAATTTAGGTTTAAAGTTTTTATTACTTTTTCTTTTTTAAAAGGTATGGAAAGAACTTTGAAATCCGGTTGAAAAAAATTTCCTTGCCAAAGTTTTTCTCCTTTTTCATTAAGAAAAAAACTTGCTCCATCAAAAATCAAAGAATCTTGAGAACCCACTAAATTTAAATATATAACTCCTTGTTTCGTCTTTTTTGACAAAACTCGCAATCTTTTTAATCGAAGACTTTGTTTATAAGTGCTGTAAGGAGAAGCATTGACAGAAATCAGCAGGTCTGGTTTTTTGTACAAGGGTTCTTGCCAAAGATCTTCACAAACTAAAAGTTGAATTCTTTTCTTTTTACAATAAAAAAAATTATCCTTAATTTTTCCTTTTTCAAAATAGCGAGATTCAAAAAAAACACCTTTATCAGGAAGGAATTCTTTAGCGAAAAACCGAATTTTTTTATTTCTTTCTAAAAGAAAAATTCCATTTTCTAGTTTTTTTTTAGAATAACGAAATCCTGGTAATAAAACATTTAAAGACTCTGGAAGTTTTTTTTTTAACAATTGAATTTTTTTATCTTGAATTTTATAAAAATCTTTATGATATAAAAAATCTTGAGCCGAATATCCCCATAAACCTCCTTCAGGAAAAACAAGAATATCTACTTTTTGTTGAATTGCATTTTTTAAATTCTGTAAAAGAATATCATAGTTATTATCAAAGTCCCCTAATCGAAAAAGAGTTTGTGCTAAAGCTATTTTCATAAAAAATCTAATTATAAATTGTTTTCATTTTCTCTAACTCTAGGGAATTCTTTTTCTTCTCCTTCTAACTTAAAAGTTGTCTCATAACGCACCCAAGTTTCTTTCTCATTATTAAACTGATATGAAGCAAGTTGACGAATGACAAAATTATCTAATTCTCTATAACCTGAAGACTGCTTTAATTGTATTTGTTCTACAAAACCATTTTTATCTACAAAAAAATAGACTAAAACTTTACCTTCCATACCTTTTCTTCTAGCAAATTCAGGGTATTTTATGACGGAATTACCTTCTTTTTGTTGAATTTCTGAAAAATCTTTCATTTTATTTTTTTCAAACTCTGACAAGTTTTTATTGTCTAAAAAAGAAGATTCTCCATCGCTTATTGAATTCTCTGCTAGGAAAATCTCCTTTTCTTTTGAATCAGATTCTTTTAAATCAGCTCTTTCTTTAACCCCTTCCTTCTTAGAAGAATCTGAACTCTCAGCTAAGGAAATCTCCTTTTCTTTTGAATCAAGCCCTGTTAAATCAGCTCTTTCTTTAACCCCTTCCTTCTTAGAAGAACCTGAACCCTCAGCTAAGAAAATCTCCTTTTCTTTTGAATCAGATTCTTTTAAATCAGCTCTTTCTTTAACCATTTCCTTCTTAGAAGACCCTGAATTCTCAGCTAGAGAAGTTCTTTTTTTTCTTCTTTGAAAAGGTTTTTTTCTTGTTTTTTCTTTTTTGCTTTCTATAGGAATCTTTTTTGTTGTTCTTTCAAGAACATGGGTTTTTGACAAATCACCTGAGATGTTCTTTTGAGTTTCTTCAATTTTAAGATTTTGACTTACAGATGAAGAAAGTTGTATAGGATTATAATAAAAATAAAGAATTAAAAAAAAAACTGCAACATGAACTAAAAGAGAACCTATAATAAAAGACCTTCTTCTCATAAAAAAACTTTAACTTAAAATTTATTATAAAGGCAAGTTTTGTTTCTTTCTTAAATTTAAAACTTTTTCCTCTGTTATTTTAAACTTATTTTCTAATAATTTTCTTTTTTTAGGATGTTTTTTTAAATACTCTATAATCTCATAAGGACTTTGTTCTTTCTGACAAGTTAGAACAATGTCACAACCTGCTCGAATGGCCAAGAAAAAAGCTTCTCCTGGAGAAAAAGCTTCTAAAGCTTTCATATCAATATCATCTGAAAAAACTAATCCTTTAAATTTTTGTTTTGTTTTAAGAATTTGAGTCAAGATTTTTTTTGAAAAACTGGCTGGTGTCTTTTCAATGTGTGGAAACTCTATGTGAGCTGTCATTACAGCACAAAGGTGTTTTTTGAAAAGCTTCTCAAAAAGATCTAACTGAATAGAAAGTTCTTTCAATGTTCTAAAATCTTTAGGAAGAACTTTATGAGAATCTTGTTCTACCCCTCCATGACCTGGAAAATGCTTTAAACAAGGAACAATTCCAGCCTCTAATAAAGCTTTCATAAAAACACTTGCTTTTTCTATTACAACAAGAGGTGAAGAACTAAAAACCCTTGTTTTTAAAAGATTACTCGAGACAATGGGAAGATCTATAACAGGAGCGAAGTTAATATCAAAACCTAAATTCTTAAGATAAGTTCCCATTTGTTTACTTATAGAAAAGATTTTCTCAGGAGAAAAATAAGATAGTTCTTCAGGAGAAGGCCATAAAGTCTGCTCTCCTAAATGAGATAAACGGTTCACTTCACCTCCCTCACAGTCCACAGATATAAGCGGGGTAGGGCTTATTAAATTTTTAATTTTTTTGTTTAAATCAATGATTTGATTTTGAGATTCAATGTTTTTTTTAAAAAGAATCAACCCTGCAGGTCTTTCTTTTTTAATAAAATTTTCCTCTTCCTTTAAAAGATCTTTACCTTTAATTGAGATAAATAGAGGGAAAATATCATTTTTCATTCTAAATTTTCTTTTAAATTTTTATCTGGGAAAGTACAAATAAAAACACTTCCCACTCCTGTCTGACTTTCTAGTTTAATGTCTCCTCCATGTTGTTCTACCAAATGCTTTACAATAGATAAACCAACACCAGCCCCTTGAATTCCCGTTCGAGAGGAATCAACTCTATAAAATCTTTCAAAAAGACGACTCCTATGTTGATAAGAAACTCCAGGTCCATTATCTTTCACTTTTAAAATAACTTTATCTTTTTGTTTTTTCCATATCACTTCAATGACAGAAGCTTTAGGAGTGTATTTGACGGCATTTTCTATTAAATTATACAAAATCTGTTTTAAAAGAAGAGGATCTGCTTTGACTGTTTTTTGATGAATATTTATTTTAATCTCATGGGTCTTTATATTTAAGTCTTTAACAACAGAATCGGTTAGCTTCTTTGTATCTAAAAAAAGCTCCTTTTTAAGATTCTTCTCCCCTTCTATTTGAGATAACTCTAAAAAATATTTAAAAAGAGAAGCCATTCTTTCTACATTTTTCTTAATAATTTCTAAAAATTTTTGAGCTTGAGCATTGTTTTTGTCTTTTTCTGTTAAAAGAGTTTCGACATAACCTTGAATGGCTGTTAAAGGAGTTCTTAATTCATGGGATACATTCGTTATAAAGTCGGAATGAATTTTTTCTGCCTTACTTATTTCTGTAATATCATAAAAAAAAGCAACGGCCCCTTGGATTTTTTGATTCTCTGATTTGAAAGGAGCGACTGTTATTTCATAAACAAGGGGTTCTTCTTTTAACTCAAAAATACTAAAAGAAATCGTTTGACGAATCACTTCCCCATTTTTTAAACAATCTGAATACATTTGAAGAATATCTGGATTTCTAATAATCTCACTGAGGTACATTTCTCTTTTTTGTAACCGTCTTTGAGAAGAAAAAATCACAGTAGCTTGGTTATTAAAAAATAACACTTTTTTATTTTTATCTACAGCTAAAATAGCTCCTGACAAAGCTGATATGACAGCTTCTAACTCTGAAGATTCTTGAGAAATAATTCGTCTTTGCCAGCGAAGATAATTATGAATTTTATTCAAATTTCGGTTCAAATTATAAAGTTCACCCTGTTCATCATCTAGGAAAGGGTCCTCTTCAGCATTGATTTGTCTTTTTCCAGCATTGATTCTATTGGTACGATTAATAACTCTCCTTAAAGATGTCAGCAATCGAACAAATAAAAACAGTGCAAATAAAAAACTAACTAAAAATCCAAGAAAAAAAATACCTATCTCTGTAAAAAAAATACCACACTTTGAAAAAAAACAAAAAGAGCTAAAAATTAAAACGACAGAGCAAACAAACAACAAGAAAAAACAACGAAGAAACCACTTAAAAAGTTTAGGTAAAGGGATTTTTAAGTTTCGCACTCTATCAAATAGAAACACGGTATCCTACACCTCTAATTGTTTCTATTTTTTCTCCATAAGAACCTAATTTCTTTCTCAAACTAGAAATATGGGTATCAATTGTTCGTCCCGTCACAAGAATATCCTCCCCTTGAATAAAACTTGTAATTTGCTTTCGTGACAAAACCGAACCTTGATTTTGTATAAGAATCTCTAACATTTTAAATTCTGAATACGTCAAGTCTAAACTTTCCCCTTTTAACTTTACTTCATGAGAATCTTTATTTAAAATCAGCTCTCCCATTTCTAAAAGAAAAACTCCCTTGTCCTCCTTTTTTTGAGAACTTTGAAGAAAATGAGTTCGGTTTAAAAGATTTTTAGCTCTAGCTCTTAAAACATTGAAGTCAAAAGGCTTAACCATATAATCATCTGCTCCTTGTTCTAAGCCCTGCACTATACTTTCTGGATCAGATTTAGCTGTAACCATCAAAACAGGCGTTTTATATTGAATATGTTCTTTTTTCTTCATCCAAGAAATTAAATCTAAACCACTAATTTCAGGGACCATCCAATCCATAATAACTAAATCATATTTATCTTGTAGTAATTTATCATAAGCTTTTTTGCCATTTTCAGCAACTTCAACAATCATATCCTCCCTAGCTAAGTGAAAAACCATTAAATCTCTAATGTCTTTTTCATCTTCAACAATTAAAACCTTTAGCTCTTTAGATGGCATAAAATCTCCTATTTTTCTTCCTGATGTTTTATATCTAAACCTGTTTGAAGAAAAACAACTTCTTCAGCAATATTAGTGGCTTGATCTCCTACTCGCTCTAATTTCTCTGCAACACCAACCAATTGAATACATGTATCTATAAGCTCTTTATTTTTTAAAATACAAGTTTTTAATTCCAAACAAATCTTATCTTTTAAACTATCAGCCCTTTGATCCTGCAAAATAACATGCCGGGCTAATTTTTCATCTTCATTAATAAAAGCATCTAAACAGTCTACAACCATCAAAGAAATATGAACAAATAATTCTTCTAAACAATCTAAAGACGTCTCTAAAAGAGGATCTTCTTTAAGCTCTCTTCCTTTCTTTGCTATTTCAAAGGAAAGATCTCCCATTCTTTCTAAAGAAGTATTTGCTGAAATGATAGATAAAATAGCTCTCAAATCCTTAGCAACAGGAGATTGAACGGCTAAAATACGGTAACAGTACTTTCCTAATTTGACTTGAAGGCTATCTATTTCAATTTCCCGTTCTTGAATGATTTGGTATATCTTTTTCTTATCTGATGGTTTTTTAAAAATAATCATATTAGCTTCTTTTAACATCTGCTCTACACATCCCCCCATAGATGCAATCAAAGACTTCAAATGTCCTAATCTCTCATCAAAAAACTTTGTTGACATAATTCCCCTCTTAAAAATAAACTAAGATTCTCATTTTTTCAAATTTGTTAAGTTCTTTTAACAAAGCTTCCTCAAAATCTCCCTGTAATATAATCTTCTGATTTAGGGCTTTCCGGTTTTGTAAAAAATCGAGAGGTCTTATTGTACTCTATCAATTTTCCATCTATGAAAAAAGCAATTCTATCGGAAACACGAGCTGCTTGTTGCATATTATGAGTTACAATAACAACTGTCACTTGTTTTTTTAGCTTTTGTAGCAACTCCTCCACCCATCCTGTAGAGACAGGATCTAGAGCTGAAGTAGGCTCATCCATTAAAATAACAAAAGGTTGAATTGCTAAAGCTCTCGCAATACATAATCTTTGTTGTTGCCCTCCTGACAGACTAAGACCAGAATAATTTAAACGATCTTTCACTTCTTTCCATAAACCTGCACTACGTAAGGACTGTTCAATTCTTTCATCTAAAAGACTCCTTTTTTTCATTCCATTAAGCCTCAAACCTATAGCTACATTATCATAGATGCTCATTCCAGGGAAAGGGTTAGGTTTTTGAAAAACCATACCTATTTTTCTTCGAATTAAAGCAGGATCTTCACTGGAGTCATAAATGTTTTTTCCCTCTAACAAAACCTCTCCCTTTAAAAAAGCCCCTTCTACTTCTTCATGAAGACGATTAAGACAACGAATAAAGGTAGATTTCCCGCAACCAGAAGGTCCTATAATGGCGACAACTTTATTTTTTTCTATTTCAACATTAACCTCTGAGAGAGCTTGATTTTTTTTAAACCAAGCACTCAAATTTTTAACTTCTATTAATGTTTTTTTCATATTCAAAAAGCTCTAAGATAAATTTCTAGATCTCAGTAAAAAAAGAAAAAATCTTATACCAAAATTAATAAGAAATACAAAAGAAATAAGAACTAAAGCCCCTCCCCATGCCATGTTTTCTAAATTTGGAAAACCACTTTTAGAAAACTCATAAATCTGAACGGGAAGAGTTGCTGTTGGTTCTCCTAAGCTTTTAGAAAAAAAATGATTTCCTAAAGCGGTAAATAAAAGAGGTGCTGTCTCCCCAGCAATTCTAGCCAAAGCTAGAATCACACCACTTAATAACATTGTCAAAGTTCCTGGGAGAATGATTCTAAAAATCACCTTCCACTTAGGAATACCTAAAGCTAAACCTGCCTCTCTTATATGGTGCGGTATCATTTTTAAAATCTCTTCTGTACTTTTTGCAACAATAGGAATTAATATCATTAAAAGAGCGAAAGAACCAGCATAAGCAGAAAAACCGAATAGAGAAACTAAAAAACTATAAACAAAAATACCTATTACGATAGAAGGCACACTGATTGATAAATCTACAACAAAACGTAAGCTTTGAGCTATTTTATGTTGAGGTTTTTCACTCAAAAAAACCCCTAAAAACAAAGCCCAAGGAACTCCCAACAAACAAGCTAAACCTACTATTTTTAAACTTCCCACCATACCATTAGCCAAACCTCCATAGTTTTCATCAGGAGTAGGAGGGAGCTGGGTAAAAAAACTTAGGTTCAAAACTCCCAGCCCCTTTTGAAAAACAAAAAACACAATGAAAAAAAAAGGCACACAAGCGATAAAACTCAATAGAAAAATTAAAAGCAAGATAGATTTGTTATAAAATTTTCTCACTTGATAAAAAAAAGGACGGTTCATTTTCTAGGTCCTCCATTTTTTTTTCATACGCCAAATTAAAAAAAGAGAAGCGCTGTTAAAAAACACAGATACAACAAATAGAGTAAATCCTACAGCTGTCAGAGCTGAAAGATGTAATTTACTATCTGCTTCTGCATATTGAGTAGCTAAAATGCTGGCCATAGTTTGAGAAGGAGCAAATAAAGAAGCACTGAGATTCACCTTATTTCCTATCACCATAGTAACTGCCATCGTCTCACCAAAAGCTCTTCCAAATCCTAAAAATACAGCTCCCATAATGCCAGAACTCCCTCCTCTAAGAATAGCTGTTTTAAACATTTCCCAACGAGTTGCTCCTAAAGTTAAAACCGCTTCTTTATTAGTAACAGGAATAATCTTAAAAACCTCTTTACACAAAGACGAAATTGTAGGAGTAATCATAATAGCTAAAATAATACCCGCCGACATCATACCTATACCATAATAGGGTCCTGAAAAAAGAGGTAAATAAGATAAATTTTCAGATAAAACAGGTTGAATTTTCTCTCTTAAAAAAGGAGCTAAAACAAAAAGTCCCCACATTCCATAAATAATAGAAGGAACAGCCGCTAACATTTCTACAAGAAAACCTAAGCAAGTTGCAAGCCAACGAGGAGCTATTTCATTTAAAAACAAAGCAAAGGCAACACTGATAGGAACAGCTAAAAGTAAAGCTAACAAAGAGCTAAAGACAGTTCCATAAATCAGAGCTAAAGCTCCCAATTCTTTCCTCCAACTATCCCAAGACGTATCTACAAAAAAAGAAAAACCAAATTGACTAAAGGCATGCCAAGATTTAATAAAAATGACAAGAGCCATAGAAATAAAAAGAAAAATAAACAGAAGAGCAAAAAATTTAAGAATCCAAAAAAAGATCAAATCTCCAACATGACTTTCAGTTTTCAAATTTATTTTTTTCAAAAAAGAGATCATTATCTAATTTTTTAAAGAAGAAAGTTTTTTAATCGCCTCCCATCTAACCGGAGGAGGTAAGGGAATAAAATGCAAAGATTCCGAAAATTTTTGACCCTTTGTTAAAGACCACTTTACAAAATCTAGAAGAGCAGATCCTTTAGGCTCAGGAAGTTTTGAGAGAATAAAAAAAGTATAGCCTGATATAGGATAAGATTCTTCTCCTTTTTTATCAATGAGAGACTCGGTATAAGCTTCTTTATCTTTTAGAGCCTGCATAGCTGTAAACTGAAGAGAAGAAAGGCTAGGTTGAACAAAAAAGCCATCTTTATTTTTTATAGCAACTCTTGGAAGGTTTTGTGATATAGCATAACTTAAACCAATATACGAAATAGCTCCCTCCAATTTTCTCACTAAACCCATAACACCTTCATTCCCTTTAGCTCCTAAACCAAAAGGCCATGGAACAGATTTACCCTTACCTACTTCCTTTAAAAACACAGGTGACTTTAAAGACAAAAATTCAGTAAAAAAACTTGTTGTCCCACTTCCATCGGCTCTATAAACTAAAAGAATTTTTTTAGAAGGAAAAGAAATCTCTCTATTAATTTCTTGGATTTTAGAATCATTCCAATATTTAACTTTTCCTCTAAAAATATCAGCCAACAACTCTCCTGTAAGCTTGATGGTCTGATTTTTCAAAGAAGCTAAGTTATAAGTGATAGCAACTGCACCTAAAGTTGTAGGAATATGAACTATTTTTTTTTGATTTTTTTCTTCTTCAGAAGAAACAGGAATATCAGTTCCGCCAAAATCCAAAGTTCCTGACAAAAACTGTCGAATTCCCCCACCACTTCCAATAGATTGATAATTAATTTTAACATCTTTTTTTTCTTTTTTGTATTCTTTAATCCACTTTGAATAAAGGATGTAGGGAAAAGAAGCTCCAGCTCCATTGATTAAAAGTTCTTTCTCCTTTTTTTTAAAAAAACAAGAAGGTAAAAAAGACAAACAAAAAAAGACAAGAAGAAAATACTTTAAAAACACATGAGTTTCCCTCTTTTTTAGAGAATTACCCTAGGTTTTAAAAGCTGTCTAGCTTAAAATTCAAAAAAATAAAAACCTCACAAACTGTGAGAATATAAAAAATTCCGATATCTCTGTCTTTTCTCTGGAATTTTTAATTTTATACGATACTGAGCAACCATTCTTCTAGAAATAGACCCCTTAAAATGAAGCTCTATTCTTTTTCTCAGCTGTTCATCAGACAGAGGAGTTTTGGGATTCTCCTCCTCTATCCATTTTTTTATAGTATCTTTTAAATCTTGAGTAGAGACATAACCTGAAGCTATTCTTGTTTTTTTTAAAAAAAAGTCTTTTAAAGCCATAAGACCATAAGGTGTCTGTGCATATTTATTACTAACTGTTCGGCTCACCGTTGAAGGGTTAACTCCTAAGTGTTCCGCAAAATCTGTCATATTTAAAGGTTTTAAATAAGCATGACCTTTTTTAAAAAAATCCTCTTGATAATTAATGATAGCACGAACGGTTTTTTTAATTCTTTCTTCTCTGTGATAAATGGTTTGAATAAAAATATTTGCTGAATTCTTTTTATTTTTTAAATACTGATACTCCTCTTTCTTAAGCGAATTTCTTTTTTGTATGTGCTTCATATAGGAGGAAGAAAGCTTTAAGCTTGGTAGATTGCTTTTGTTAAAAACAATATGAAAGGAATCGGCTTGTTTATAAATATAAACATCTGGTTGTATAAAAACTGTTGGTTCTGATGAAAAATTAACACCCGGATAAGGTTGAAGTTTTTTTATAATCTGATAAAGTCTTTGAACTTCCTTTAAAGAGATGTTTAACTCTTCTGCTAAATAAAGATGTTTTTTATTTTTTAAAAAATCCAAATGATATTTTATCATTTCTATGAGTTTAGGTTCTTCAAGACCTTTTTGCTTTATCTGAATTAAAAGACACTCTTCTAAGCTTCTAGCTCCTACTCCGTAAGGTTCAAAGCTCTGCAAGGCCTCTAAAGCCTCTCTCATTTTTATCACAGGAATTCTGTTTTTTTTAGCAAGTTCTTCTGTACAAACAGTTAAGTAAGCCCTTTCATCTATGTAAGAAATCAAAAGTTTTATTAAATTTTTTATTTCTTTAGAATAAAAAGATTGTTCTTTTTGTTTAACAAGAAAATTTTTTAAATCTTCCTCAGGAATCCAAAAATCTTCTTTAAATATGGACTCTTTTGTTATTTTTGTTTGCCTTTTTGTTGAAATGGCAGAAGACTCTAAAGAGTCATAAATTCGAAAAGAAACATTTAAAAACGAGTCGTCTTCATTTTTTTGGTCTATTTCTAAAAGAGGGTTTTCTAAAACTTCTTTTTGAATATCCTCTGCTAACTCAGCATTAGAAAGAGAAAGAATTTTCAAACTCTGTTTCATATTTTGAGAAAAGAAGAGTTTTTGAGACATTTTCTGTTTTAACTTCATATTTAAAAAATAACCTATTTTGAGCAAAAAAAAAAGACTTGTTTTTTTTGTTTTCATAAATCCAAGTAGCAACATTTAACTTTTTATAAAAAACAAAAAGATTTTTATAAAAATATTAAAAAAAATTCAGTATACGAAAATTTAAGCTTTATCTCCCTTTGCGTCATTTTTTTTAAAATTTAATCTATTTGC
>JACOND010000002.1:0-102605 GCA_014323935.1 Bdellovibrionales bacterium
TCAAGACTTTTCATTTCTGTTATAGCAACTGCAGTAAAACTATCTTGTTTTGCTGAAGATTGTTTAATTGTTGATTCAATGTTTGAGGGAATAAACACGTTACAAGAACTAGATTTAAAATCATGTAAAGTGCAGTTTGTTTTTACAGAGCAGGTATTACTTTGTGGAAAGAATTTTTTATAGGACTCACCAACTCTTGACTGAATTTCAGAAAAACAATCCCTATTACAAACTTGTAAAAAACTCATACAAGCTGGAATATCAATAACATTTTGTGAATTCACCAAAGGATAATTATCTAATGTCCCATAGTCACTTTTAATATCAGTTTTTTTTCCAAAACCGACATCATAAATATAGGGACCAGAGGGAATAGCTCCAATAGAAACTAAATTTTCATGGTATCCACCCCATGATGTATGAAAAGCCATTTGAGATGAATAAATATAACTCAGTGAAGTTTTAGCCTCTTTCATTTTAGTTTTATTGACAGACTTTTGATAGTTGGTGGCACCAATAGCTACTAAAGTCATAATGATTGCAAGTGCTGTTAAAAGTTCTACTAAAGAAAAAGCTTTCTTGTTTTGAATCATTACCGAGGACTACCTGGAGGTTGACCATCAGGACCAGGATGTGGTGGTGCTTTATAACAATTTTTTTGATGTGCTTCTATTTTGCCTGCTATGTATACCAGTTCATATTTACGTTCATATGTACCAGCTTTAATAGCCAAAAGATCCTCCGGCGTAATTAGCTTACAATTAATAAATTTACTGATATCAAGTTTAGGTTGTGGGAATTCACAAATTACCTTTCCTCTATCATCAATACCTGTAACAACTCGACCTTCTAGACAAGTTTTACTTTTTATTTTACTATCTAAATCTTTTCCACAAATCACACTTCCATTATTATCAATACCTGTAACAACCTTACCTTCTAGACATGTTTTACTGTTTATTTTACTGTCTAAATCTTTTCCACAAATCACACTTCCATCTGGTCTAATACCTTTAACAACATAACCTGCCTGACATGTTTTACTTTCTACAGCACTTCCACAAATCATACTTCCATCTTTATCAAAGCCTATGATACTTTCACCTTGTTCACAAACCTGCTGACTTTTAATCTCATCCGCACCCTCACAGCTGAAATCTTCATCCCTTAATCCTGTATAGGTTACATTAACGTCTTGTATGCGATTTTGATTCAAAACAAAGGTTCCCATAACTTGAGTTTGATAAACTAAATATAAAGACCATCCTTTAGAACAATTGGTCTTTGAGGAACAATCACAATTTTTTGATAAATCACTACACTTCAGCTTAAATTCAACATACCCCTCAATCCCGTATAGCTCTTTATAACTATCTAGGTGATTAGAAGAATCAGAAGCGTCTAGGTTAATTTTAGTCTTATTTGATTCATCTTTGATTTTTTTAAAAACAAGCTCATTTCCCTTATGTAAAGCTCTTTTACCTTGGAGTAAAGTATTTTTGCACCCCCCGTATCCATGATGCTTGAAATGTTTTTTTCTACATCTTTCATACCAACTCTTTGTTCTGTTTGAGTCAGCCTAGAGTTTAAATTTGAAAACATCTTAACGGTGCCACCAGAGATAATAAGCATGACAACTGAAGCAATAAGAACTTCTACTAAAGAAAAACCTTTGCTCATAAACATAAACTTATCATTGCTTTCCTAATTATTCAAGTTATTTTTTAAGTTTTTTTAATTGTTTCTAATCTTCAAAAATCTAAAACTAAACCGTTATTCCTTCAATCAGGAGCTATTATTCTAGAGAGTTATTATCGTAACTTCCTAGTTGAATGAACTTCATACTTTGTATGAAGTTTCTTATATAAAAAAACCTTTTCAAACTTTATTTATGAGTTGGAGATATTTAATTAATCTTTATCTTTTTTCAAATAAAAATTGAGAGCATGTCTAAATCATAAAGCTTCTCTTAAATTCTATTTATTTAATACAGTTTTTAGAGCTTTTCATGAAGAAGGAATAGAGTTCCTCTTTTATTTTGTGAGTTTTATACTAAAAGATTTAATTTTGTCTTATGTTATTTATGTCACAAATCCCTTTATATAATTTAAAAAAAACTCCTTGAAGTATTTGAAACGTCAGATGATTCAAAATGCCTGGATTTTGAATCATTTTTCCATAGATTTTTTTCAGTATCTTAAAAAAAACTTATAATTGTCCTGTAAAAATTTATATAATTATATAATTACCTATTATTATTACATAATAATAACTCCTAGTTAATGATTAAATTACTAGCCTTATTTTTCTGACAAAACTTCTTTAGCTTAATTAAGAGATTTGGTACTAACTATTAATTGGTCATTGAAACTATTTTTTTCTTGTATTTAAAAAGGTTTTATTTTATAAAGTAATTATACCACCAGTTCCGGTCTTCGGGTCGACTGGCCCCGGGAGCCTGAGCGACCGGGTTTTTTTTATGAAAATTACAGCTTTTATAGACGGTTTTAATCTTTATCATTCTTTAGTTAAAAATCCAGAAACAGAAAAATATAGATGGCTTAATTTAAAGAAGTTATGTCAGTTCTTTATTAAAAAATCTGAAAGTTTAACAGATATTTATTATTTTACTGCCCTAGCTAAATGGAATGAAGGAAAAATTAAAAGACATCAAGAATATATAAAAGCTTTAGAGACAACAAATGTTCAAGTGGTTCATGAGAATTTTAAACGAGTCACAAAAAGATGTAGAAAATGCTATGCAAATTATAAAACCTTTGAAGAGAAGGAAACAGATGTCAATGTAGCTTTATATTTGATAAAAATGGCATTTCAGAATAAATTTGACAAATTTTTTCTTGTAACAGGAGATACTGATTTAATTCCTGCTGTAAAAATGATAAAGGAATATTTTCCAAAGAAAAGGTCTCATATAATTACTCCTATAAATAGTCGATCTATGAGTTTAAAAGATATAGCGGATAGCAGTTCAAAAATCAAAAAGCAACACCTTCAAGACAGTTTATTTCCAAATATAATTCAATCAGATGGAGAGATTTTAAAACCCAAACAGTGGTAATAACTTACAGATTTTATAGTATCATTGAAATGTATTTTTTAGTTATTAAAAGTTATCAGCAGAAGTTCCATTTTTAAAGAGAGTACATGCAAACGATACAGGCTTAAATCTCTTGATTTTTGTAAATTGTAGAAAAAGAAGGTTAGTATCTCTGTCAATTAAAGCTGTTTTATAAGCCTTCCAAAAATCTTTATTTTTTCAAGAAAAGAATGAGTTATTTTTTTTTAAGTTCAAGCTTTTTTTACAAGCCCCATGGAACATATAATACGAGGTCTTTCATCTATTTTTTTAACCTCTTTTTTATTTACAAGAGTTTCGCTTCTATGTTTTTCTTTAACAAGATTTAAAATTTCCTTATCTGATAATTTTCTTTTGAACATTCTTTTAAGAGTATTTTCAGACTCATTGGATAAAGGATAATGATGAATATCTTCCATAATTTTTTCTTCCTCATCATTTTTATTAGGAATAGCCTCAAGTTTTTCAAAGATTTTTCTTCTAGGGTTTCGGCTTGTTCCTAGTCTATTAGATAAGCGGAATTTAATAGAACTTTCATGAATGTAATCTAAACCTGACTTAACGATCTCATAATGTTTTTCAGATCTTTTTAAAGCTTTTGTATTTGGCTGACATTCTGCTATCTTTAAAAGGCTCATTTGATCTTCTTTAATACTTTCTCCTTTTTCATTAAGGTAAAGCAAGTAGTTATTGATATGAGATTTTGCAAAAAGCAAAACTCCTTCAAATTGATCTTCCTTTTTAATTTCTTTTGAGGAATGAACTACATCTGGCATATTTTTAACTTTCTTTTCCAATTCAGGGTCTTTTTTTATACCCTTATTCCATATCTCTAAGGCAAAAGAAGACAGGTCAATATCATCGATCATTTCTTTTTCCAAAGCTTCTGAATTTTCATTATATAAGTCCATTAAAACCTGCTTTTCATTTTCAAAAAATTGTTCATCTGTTCCTATAACTTCCGCATTTTCTCTCAGCCTTTTTTGTATACGACTCCTTAAATTTATTTGTCTTTCCAAATCCTTATCCGGCATAAAGGAGTAACAAAAAATCTTATCTGATTCTTGTCCAATTCGATCAATTCGCCCAACTCTTTGAATGAGTTTGATAACAGCCCAAGGTAAGTCATAGTTTATAACGGTATTACAATCTTGAAGGTTTTGTCCTTCACTTAAAACATCTGTTGTTATTAAAATATCAATTTCAGATTCTTCGGATTCTTTTACATCAATTTTATCTCTTTGAACTTTATTGCTAATAGGACTAAACCTTTTTATAATGGATTGAGTATTACTCATTCCTCCTGTGATAAGTTCTAATTTTTTTAATTTTCTTTTTTGAAGCTCCTTTGTTAAATACTCTCCTGTTTCCTTAGATTGAGTAAAAATTAAAACTTTTTGTTCTGTATCATTTTTAAGCAAATCCTCAAGTCTTTTTAATTTAAGATCTTTTTCTGGATTCCATTTTTTTGACTTTTCTAAAAGAGAGATAAACTGATCGGTATCCTTTTTTAAATCTTCTCTGAGTTTATCTGTAAAATAAGAAGAAGAAATCCAACGTAAGCTAGGGCTATTTTTTTCTTTGTATTTTTTATAAGCTTCTTTCGCTTTTTCATAAAATGAATCATAATCTGTAAAAAACCAGCTTGCCTCTTCATTTTCCTCTGAAAAACCAATCATCCCTCCTTCTTTATCTTCAAAGATACCAGCAATAACTTCCCCTCCTTTTTCACCTATTATAAGATCTTGTTTATTTTCAAAAGCATAAATAAAAATACAATTTCTCAAAATATGTCTTTGAACAGATTGTAAAAAAGAAAATCCGCTACTTTCCAGTCTTTTAAATAAGTTAATCCGGCAAAATCCTTTAGGATGAGCTCGAGATCTTTCTAAATCTTTAAAAAGCTCTTTTTCTTCTTTTGAGAGTTCTTTTAAATTTTTCTTTTTATATCGGTTTAAATCATATCTAGCAAGTTTTAAACCACTGATCATATCTACAACTTCTTCTGAAAAAAGGTTTTTATATTGTTTATCAACTTCATACGAAATAGTTTTAACAACTCTCTCTGGAAAAAAGTTTTTTTCTCCTTTTGTTTTTTCTATATAATACCTTCCACTTTCACTTTTTTTTCCATAATTATTTTTAATAAAACTTCTTGTCCTTCGAACTAAAAACTGAGACATAAGTTGTTGCCAATCTTCAAAGTAAGGGGATTCTTCAAAGGCTTTTAAAGAGGAAGTTAAGCCTTCAAAATGCTTTTCTTCTTCTCTTAAGTATTTGTTAGGTCTAACGCCTAAGTCTGCATCAGAATCAATGAAAAGTCCTAACTGGCTTGATAAGTCTTTATAGGTTTTATTGTAGGGAGTCGCAGAAAGTAAAATACATTTGCTGTCATTTTTAAGGATATAATTCTTAACTGCCTGATACCTTTTTCCATGGGGATTTCTTAAATTATGACTTTCATCTATAATAACAACATGGTATCTTGCTAACTCAGGAAGCTTGCTTTGAACTTGACTAATAGGAATTACTCTTCCTCTAATCTCCCAGTTATCTATATATTCATTCCACATAGCTTCTAAATTCTTAGGACATAAAATAAGGTTTTGCCAACCAAACTCCTCTTCTAAAATTTTAGCAACAGCAATAGCCATAAGGGTTTTTCCAAGACCTACGACATCTCCAATCAAAACGCCACCTCTATGATAAACATAGCGAGTGGCTATACGAACCGCAGCTGATTGAAAATCAAAGAGTTTTTTCTTAAGTTTTTTTGGTATATAAAAATCTGTTAATCCTTTTCTAGCATCTTCTGAAAGATGATAAGCCATTTTCATATAAATATGATAAGGAAGTAATAACTCTTCTCCTGCCCAGCTTTCTTCAATAAGTTTTATAATTTCCCTTGAGATATCTACGCTGAATTGATCCAGCCATTTCTCATCAAACCATTGACTTAATTTTTCACAAGATTCTTGATCTAAAACATCTATATTAAGTTCTCCGTTTTTTTCCAATCCTGCATAAGTTAAGTTGCTACTTCCAAGGAAACCAATTTTCCTAGCAAATTCTGTTTGGTTAAACGTTAAGTAGAGCTTGGCATGAAGAGGATGGCGGGTAAAACATTTCACGATGACTTTTTTTTCTTTGATTTGATGAGCTAAGTTTCTTAGAGCTTTTTCATCTTCATTAGATGGCATGCCCATAGTTAACTGTTTTTTAAATTTTCTAAGAGCTTCTCTTCTTAAATTTCTAGCTTTTTTATTATCCGCTTCCCAGATTTCCTCCACCTGTAAAATTTCTTTTCTTAAATGCCATTCAGGAGAATACATTCCTAAAAGAAGTCGGCATTGATTTTCTTCTCCTCCTTTGTACTTATCAATAAATCCTGCTATTTTTTTCCAACCTCTCAGATTAAAATAAGCGGTGCAAATATCAGACCTATGGGATCGATCTAAAGCATCACTTAAACCAGATAAAATAGAAACTCTTTGGTTGTCATAAATTTTGGGCATAAGATTTCATACTCCTTTCTTACCTAGCTTTATCTAAAAAACGATCTTTTTTAAAAGCCTCAAGGGCATACTCTTTTAGAGTTTGTAGACGTTTTTGATTTCTACCTGTTGTAAAAGTACTAAGAATATATTCAAATTCATCAAAAGTTAAACCATAGATATAAGCAACTATTGCATCTATGTCCCCTTGTATTTTCAGACGTTCTTGCTCTTCTACTACGCCTCCTCTTGAAATATCTATTTCATCAGCTAGTTCATCAAATTCTTTTCCAATACAAGTTAACTTTGCTGATCTTTCAACCAGTTCTTTAAAGTAATAATCTTTTTCCATGAGTCTTGGAATATGTAGAGGAAGAATATATTTTTTATTAATAGCAGAAGATACTTTTTGCCGGATAAAATAATCCACTACAAAACTGTTAAAAAAAGATTGAAGTAATAAAAGATATTTATTATTTGAGGAAAACCTAGTCTCTTCTTGAACAATTTGTAGTTTATTTTTTAGATTGGATTTAATAGAAACAGCATGTAAGGTGTTTGAAAGAAAACAATTTTTTGGGATAACAGCAGAAATCAAAGTTCTTTCATTTGTATTGCTTGCAATAGATCGGAAAACTAAACGGTAGTTTTTATAATATTTATTTTTAAAGCTTTTGCTTTTTCCTTCTCTGACTTTTATAGCATTTTTACTAACATACCTTCGATGAGATAACTTATAATTAAATTCATATTGGTAGATAGTTGATCCTTTATAAAGAGGGAAATCATCATTAGATCGTTTCTCAGTTTGAAATAAATGAAAATCGATTGTTTCATCAAATTCTCTGTAAATATCAGCTGTCCATAAACCTTCAATAGATTTTCCTAATTCAGGAAAGAATCTTGCTTTTTTAAGTATAGTTCTATCCTTTAGATTTTTAAATTCAATAATAGAGAGATCACGAGGAGAAAATTTTTTAATTTCTTTAATAGATTGTTTCATTTTTGGATTTTTAGGAAACTCGTTTTCATCAAGAATTTTTAAGTCTCTCTCCATAAATTGACAAGGAAATTCATCTTGTGGTTTGTCTTTTTTTAAATTCAAAAGTAAAAATTTAAACTGAGGATGAACTCCTTCAAAGATTTTACCTTTTCCATAACTCATTTGATTTTGAAAATCAATTAAGCCTTCAATTTTTACTTTACTAAAAAGGATTCCCTTTCTTAAGCCAACAGCCCCATCATCTTTATGTAAACCACTTGGAAGAACAATACCTAAACGCCCTCTTTTGTTTAAAAGTTCAAAACATCTCTCTGTAAATAATTTATATGTATCAGGGTCAGATGAAGATTTTTTTTCTGTTCCATCTAACTGTGTTAATATCCCAGATTGATACTGATATTGTGCTTTAAAGTAATCCCTTTGAAAACAATAATATTCCTTTGTTTTATAGTAATCTTCTCTTATTTTTGAATCTTTTAATAATTCTAACTTCTTTCTTTCTAATAAGGATTTTTTTGTTTTTTTCTTTTTTATCTTTGAATCATGTTTAGCAAAAAACTCTTTATCTTCTAATTGAACTTTTTCCCATGGAGGATTGGTAATAATAATATCAAAACCCCCACGATGTATAATCTTATTAAAGGCAAAGTCCCAGTGAAATGGATTTAAATTCCTAGATCCTTCTTTCCTAGAAAAATCCTCTGGTTGAACCATTCTTTTATTTTCCTTCTTTCCTTGAATGTTTATTTCAGTGTATTTTAATCCTTTTTTATTACATTTATCTGCTAAAATGCGGTTAAGTTTAGAGCTGTTCTTATTAAGAAAGTTTGATATTTTAGTCTTTAATGCTTTTAACTTTTTAAAAGATAAATTCTTATTTTTATATTCACTTACAAGCCTGTTATAATTCTCTTTTATTTTTTCATAGGATTCACCTAAAACCGCATCCCATTGAAGTTGTTCCTCATTTTCTTCCTTCAAAAAACCTATAAGAGAACTCCCACACATAATGTTAAAATCTATATTAGGTAAGGGTTCTAATTCTTCTATTTCTAAAGCAGAACTCACAAGGGAGAGAAAAAGCCTTAGCTTACAAACTTCTGTCGCCTCTTTCATGATATCTAAGCCATAAAGATTTTTAAGAATAATATTCTTTTTAACTCCATATAAAAGACTTTTATTTGTTTCTTTAAAATCCTCAAAATAAATTTCCAGTTCTCTATCTTCTAAAGTTTCTATCTTTTTCATAATAGGAGTATAAATATCAATTAACTCCTTTAAAGCAGAAACTAAAAAAGCTCCTGAGCCAACGGCTGGATCTAAAACTGTTAAAGTGTTAAGAATGCTATTTTCATGAGTTAAAAGCAATTTACATAAGTTAGCATCTAAATAATTTAACATAGTCTCTATGGATTCAAATTTATATCCTTTAGCATTAACTTTATCTAGTACGCATTTTTGAATAGTGTTTCGGCTTAAATAACTTGTGATTTCATCTCTTGTATAAAAAGCCCCAAGATTTTTTTGTTGCAATTCATTGATATATTTTTCAAATATATATCCCATAATATCTGGACTGATTTCATTATCAGGTTTTCCTTCTTTTCCTTGTAAGCTCCAGTCATATTTGTTAAAAATTTCAAAGGTTTCTTCAAAGGCTTTATCTTGAATTTTAATTTTATTTTTATATTTTTCTTCAATAGAGTGAGGAACAAACAAGCCTCCATTTAGATATTTAATTTCTCCAAGAACTTTTTTTGCTTCTTCGCCTCTCTCTTTTGGTTTTTTTGCAAAACCTTCAAAGAACAGAAGTGTCAGAAACTTTGAATAATAAACATTCTGTTCTCTTTGTTGGCTTTCTTGTAATTTGGTTTCTAAATAATCAAAATCATTATTTACAAAACCTTTTTTTTGAAGAAACCAAATAAACATCATTCGGTTCAATATCAAAGAAGCAAACCATTTTTTTTCTTCTTTATTTTCTATTCCTTCTATATATTTCAAAAAATTATAATGATTTGTTTTAAAATGATCAAAAAATCTTTTTGTAACTTCTTTTGTGTTAAAAGTTTTTTCCAACTGATTTGCTATCTCTACTATTTTTGGTTCATCTTCTATCCCAAAGTGAATCCCCGCAAGCTTACTAATAAAATAATCACCACTTTGCCCCTTAAAGTAACTATGACTTCTTAAGTTTTCATTTTTAGAAAGGTAGGAAAGAGAAAAGAAATTCTCTTCATCAGAAAACAAAGCCAGATGTTTATTTATTTTTACTTTTATTTTTTTATGAATTTTTTTTCTTTCAGAAATACTTTTAAATTTTTCTAAATAACTTCTGTGACTAAATTTTAAAACTGGAACACTATTTATTTCTGCTATGACAGAATAAGGAATAGAATCACCGTTAATTTTAAATTCATTCTCTCTTAAGCCTATTGGTTTGTTCCAACCTAAAACTTCAAACATTTCGTTGAACTGAAAAATTTGAATATGTTCTCTTAGCCGTCCAATATCCATAAGTAAAAGTTATATCGGAGAATTTGGTAGAGGAAATTAATAAATTAAATATAAATCTAAAATTGATTTTTAAGATAACATTTATTTATAACTTAAAAGAAAGGTTTCTCTTTATGCCTTTTTTAAATGACTCGTTTTATTTGTGTTTTCTATAAGTTTCAGCAAAACTTTAAATTATCTATGGATAAAAGAACAAAAAAAATTTTAAATACTTATGAATTTATAACAAAATTCAACATAGAAGAAAAAGCTCTTTAATTTTCTTGAAGAGGTAATTTGAGAAGACGGAGCTTTTTGTTCTAAATTGTAAATCAAAAAACGAAATTATCTGACTTTATAAATCAGGTAATATAGCAAAAAATAATTTTTATGAGAAAACAAGGTAACATTTTATTATTTTTAAAAAACAAAAAGCACATGTTTAATATGTAACATAAAAAAGAATATTATAAAGCTCGCTATCTTATTTAAAAAAATTAGTTTTAAAGGGGCTAACAATAATGAAGATAGGCAAGGAAAATTTAGAATTAGTCAATTGTGGTGTTTGGGAAAATCCTCATGTTTTTACCTTCTTTGGAATGCATTCATAAGCTATAATTTTCTTGATAAAACCTTGGAAGTCTTTAATTTTTTGATTCTATAGCTTTAAGAGTTAGGCGGGGTTATAAAAGGAACTATATGTTTTTGGGGTTCTGCCTTAAAAACTCCAATGATAGTGGTTGAAAATATAACAGTAAAACTGGTTGTGATTATAGCTAAAACTTTCCATAGACTTTTTAGTTTTTCTGGATATTCTAAAACAAAATTCAAAATCTTTATTTGATAATAAAATGAAAAAATAATAAATATTAAAATAACAATCCCTGTGATTCTTTTTAAAAAATGTTCTAGGGATAATAATTTATTCTTATTTTTAGAGTTTATTATTTTTTGCTCAAATTCTGAATAAGAATTATCTAATTTTTGAGAAGGAGCCTTATCAAAAGTTTTTTTGATTTTTTTAGTAATATGAATTATCAACTATTGGCTTTCTCCATTCTTATTTTATAATACTTTTTAATTATATCGTCTTGTATTTTATAGTTTTTACTATGTTTTCCGCCTTCCCTCCAAGCTTTATCCCAAGGTCCATCTTTCTCATGAGTAAAAGAAATGATCTGGCTTGCTGAATGGTTTTTATAAGCTTCAAATGCTGTTTTCATAATACCTTTTTCTATATCATTAAAGTTTGATTCAAAAATGGTACCAAAGGCTTTTGCTTTATGTGTTATTTTATAGATATCTTTACTAGATTTAAAAGCATGATATATAGCTGGAAAAACCGGACCATATTTCCAAGCTTCTGCTAACTCATTAGATAAAGGCTTCTCTAAAATAGCTAGTGTAAATCCGTGAGAAATGTATGTTAATTTTATAAGCTGGACTAAGCTTAACCCCTCAGGATTGCTTAAGTCTATAAAATGATTAGCTATTGCTAAAGGATTATGACCATATTTCATCTCTTTGTAGAAAATTATAACAAAAAACATATAAAGCTACAAATAAAAACCATATTCTTAGTTTTGTGTTCAATCTCGAGAGAGCTTTGGAATTCTTTCATTATTTAATCTTTTTTAAGCTAGTTATATATAATTCCACAAAACCTTAGATTAGCTGTAGTTTTTTTAAGTTATCTATTTTTCTTGTATTTTTTATAATTTAATTGTAAAATTCATAAATTATATAATTTATGAATTTTAATATCTTTATAACTCAATTATTAGAAGTTTTTTTTCAAAAAATTATTAAGAAATATATATCCTTGAACTTTTTTAAAAAGCTGTTTTCAAATTTAAAATTCTCTCTTCTTTAAGCTAAGAATATAAGAAATTTAAAATTCTATAATTGTAAAAAATGAGTAAAGTAAGTATGAATAAGATTCCTCAAATCAATACTGAAATTCTCAAAAAATGCAGAGAACAGATGGGGGTATCTTACTCAGAAGTTAAGAAAAAAGTACCAACAATTATTGAAATAGAAAAAGGAAAGAAATCACCAACACCTCCTCAACTCACTAAACTAGAAGAACTTTATCAAGTTCCGCGTTGGGTTTTTATTGCAAAAAAACTTCCTTTAGAATATCAGTATGAAAAAAAACCATCTTTTCGTAAGTTTAAGAAATCAGAGGCTTTTAATAGTTTTAAAATACGCCGGTTGCTATCTAAAGTTGAACAGTACAGGAATTTATTTTTAGAACTTAGGCAAGATCTAGACGAGCCTATTCAACCTTTTAAGATTCCTTTTACTCCTTCAAATTCAGCAGAAGAAACGGCAAAGCAAGTTAGAAAGTGGTTAAACTTAAAAGAACCTCTTGATTTTGATTCTTATAGAAAAAAAATAGAAGAACAAAATATTTTTATTTTTATGACGAGTAAATTTCAAAGTTGGGCAAAAGCAGATAGAGAATCTTTTAGAGGAATGTCTATATTTCATGATAGACTTCCTCTCATTATAATTAATGATTCAGACTATAAAAAAGCTCGTTCTTTTACTCTGTTTCATGAATTAGGTCATTTGTTAAAAAAGAAAATGTCTATCAACTGTGAATCCATCAACAATAAAGAAGAAAAGTGGTGTGATGAGCTAGCGGGTTGTATCCTCATACCTTCAAAATCTGAGTTTCAAAATTTTTCTTTTAAAACGCTAAGTGATTTAGAAAAAGGAGCTAAGAAATTTAAAGTGAGTACTTATGCTTTTTTAGTGCGTTTAAAGCATTTAAAATTAATAAGTCAAAGCGAATATCAGAAATTTGAAAAACAACTCAGAGAAGAATTCAATAAGTTACAAAAAAAATTTAAAAAAAATCCCCCTCCTCTTTCTAGAAATCGTTCTAAGGAAACTCGCTTTCAATTTGGTAATGGTTTTGTAAGGACAGTGATGCAAGTTCTAAATAATAAAGAATTAACTTTATATAAAGCTTCTAAAATTTTAGATTTAAAAGTTCCTCAAGTATTAAAATTAAGTGATCAACAATGAGTTTGTATTGTTTAGACGCTAATAGTTTCATAACGCCTTGGGAAACAAATTATCCTATTGATGTGTTTCCAACACTTTGGAAACACATCAATAAGAATAAAGAGAAGATTATTATTTTGAGAAATATATATGATCAAATAGACCCTAGTTCAAATATCAAAACAAAGGAAGAGCTCAACGAAAAACATAAACTAAGGGCATGGCTAGAAGAAAATGAAATTCCTTTTTTAAAGGTTCCTAAGGAGATTGATTTTTTATCTTTACGTTTGGAGGAAAAATATCAAACCAAATCCAACTAAAGGAGCTGATAAGAACGATGTAACATTAATTACTTATGCTAAAAAAAAAGTTATTGTGACTTTAGAAAGTTATCAAAATCATAAATCCTGAAAAACTTTCGAATTATAAAATACCTCTTATTTGTGAAAGAGAGCAGGTGGATTGTATTAATTATGTTGATTTTTTGAAAAAGCTAAAAATCAAGATTTAGTAAAATTCTCTACAAAAATTAGTATTCTATTTGTTTTTTAATTAAAAATAATGTGTTTAGGTTTAATTTCAGAAAAATCTTTTAATCCTAAAGCCGCTAATAATTCATAATTGTATTTCAAAATATTAGAAGCATAATTTTTGACTCTTTCAGATTTTTTTTCAATATTTAAGCCTTTCATAAGATGAGCTTTATGTGTTGTGATTCCTGTAGGACAATTGTTTGTATGACATCTTAAGGCTTGAATACAACCTAAAGCTAATAGAAAGCCTCGAGCTGTAGAGACCGCATGAGCTCCTAGAGCTAAAGCCATAATTTGATGTCCGGAATTTATTAATTTTCCTGAAGCTATTACTTTAAGCTGATTTTCAATTTCCAGGTCTTTTAAGATTTGAGAAAGGATTTTTAAAGAAGATTTTAAATCATAACCTAAATCATCCATAAAAGTTTTAGGAGAAGCTCCTGTGCCTCCCTCTGAGCCATCAAGAGATATGTAATCAGGGAAAATCTTTTCTTTTTTCATAATAGAAAATAAATCATAAAGCTCTTTTTCATTTCCTAAGCAGAATTTGATTCCTGTTGGCAATTGACTGATTTCTTGTATGTTTTTAATAAAATGAACGGTTGCTAAAGGAGAAGAGCATTCTTTGTGATAAGGAGGAGAATAAAGGTCTTTACCTAAGGGAATATTTCTGAGTTCAGCAATTTCTGCTGTGATTTTTTCTTTTGGAAGAAGACCTCCTTTCCCAGGTTTTGCTCCTTGAGAAAATTTAATTTCAATCATTTTTATCTGTTCGATTTCAGATAATTTCTTGAGTTTATCAGGGTCAAATTCCCCGTTTTCTTTTCTAACTCCAAATTTTCCTGTCCCCATTTGAAAAATTAAATCACAAGATTCCATAAGATGATATTTAGGGTAACCTCCCTCTCCTGTATTCATGATGAGATTTGCTTTTTTAGCTCCTCGAGCTAAAGCTCTCACTGCTTTTTTTCCTAAAGCTCCATAACTCATTGCTCCTATTAAAAGAGGTTTCGATAGATGGTAGCTTTGTTTAAGAGTTCTTTCTTCTCCAAAATTTAAAGAAAAAGTAGAGATAAGATCTCTAGGGTAAAAGGAATGTTTTAAAGCATATTTTCTTTGATTAAAATCTAGAAGAGAACCAAAAGAAGAGGATTTTCCTTCATTTTTAGCTTTGATATAGACATCTTTTCTTTCTGTCCGGTTGAAGGGTTTTTCCTCAGTATCATTTGCATAGAGATATTGTCTGAGTTCAGGTCCTATTCCTTCTAAGAAGTACCTTAAATAAGCTAAAATCCCAAAATTACTTAAAAGAGTATGTTTTTTTTGTATATGTAAAGAGTAGATATTTAAAACAAGTAAAAAAATGAAAAACCAAGTTAAAGGAGAAGTTAAGGGTAAAAAATAAAAACTTAAAAGAACAACAAAAGGTAAAAGAAAATTTATAAATCTTGCTAATTTTTCAATTTTAAATTTCATAATACGATTTTAAAGTATTCCTTGAAAAACTTTTTTTGTCTAATAGATAATGTTATTTTTTGTAAAAAACTAAGAAAGAAAAAAAACCTTATTAAAGGCTCATGAATTTTTTTATGAAAAATATAAGATTGATTTTTTACAGAAGAAATTTTATTTTAGAAAATTATAAAAACTCTGTTAAAGAAGTTTGGTTTAGAGAGTAAAAATTTCAAGTCTGAGCTTTATCTAGTCTTTTTTATAATTTACAGAAATAGAATGATTTGGTAAACAGAGGAGTGTATGAAAGTAAAAAACAATAAAAAGGTTCCTTTTATAAAAAAAAGTGCAATTATTTTTATTTTACAAATGTTTTTTCTTATTTTTTCATTGGTTTTAATTTTATGGGGAAAGAAAAAACTCAAGTCCTTTAGTCAAGATCAAACAAAAAATCCTAAAAATTTGGAAAGAAAAGCTAAATTCCTGTTACAAAAAGAGGAATAAAGCTTATCTCTTGTTTTTTTAGGAAATGAACTTTGTGTTTTTTGATTAAAAAATTATAAGGAAAGTTTTAAAGAAGCTTGAAAACGAATTCTTTTTTATGTAGTCTTATCTTCTGTGATCAGGCATAGCTCAGCTGGTAGAGCAAGTGGCTGTTAACCACTGGGTCGGGGGTTCGAGTCCCTCTGCCTGAGCCATTTTTAAAAGTTGCGGGTGTAGTTCAGCTGGCTAGAATGTAACCTTGCCAAGGTTAAGGTCGTGGGTTCGAATCCCATCACCCGCTCCAATTTTTTTTAATTGTTTTGTGGAAAAGTTTAATTTTATACCAGTTTTTAAAAGAGTGAGTTCTTGATTTTTGATTCAGAGAAGTACCGGTTTTGATAGATTTGGTTTTTTATAAGTCTTAACCGTAGCGACTTTCTTGAAAGAAATCTCGTTAAACCCACTGACAAATGTCTTTCTTAAAAGTTAAGTTGTTCTGGATAACAAAAAGTTAAACCTACTATCTTTTATAGATTTTAATGCATCAAAATGCTAAGCTCAGACAATCAGAAGAACCACTTGAAGTTCATGAAAGCTAATTGAAGGAATGTGATTAACAACGCAGTAAGAAAACCCACATAATGAAAAGCCACAAGTTTCCCAAGTTTATATTTAGCCACCTCATATTTAATTGTTGCAATATTTGTATTTGTATTAAAAATCTCATCTACTCTATCAATTCTCTTTTTCAGAAAAATAATTAAAAAGGTAATAAGACAAATCAGATAAGCCCCGAAAATAATAGAGCTTGGAAGATCAAAGTTTCTTGATATTCCTTGTAGAAAAAGAAAAAAACCTCCCATAATCATAGCAGTTATTATCTTGTTTGGAGGGTATAGGTGATTTAGTCTTTTAAGCTGAGCTTGAATATCTCTAACAAGACTCTCTGGTATTTTTTTTGATTTACTATCCCACATGAGACTCCTAACGGGTTTTTCAATGAGACAGAGAGCCTTCAAATAGCCTGCAGAAAATGCAAAGAAAAAGAAAATCGAACTATTAATATCTACTAGTGTTTCTTCCATAGTTCCCCCTTTAGAATGTTTCCCAATTAAAATTGGAAACTCTACAATAAAATTCCTGACTATGCCACCCATAAATAAAGTTACTATATATTCAATTAAGAGATGTAACTCTTAATATCAGTACAGTAAAAAAGTAAATGTTTTTTTAACAACAAATAAAAAAAACTTATTATAGTAAAGTAAGGATTTCTTCGCTTTTGATCTTTGAAACATAGACGTAAAAACAATCTTTTTGACTTTTGGAAATTATCAAAAATGAAATATTTTTTCTTAAAATTATATCGGAAAAATTTAAAGTAACTAAATTAGCACTTATTTCAACTAAGTTAGATATTGCTCTAATTATTAGGAATTTAATTTAACTTGAAAAGAGAGAGACATAAATCTATTTTCATGCCACATTTTCTTCTTGATAATTCTATTTTGTTCTCTTAGATTCTCATTATACTCTTCTTCAAGAGATGAAAAATCCTGTAAAGTAAAATCTTCACTGCTGTTAGGCAGAAGGCTGAAACTACTTTAGTAATCACCTTAAAATCAAAGTTTTCTTCACTATAAGCTTTTAAAAGATTTTTCTTTTATTTTGTAGGTTTTGAATTTCAAGCTAGCTGGAGTGGTTGGAAGTTGCTGTTGACTTCTTTGTATGGGAGTGATGTTTTAGGTCTTTTCTGAATAAAATTATAAAGATTAAGTTTCTATATTTTTAAGTATTTAGACTCATGAATGTTGTATTTTAAACAAAGCTATCATCTCCAAGAGGCTTTTCTTTTGTGTGTTTAAGACTTTTATCACATAAGGATATATGATTAAGCAAGTAGATAAGGAAAAAGAAATAATTTTATTTTTTTAAACAGGATTTTAAGTCTATACCCTAGAAGAAAAGAATTTATTAAAATTCAAGTTTTACTTTAATTTAAAACTAAGTCTAAAAGGCTTAAAAAAAAGAGGACTAAATTTTGAGTTAACCCTCTTCTAGATTTTTTATTTTAGTTGTTTATTCACATTCCTCACCATCTTTGCATTCACCCTTTTGACCATTAATAAAACTAAATTTTGTTCCCTTTGCAAAAATTCTCTCCATCATCCTTAAAACCTATAAAAGCTTTTAGCCCAGTATCTGATATGACATTATAACAAACTTGAGACTTTTTTAAGGCTGTGGGATAGTTGTACCTGTTTGAGCTTCTAAATTATCGTCAACGTTACTTGTTGCAAAATATTCAAATCTTTTAAAGCCATACTTAAATTGTTTATTGAAGTTCTTACAGTGTTTTCTTTTGCACTGTTTCTGTATTTGTTATAAGCTGAAATGGCAACGGTTGCTAAAACTCCAATAATAAATAGCTCTATAAGAGAAAACCTTTACGTAAGTTTTTCCTTTGAAAATTTTAAAATCTTTAAAAATCGAGATGTCTTAATTTATATCTTCCTCTCAAGGATTCTAAAAAGAGTCTTTTCTTTTTTCTAAAAAGTCAGCGAACTTGAGCTTGTTATATAAGCCACTAAACATAAAAAAGATTATATTTTTTAATGATAATAACTATAGGAGAACAATAAAAGCCACTATGTAGAGTTAAAAACTCAAAAACAACTTCTGAATATAAAATTAAATACTTAGTATCAGATTCATTGGAGTAAATTGAAACTAGACTTAAAAATAAAGATATTATTGTTCCTAAAATAAAATTTTGAATTCTTCTTCAAAAGAGATGAACTTTAAATTTTTAACTTTTGATAAATTAAAAAAATACAATAAAACATTTTATCTTTCTAAGGTAAAGATGTTGAGTTCTTTATCCGAAATACTTTGTAGAATTATTATATGGCGAAGATTTATTCTAAAAAAAGACCCATTAAAAGTGAAAAGAAAGCTTATAAGGCTTTTTACGAATTTTTATCAGATGAATATACTGTCTTTTACAGTTTTACTTGGTCTGGAAAAAAAGCAATTCATGGTTCTCGAGACTTTGAGTGTGATTTTGTTGTTTTTCATCCTGAAAAAGGAATTCTTGTTGTTGAGGTTAAAGAAAAATATTACAATCCAAAGTACTATACAAAAAAAGATCCAATATCACAAGTTATTAGAAACAAGGAAGGCTTAGGTGATTATTTATCTCGGAAGTTTAAAAAGAAATATGGTCGTAAACCTAAGTTAAAAATGGCTCATTGTGTATGGTTTATGAATACAAAGAGGTGGGGTGATTTATTTCCTTTCCCTTTAAGTGAGGAAGATATTATCTTAGATAGGTCGTCTTTAGATTATTTAAATGAGGATATTGCAAAGGCTTATTCATTTTTCGATAAGGAAAAAAAGAAGAGAAACATTCCTAAGGAAGATTACAAAAAACTAATAGAATTACTTCTCTCTCCTGATTTGACTCAAGAACAAATGAAATCTCTTGAATTTATGAGAAAGAATAAAAAAGTTTTTATTTCTGGTGGAGTAGGAACAGGTAAAACTTTGATGGGTCTTAAAAAAGCAAAGGAAGAGGCTGATAAAGAAAATAAAGTCTTATTTATTTGTTATAGTCGCCCTTTTTCTGATATTCTTGCTGAGAATAATAAGATGAAAAATCTTACCATTATAAATTTTCATAAGTTTTTAATCTATTTTGAGTATGGGGGAAAAAATGGTAAAAATTTATATCTTAAAGAAAACTGTGAATCTTCAGATTTTTGGAATGAAAGGAGTATTAAAATTCTGAAAGATCCCACACTTAAAAAAAAAAGAAAACTTCTATTTGATACTATTATTATTGATGAAATTCAGGATTTTTCACCAAGATTGATTCATGTAATTATATCTGAATTTATCAAAGACAAGAAGGACGGTTGCATTTACCTCATTGGAGATAAAAGTCAGACTGTTTTTAAAAAAGGCAAGTTTGAAGAAGTTATTGATTCTAGCTTTGTCACATTTAATTTGCTTAAGAACTTGAGAAATACAAAAGAAATATTCAACTTTTGTGATTCCTTTGCAAAAGGAAAAGGACAGAGACCTAGTGGTGGCGATGTTTATTTTATTAAATCTGATAATAAAGACATTCAAAATCTTATTAAAAAAGAAATTAATAAGCTTGTTAATGAAGGAATTCCATTAGCTGATATTACAGTTCTATCTGATAGTCATCCAACTAAATGTTTTCCAGAGCTTTGTAAAAATAAGAAATTTACTACTGATATATTTGCCAGTAAGAAAGTTCTGATGTCTACCATCCAATCTTTTAAGGGGTTAGAAAACGAAGCCTTGATAGTTAGTGATTTAAAAAAAATCAGAGCTGACTATAAAAAAGAACTTTTATATATTGCTTGTTCCAGAGCTAAAAAGATTCTGATAGTTGTTGGTTCTGATGAGGAACTTAAAATTTTTAATTTTGCTGACAAAGATAAAACCGCTTAGAGAAGAAATCATATCAAAGTCCAAATATTTAAAAAAGTGTAATTTGGCGGAGAGGGAGGGATTCGAACCCTCGAGACAAGTTACCCCGTCTATACGCTTTCCAAGCGTACGCCTTCAGCCACTCGGCCACCGCTCCTTTTATAATATCTTCTTGCTTTTGATACATATAAAGTATTAAATGAGTTTTCAATTTAAATAAAATCTTTTATTTAAATTAGAATGAGGAATTTTGTTTTTCTGTGTTTAAAATCTTTTTTTATAAAAAAATTAATAGAATCTATTTTTTTATTGTCTTTCTTTGTCAAAGAACCCTTGCAGTTAGGATATCTGGTCATTTCTTTTTTTAATTCCTTAGAGTTCATAAATCAACTTTTTTTTCTTTGCAAATAATTTATTAAATAATTTCTTAGAGGTGTAATCTCTATTTCATAGCTGTCGTATCTAAAACTAAATAGGAAAAATTTTTAAAATCTCATTTTGAGACATTTTTAATTTTAAAATTCTTTTTTTAAATTTAAAAAATCAGCCGATATATTTTATATGCACTATACAAAAAATAAAATCACCCCGTTTAGACGTTTTTTTGCTAGACATGGTGACTGGCTTATTACTCTTTTCATATTTTATTTTTTTCTAGAAATTTTTAAGCTTCTTAACATAGGATTTTCTGTCTTTTTTTCTATTCTTCTTTCAATCTCTTATGAGATTGTTACCATTTCATTATATGGCTCTACCTTATGTAAACATCTTTTTGGCATAAAAATTCTTAATAAAGATGGGAGTAAATTAAAAATGAAACAATCTTTAAAAAGATGGTTTTTAGTTCACTTAAAAGGTATTGCTTTCTATATCCCTATCTTATCTTTTATTACTAGTCTTGTCGCTTTTTTTCGCTTAAGAAAAAGAGGTTTTACATCTTGGGATGAAGATCTAAATATTGATATTCTTATCAAACCGCTTACTTTTGTTAAAGTCGGTATATTTTTTACAGTGTTTCTATTAATATATTCTTCTTCTTTTTATTCTATTTATCAAAAAGAAGCTGTAAAGGTTAGTAAAAATGAAAAAATAAATATAGATACAATTTCTTCTAGATCTAAAAATGATATTGTTGAATCCATTGAAGATATTTACAAAGATTTTGAGATGGAAAATATCTTACAAACACTTTCTTCATCGAAATACAATAAGTTAAAAGAAATCATCTCATTACAAGAATCTTTAAACAGCTTAAGAAAAGGTTTAACGAATCAGAAAAAAATAATTTATTTTTCTAAATATTCTAATTTTTTAATAGTTTCTAAAAATGAATTTGATAGGGAAACCATAGGAAGCGGATTTGCTGTGACTCAAAGCTTAATTGTAACCAACTACCATGTTGTTGAAACAGCAAAATTTATCAATAATCTAAAGGGAGTTAAGTTAATAACTTCTGAGAAAAAAATAGATGTGGGATTTGTATTACTGGAAGATAAAAAGAATGACCTAGCAATCATTAAGTCCGTTCGAGGACTTTATAAGCCTATGGAACTAGGTGATTACAGGAAAGCTTCTTTAGGAGATGAGATTTTTGTTATCAGTTCACCACAAGGTCTTGTTGGAACTTTATCTAAAGGTTTGATTTCTTCAAAAAGAGAAGAAGAGAAAAAGAAAATATTACAGACCACAGCTCCTATATCTGAAGGAAGTAGTGGATCTCCTGTCCTTTCTAAAGATTTAAAGGTTATAGGAATCAATAGAGCTCTTATGAAAAATGGACAAAATATAAACTTTGCAATTCCTGTATCTTATTTAAAAACTTTAATACAATCGAATCAAGATAATTTATCTAGGTTTGATAATCTTGATTTTTTTAAAAACACTCCTTTACCATCTGACCAATATGCTATCAATCATTTAAACCCTATAAATAAAAAGAGGCTTTATAAATTATTTGATAGTCAGTATTTTTCTTATTTAGAATTTACTTCTATTTTAAAGTTAGCAAAACAAGGAGAGCCTGAGGCTCAATATCACTTAGCTTTAATCTTTGATAGGGAAAAACGTTATGTAGATTCCTTCAAGTGGTTAAAAAAATCAGCTCATAAAGGTCATGCTGACAGTCAAGCTCTTTTAGGTTCTACTTACTTACAGGGCTATGTTGTTGAGAAAAATTATGGATTAGCTTATGCTTGGAATCAGGTTGCTTACCTCAGAAGCAATGAAGACATATATAAAAAGAGAGCTGAACAAATAAAAATCTCTTTAACTCCTAGTCAGTTTCAAAAATACCACAATTATTCAAAAACTCTTTATAACTTTTTTCAAAAAAGAGATTTAGCAACAACAGATTCTAAATAAGATTTAAAATCTTTATCTAATGTCAGTTGCTTTTGTGTACCTATTTACGGACTTTGTAATAAGACAGGACGTTCAAATTTTAACTTAATAAATTTAAGGTAAAAAACAAAACTTTTAGTGAATCTTGATTGACATATAAATTAGTATTCATTACTTTTTATTAAAAAAGGAGAAAAAGTATGAGGTATTTCATTTTATTTGTGTTTACTCTCTCAATGGGGGGGGGTGTATGACACTTCCTCGTGATTATACAAAAAGAGTTCATGAAATAAATAAATACTGTGAACTTGTAAAACTCAATTTACCAAAAAAACAAGATAGCAAAATTTCTAAGACGATTTGCATAACAGAGGCTCATAAACTTTCAAGAGAAATAGAAAGAGATAGAGAAAGAGTTTGGTATCAGGTTATAAGGGTTGTTGCTTCTATCCCCGCACTTATTGTGGCTTTTATCACATTAGAGCCAAAATTCTAAAACAATTTCAATAAGAAGTTCAAAACACTTATAAGAGAAATAAAAAGAGTAGAAGCTACGTTAGATTATTCTTACTTTCCTCAATTTTTTATTAACTCTTTCAAAGCTTTAGAGGATTTCTCTGTGTCTTTTATAATACAGGAATTATCTTTTTAAGATAACTTCTGTTTTTCTCGTTCTAACAACTTTAGTTGTTTATAGATTTGATTAAAGAATTCTAAAATAAACTGATTTTTTTTAGATCTGAGTAAATTTTTTAATCATCCTAACTATACCCTTATCTATGCTATCAACTTTTTCATACTCTTCATTTGTTTCTTCTTCATTTTTAGAAATAAAATGATTGATCAAAAATGTTTTAAAATTTGGTTTGAAAAATCTTGCAATCCAATTTTGATCTTTAAAGTGATTGAGAGAATTTTCATATTTTATCTGGTTGTTTCTTATTTCTGATTTAAAATCACTCACAATGAGCTAAAAAGCAAATCGCATTCTTCTTTGAAATTAATAAAGCCTCATTATAGAATTTAAAAAGCAAAGACAGAGCTTTTTTTATTAAAGAAATGAATCAATGTAAAGATGGAGCGGGAGACGGGACTCGAACCCGCAACCCTCAGCTTGGAAGGCTGATATTCTAGCCAATTGAACTACTCCCGCTGCTAAAGATAGCTATAGTATAAAAACCTTTAAAAAGCTAGATTTATTTTTTATTTTGAAATTTCATGCGATTGTGGTAGTAATTAAAAATCACACTTTTAACATTTACTAACATAGCTCCTTTTTTTACGCAATTTTGATCAGTTACTTCACAGTCTTTTTTATAAAAAATAACTGTTTTGCTATTGTATCTAGAGGAAACATTATTAGAAGATTGATCCTCATCAGAGGGATTTTCCTCTTTAGAAGAGTTATATTCCTGAAAAGAGTTGTCTTCAACAGGGAGGGTATTAGGATTTTCCTCATTAGAGATATCTTTTTCAACAGAGGAATTGTTTTCAATTTTTTCTTTAAACATTTCTTCTACTTCTTTAGGTATTTTTAACAATCCTTTCTCTTGGCTAAAAGCTAAATTAGAGAAATAAAAAGATAAACTCACAACAATAAGAATTTTTCTCATGGTAGATTCTTATCGGATTTTTTTTCAAAATCTTTAACTAAAATGATGATTATTTAAAAATATAAAAATTATAAGAAAAACAAAGAATAGCTCTTCAAAAAAAACAAAATCGCTTTATCTGAGCTTTATTTTTGATAATGAGATTTTTTTGACAAATGGATAGAGTTATAGTTTTTTAAAGCAGGGACTTGGATAATTTTTCTCTCTGGTAATAAAACGCCAGAGAGTTGAAAGCCATAAACACAGCCAGTGTCTAACCCGATGCTATTTTTTTTTATTTTTAAGCCCTGTTCAGCCCAATGACCATAGACAACAAGCTTTTTTTCTTTGTAAAAATCATGCCAGGCCGGATAAATAGGACTTTTAATGTCTTTTCCTTTCTTTCCCCAAGTGCGTATATTCATTAAAAATTGAGGCTTTGAATTCTCAGGTTTTTTTTGAGGGACAAGACCTGCATGAACAACTAAAAAATCTTTTTCTTCAATATAAAAAGGTATTTTATTGAGCCACTTTATCCAAGAGTTGAGGGAATTTCCCATATCTTCTTTCAACTTTTTTAGTGTGGAACTGAGGATTTTGTTGTTTTTTATTCTATTTATAAAATTTTGTTCATGGTTTCCTCTCACCATTTCTATCTTATGAGTTTTTACCCAATGTAACATTTCTAAAGAATAAGGACCTCGATTGATAACATCTCCCACTAAAATTAAGCGGTATTTTGTTGAAGAGTAATCGATAGATTTTAAAAGAGAGAGAAATTCTTTAAAACAGCCATGAACATCCCCTACAATGAAAGTTTTTCGTTCTTTTTTCTTCATCTTTTCAAACTAAATGAGAAAGAGGAGGAAAATCAAGATTTGAAGTAAAAAGTTTATAAAGAAAGGATAAGTGAATTTTATGAAGAGAAAGCTGTCTTGAATTCTAAGTTCTTTTATAATATAAAATCCTTGATGGCTTTTGAGAAGGTAGCGATTGCTAATCGTGGAGAAATTGCAAAGCGAATCATAGTGTCTTGTCATGAATTGAATTTGAAAACAGTTTTGCTTTATGCAAAAGGAGATATTCAACAAGAAGCTTATCGAATGGCAGATGAGAGAGTTTGTATAGGAGATTCTGAGCCTATACATTCTTACTTAAACATCTCAGCTCTAATAGAAGGAGCTAAATTCAAAGGAGCTAAAGCCCTTCATCCGGGTTATGGTTTTTTGTCTGAAAATTCACAATTTGCCAAATCTTGTGAGGACAATCAAATTGCTTTTATAGGTCCTTGTTCAAAAGATATTTCTCTTTTTGGAAATAAAATGAAAGCAAGAAAGATAGCCCAAAAAGCTGGAATTCCTGTTTTAGCTTCTGAAAAAATATCTTCTAAAGATAAGCTCAAAGAAAAAGCAGAAAAAGTAACTTATCCTCTCATGGTTAAAGCAAGTTGTGGAGGGGGAGGAAGGGGTTTACGTTTAGTCAATAACTTAGAAGAATTAGAAAATATTATTCCTTTAGTTCGTCAAGAAGCTTTACAAAATTTTAACAAGGAAGATATTTTTTTAGAAAAGTATTTAAATCAAGCAAAGCATATTGAGGTTCAAGTCTTTATTTCAGCAAAGGGTGAAATCTTCATCTTAGGAGACCGGGACTGTTCCTCTCAAAGAAGGCATCAGAAAATCATTGAAGAAGCTCCTTCTCTGTTACCTTTAAAAATGAAAGAAAAAATGAGGGAGCTTTGTTATAAGTTTTGCTCTCTTATGAATTATCGAGGGGCTGGAACTTTAGAGTTTTTAGTTCAAGGGGATAAATTTTTCTTTTTAGAAATGAATACAAGAATTCAGGTGGAACATACAGTCACTGAAATGATTTATGGGGTTGATCTTATAAAAGCTCAAATTTTAACCGCTTTAGGTCAAGCTGTTTTTTTAGATAGAGACTTGAAAGCTCAAGGGCATAGTATTCAATGTAGGATTTGTGCAGAAGATCCCCATCAAGATTTTTTACCCTCAATAGGTCCTCTGTTATCTTGTGTATGGCCTTTAGGTCAAAATATTAGAGTAGATACTGGATTTCAACAAGGAGATCAAATCTCGTCTTTTTATGATTCTTTAATTTCTAAAATAGTTGTTTGGGATACTACAAGAAAAGGAGCAATGCAAAAGATGAAACAAGCTCTCAATCAAACTATTATCTTTGGTATTTTTACTAATATTTCGTTTTTAAATTTTTTATTATCCCATGAAGATTTTATAAAGAATCAAATTCAAATTAACAGTTTAGAAAAAATACATAAAAATTGGCAAACCAATTCTCTTCCTCTTCAAAAAGAATTGTTAGAGAGTGTTTTTAAGGAATTACAAAGTTCTTTCAATAGAAAAGGTTTAAAAAAAAGGTCTTTTAATCCTTGGTCTGATTTTTTAACCAACAAGGAAGAATAATTTAAGGTTCAGTTGATATGCAATTTCTAGAAAAAAAATGGAAGGGTCAGGAGTTTCGATTTTTTGTTTACAAAACAAAAAAAGGATTATGGTTACACTATAAAGGAGAAACTTGGTTTTGGAAAAATCAAGGGACTCAATTTCATTCTATAAAAGTCTCTTCAAAGAAAAAAAAAGAACTTCTTAAAGCTCAGCTTCCTGGCCGTATTCAAAAAATATTTATTCAAAAATTACAGAGGGTTAAAAAAGGACAAACTCTATTAACTTTATCAGCTATGAAAATAGAATATAGTTTTAAAGCTGAGGGAGAAGCTGTTGTAGAAGATTTATTTTGTAAAGAAGGGGAAAGTGTTTCTCTAGATCAGAATTTGATAAAAATTAAATATGATGAATAAAAATGGCATATTTTTATTATAAAATAGCCCCTAAGGCTCCTTTATTTAAAACGTTTACTTATAAATCTTCTTTAGAGTTACAAATAGGTCAGAGAGTTAAAATTCCTTTTCGTTCTAAAAAGATAAAGGGATTTGTTTTAGATAAGGAAAAAAACATTCCTCCCTCTTCTATTTTTATTAAAGAGATTTTAGAAGTAGATAAAAGTCAAGCTCCTTTAGCAATAGAGAGATTAGATTGGATGAGTTGGATGAGTGAATATTATCATTATCCTTTAGGAGATATTTTAGATTTAAGTTTTTTTTCCAACTCGTTTAAACCTTATTCTGGGTTAAAGCAAAAAAAGAAAGCTTTAGATCAGACTTTAAAAAAAAACTTGTTACATTTAAATTCCCAGCAACAACACTGTGTAGAACAAATAAGTCAAACCCCTTTTTTTCAAGTTCATTTAATTCATGGAGTGACAGGAAGTGGTAAGACAGAGGTTTATATTCATTTGATTTCTAAAATTTTAGAACAAGGTCTACAAGTTTTGGTTTTATTACCAGAAATTTTTTTAACCCCTCAAATTGTTACAAGACTCTCTCAAGTTTTTCCCAATCAAACAGCGGTTTGGCATTCTCAAGTAACACCGGCACAAAAAAAAAGAGAATCTCAATCTCTTTTCTTAAAAGAGAAAAATTTACTTGTAGGAACCCGGTCAGCTCTTTTTTGCCCTCTTCCTAAATTAGGTTTGATTGTCATTGATGAAGAGCATGACAGTAGTTTTAAACAAGAAGAAAAACTGAGATATAATGCTAGAGATTCAGCAATTGTTTTAGCAAAAAAAGAGAATGTTCCTATTGTTTTAGGCTCTGCAACTCCTGATTTTTCCTCTTACAACAAAGCCCTTAATTCTTCTTATAAATTGTATGAATTGAAAAAGAGAGCTTTAAAACAAGATTTACCTCAAGTTTTAATTGCAGATTTGAAAAAAGAGAGGAAAAAGTCTTCTTTGTTTTGGATGAGTGATCTTTTATTTGAAAAAATGGAACACACCTTAAAAAAAGGAAAACAAGTTGCTTTATTTTTAAATAGAAGAGGGCAAGCAACAGCTATGTTATGTGCTTCTTGTGGACATAGAATAAAATGTGTTAATTGTGATATCAGTTTAACTCTTCATAATCAAGATTACTTAATATGTCATTATTGTTCTTATTTAGAGAAAAAGCCAAATCGTTGCTGTTTTTGTCAATCAGATCATTTGTTAGAAAAAGGTTTAGGGACTCAAAAAGTAGAAGAAGAAATCAAAAAACTTTTTCCAAACTATAAGACTTTACGTTTTGATAGAGATAGTATTTCCTCACAAAAAGAAATGTTAGAATTCATTAAAAAGGTTGAATTTGAAGAAATTCAAATTCTGATTGGAACTCAAATGCTTTCAAAAGGACTTAACTTTCCGTCCCTTCATTTGGTGGGAGTGCTTTTAGCTGATATGGACTTTAATTTTCCAGATTTTAGAGCTGAGGAAAGAGCTTTTCAAACTTTGTTGCAAATGGGAGGTCGGGCCGGAAGGGCTGGATTAGGAGAGGTCGTTTTACAGACTTTTTATCCTAAACATGTGAATTTTGATTTTGTAGTAAAGCATGATTATAAAGCTTTTTTTTCAAAGTCTCTGAAAAGTCGTCAAACTTGGAATTATCCTCCTTTTTCTAGACTTTGTTTGTTAAAAATAGACTGTTTTAAAGAAACTGAGGGGCGAATATTTTCTGCAGAACTAGCTAAATGGATTAAAGCTTTTATCCAAAATTTTCATAAAAGTTCTCAAAAAACAAGCTTTCAAAGCTTAGGACCTAGTCCCGCTCCTCTTGGAAAGATAAAAAATCGTTACCGTTTTCAGATTCTTATTAAAGCTGAAAATTCTACTTTATTAAGCTATTTTCTAAAAGAATTTTACAAATTTCCAAAAAAAAAAAGAGTTCAAATTAAAATAGATCGTGATCCCTACTCTATGTTGTAAGTTACTTATTTGGAATCTGAAATGAATTTTAAAGGAAAGTAATAATGTTATTTGAAAAGAAAAAAATATTTTCTTTAACTCGTTTTTTTCATGAAAAACCAGAGCTTCCTTGTTGGTTGGCTGGAAGATTTTTTGAAAAAGATTCAAATCATTATTTTTTAAAATCTCAAGGGAAATTTATAGTCTGTAAAAAGGATAGTTTTTCTAAAAAAGTTAAGCAAGGAGATTGGTTAGCTGTTTATCTTTTATCTCAAAATATGAAATCTTTAGGAAATAATAAAGACGAAAAGATTTTTAAAAAAGAGTCTTCTTTTTTAGAATCTGTGTATTTAACAAAAGCCTGTTATATTTTAAACCGGCCAGAAGATTTTTATATTGAAAAGAATTTTTCTTATAAAAAAAAAGGTCAGGTTTTACAAAAATGGCATTTCTTTTTAAGAGCTGTAGAGGGTTTTTTTATTTCTAAAGGTTTATCCTTTGCTTCAACTCCGCATTTAGTAGAATGTCCCGGCACAGAACCTCATTTAAAACCTTTAAAAAGCTCTTATCGAAATTACTATTTGGCAACGAGTCCTGAAATTCATTTGAAAAAACTTTTATGTCAGGACTGGACAGATTTTTTTGAAATTAAAACTTGTTTTAGAGAAGAGGAAAATAATTCTACTCATCAGATAGAGTTTAGTTTGTTGGAATGGTACCGTGCTTTTTATTCTTTAAAAGATCTCATGACAGAGCTTTATGAATTGATTTTGTTTTTAAAAAAAAAAGGTTTTTGTAAGAGAGATATTCCTTCCCCTCAATTTTTTAGTGTCTCTGAATTGTTTCAAAAGTATTTGAATTTTCCTTTAACCCCCAAAAACTCTAAAAAAGAGCTTTTGAATTTAGCAACAAAACAAGGTCTTTTTGTTTCTTCAAGCTTAAATTTTGAAGATCTGTTTTTTCTAATATTTTTAAATAAAATTGAACCTCAATTGTGTCAAAAAAACCCTTTCTTTATATACAATTATCCACCTCAACTCAGAGCTTTTTCTCAAATTAATAAAGAGGGTTGGGCTCAAAGATTTGAATTCTACTGGCAAGGATTAGAGTTAGCAAATGCTTTTTATGAAGTGACAGATTTTAAGGAGCAAAGAAACTTATTTCAAGAGCATTTAGAACAAAGACAAGATGACATTCTTTTAGATGAAAATCTTTTAGATCTGATGAAGAAAACTGCTATGCCTCCCTCTTGTGGTATTGCTGTAGGTTTAGATCGTTTATTTTTAGCTTTCACTGAGGAAAAAGACTTAAGAAAAATGAGATTATTTCCTAGTTGAGTGCTAAACTATAGCTTTTTTCTTATTTCTGCGTGTTTTTTATGTATCCAGTCTGGCCACTTATCTTTTCTTTCCTGCAAATTCCACAAGGGAAATTGATCTTTTCCAGCTTTCCCTATTGAGTAATCATCTTTACAAGCTTTTTCAAATTCTAAAGAAGGCGAGACACTAACATAATGTTTTTTATAAAGACCTTCAATCTCTCTTTTTATGCCTTCAGAAAATTTAAGATATATCTCAACTAGATTTCTTTTTTTTAATTCTTTTTCAATATAGCAATTTATTCCAACATTTCTTACACTTGGTTTTCCTGACCTTGCTTCTTGATAAAAACCCAATGTTCCCTTAATGCCAGATTTATCTTTTGAATATCCAATCTTATAATTTTTTCCATTAATAGCTATCAAATAAATCTTCCTATCATTGTCTTTTTAAGAAAATCCTTATTCTTACAAACCCCATAATCAAATTTAATTCCTGTTTTTCTATTTAAAACAGCTTTAGCCACTAAAACAAATCCTTTTGTTTTTGATATTTCCATAATTCAAGTTGAATTTTAAATTTTAATTGCCAATATCTCGTGAGATTTTTTTATATATGCATTTTGTTTTAATAAGTTTCTGTTTCCTAATGTTTTTGAGATTCTAGTTTCTCCCTGCCCCATAGTATATTGCCAGTTAGGATAAACGAGTTCATATTCTCTATAATAATCTCTTGCTTTATTGCAATTATTATAAGATAAAATAAACTCGCCTTTATGGTTTTTTAAGCAATCTCTTAAAAGATCATGGTTAAAGTTATTATGGTAAAAGGGTTTATTTCTTTCAGGATAAACTCCATTAAACATTTTACTTGTCGGACAATCCTCTTTTAAAAAATAAGGGGGATCACAATAAAACAAATCATTCGGATATTTTTTAAATAATTTTTCAAAAGACCAGTTATGTATTTTTATATCAGCTTTAAAATGTCTCACTTTATCAATCAGTTTTTTATATCTTTTTTCATTCAAATAAACTTTCGAAGGCCAGCCTATAAAACTTGGTCCATAACTTAAAGCATGATTAAAGAAAAAATATGTTGCAAGTTGAAGGTTTGTTAATTTCTTTTTTTTTGCTCTCCAATCTCTACATATAGCCATAATTTTATAATAAGTGTCTCTATCTGGATTTATTTTTTTTAAAGACCTATAAAGCTGTTCTGGTTTATTCAACTGCAAATCCCAATAATTAGCCAAAGGTTTATCTATATCTGATCCTATAACTTTTATTCCTAGTTTTTGAGCGATTACAATCTCAACACTTCCACCACCAAAAAAAGGAGAGATAAGTCTTTTTATATTAGGCAATTTTTCAATAATATGACCTACAGCTAAAGACTTCCCTCCAGCATACCTAATAGGGGACAAAGAAAGTCTTTTATATTTGTTTTTATTTGACTTTAAACTATTTAAAAGAGCTTCTTTTCTTTCTTGAAAAATCATGAGACCATTTTAAATTTCTTATTAAAATCATATTTTAACAGGTCCAGATTTAGCTGTAGCCGTTCGTTAGACCTGTTAAAAGACCAAGACTTTCTGTTCATTCGGCTTAATCTATTTCTTACTAAAGCACAAGTAAAGTTTAAGTGTTGTAAATAATAATCAGCTTCTCTACCCTTTAATTTTAGATAGTCATTGTTAGGATAATGTTTTTCTATTATTGGAACATACATCTTATCATCATCACAAAAAAAGGTTGTTCTTTCGCTTACAAAATTTTTCACATCCGATAACACCTTATTTAAAATTGTATATCTATCCACCCCACTTCTAAAAGATAAAATCTTATCATATCCACTTACAGCTAAAGCAATATAAAGTTTTTGCTTCTCGCCTTTTAATCCAAGTGTGCATTTCGTCTATCTGTATTATATGGCATTTTTCTTTTTTGCCAGTCACCTCTTTTTTGTTTTTATGCACTGCAAATTTAGAATATTTAATAAACTTTCTGACAGAAGTTCTGTAATCACACTTGGCTAATCTAGCCGTGCCTCTAAGAAAACCTCCCTCTAAATAAGACTCTAAAATCTTGCTATTTAAAGCTGGTTTCTTTTCTCTGTATTCAGGTAAGAAATTTCTTTATGTGAATGTTCTTTTGCAGTCATTACACTTAAACCGCTGTATTCTTTTGCTCCACTTTATTGTCTTGACCTTTCCAAATTTTTTGATATTCTCATTTTGAGGGCATTTCATATCCACTTCCCGTCTTCTATAAGACTTATCAGCGGGATTGCTCCTAGATTTTAGTTTTATTTTAAGAAAAAACACTTATTTTATAAGGGTTTTAAGATTTTTTTTGAAAAAAAAAGCTATAGTTTAGTCACTCAACTAGGATTATTTTCTTTGTAGATGAATTTAAGTTAAAAAGAGTAAAAACCGATATTTTTTATGTGAAAATCTCTTTTTATTTAACTTTATTAGTCTTAATCTCTTGTAATCCTTTAATCCCTTATCAACAACAAAGTCGTTCTCAAATATTATCTAATCAGCAAGCTTCCTCTAATCAACAGATTTCTTCTAATGAATTATCTAATAATCCTAATCTCATTGGTAGAAATGTTACCCCTGGTAACGGAGCTATTGCTACGGAAAGGAACAATGAGCTTCCCTATGAGTTGATACCAGATTTTATATCCGCATTAACTTGTACTCAAAGAGTAAGTAATATCAATCCTCCTTATACTTTATCTATAAGTTCTTTTTTTGAAGGTTTGAGATTATCAGATGAATTTAAGAGAACTTTTAATTTTAGGGAGGATGAACCGGATAGAATCCGGCAAGCTTTAACTCAAAGTTCTTTTTTAAATGCAACAGCAGAGTTTTCAGTGAGAACAAAAGGCAGTATAGAAACAACAGTGTCTCTTAATTCTAATCCTATAAACTCTTTATTTCCAAACTTTAATACCTCCTATATTCAAGAGCTGTTAATTAATAAAGGGAAAGCTTTGTCAACCAGGCCCTCTTCAAATCGTTCTAGATACAATAGCTCTCCTTTTCGTTCTCGGTTTAGAATAGATAATTTGCTATTTGTTAGAGATATAGCTCCTCATTTATCAGCAGGGAGTATAGGTAACTATCTTTTGACAATGTTATATACTTTTCCCCAATCAAGAAATGTAAAACCCATTTCAACTCCCATTTATGATTTTGAGGGAAAGCCCTATGGAAAATCTTATACGATTGATTTTAACTCAAATCTAAATATAGATTATCTCTATAACATTCAAGAAGAAAATCTTCGAGGTTCTGACCGAGTGGGGAAAAGATGGATTTGTCCAGAAGATTTAAGATTTATAGTTCATAAAAATAAAAGTGAAAGGGATAGTTTTTTTAACAGGGAGGCGACAGAAAGATACTCTAAAACAGTTCCTTTAGATAAAGTGGGTAAAGAAGGTTACTGTGATATAACAAACCGGCAAATTTTAAAGGATCAGCAAGAAGATTTCTTGTCTCTTGAATTTGGTGATCGGTGGCCCTTTGAAGTAGGGGAATTGGTCCTTAGAGAATCGGGTCGACTTAAGAATTCAGGGACCCCTTGTATTGTATTTCCTGCTAACAGCTGTTATCCTTCTGGTTTTTACCGCATAGAATTTGATTCTCAAAAATTATCTGATTGTAAGAGGATATATCATCAAAGTAGTTTTGATAATGATTTTAGAGATTCTAATAGCAGTTTCTATAGAGTATGTCCCGCTTTTTTATCAATGTGTTATAGAAGAAAATAATTTTATCAAACAAAAAGAAATTCCTAATTTAAAATTCCTTATCTCATATTTTTTAGAGCTTTTGCTAAGGAGTTAGTTTGTTAATTCATGTTAAAGAATAAAAAAATATTTTTGTTTGATTTCTAGAAGAATAAAATTTATTCTTTGTATTAAAATAAGTTTAAGTTATGTTTAAAATATTTCAAAATAGACTTTACTATCTTGTCATTTTGACTTTTTTTAAGCTTATAAGTTTTTCTTGTTTTGCAAATAAAGGAGAAGATGTTTTATCTCATCCTCTCTTTTTAAGTGTATCTGGTTCAGGGGGAGCTAGAATTAATGAAGATGACTCATACCTTATTAACCCTGCACTTTTAGCTTTTCATAAAAAGAAAAAGCTGACTTTTTCTTATTCTTTTAAAAAGAATCAACAAATCGCTCTTTTATCTGTTGTAGATAACAAAAGACTTTTTCCTATGGCAATAAGCTATCAAAGGTTTTGGAGTCATTCTTTTCAAGAAGGAGCTGAAAATGTCATTTTTTTCAGTTCAAGTTTTAAAACCAGCCCCTTTTTATCTTTTGGTTTAAATATAGAAAGAAATTTAAATCCTTTCTTTTGGAATGCTAGTATAGGTTCTTTTTTAAGATTTAACTCTCATTTTTCAGGAGCTGTTTTTTTGGATAAAATCTTAATAGAAAAAGGTAAAAATTTAAGAACTCTTAGCTTTGCAACTTTTTATCGTTGGAGAAATTTTTTTTCAATACAAGGGGATTTATCTAGGTCTGCTCGAAAAGAGTGGATTTTTAAAACAGCTGTTGAAAGCTTATTTTACTCTTTTTTTTCTGTTCAGTTAGGAACTTTACTTGTGATGAAAGATAGAGATCAAAAAATACAAAGACGAGTTATTTCAGGAGGTATCAATTTTTATAGCCCAAGATTTTTGTTAAAATATGGCTTACAGCAAAGTACTCAAAAATCATACCAACATGGTTTAACTCTTTTAATTAGATTTTAAAAGAAAGCTATTTTATCGTTGTCCTTTAGATGACTTTTTTTTCTGTTTTGGAGTTGAAGAGGAAGGCTTAAGAATGTTTTTTACTATGTTAGTTGCTTCTTGCTCTGACATGTCATGAGCTGATTCAGGTTTTTGTTTATCTCTCTCACAGCAAAAATCAGGAGCTGTACGTCTTAAGGAAATTAAGCCCGCTTCTGTAAAATTGTCATTGGAATAAGCTGGTAAATAGGTGTTAGAAATTAAAAAAAGGAATAGAGTATAAAAAAACATAAAACAAGTTCCTTTGTTAGAGTATTACCATTTCCCCGGCGACAGGAGTTAAGGTTTTAAGAAAATTGTTAAATACAGAAACAACTTGGCTGACAACTGTAGGATCTTGATCTAATCCTTTAAGTGTTGTGGCTTCTCCTTTCGAATCATAAATAATTTGAATAGAACCTATTCCTTCTCTTGTGATCATAGAAGGTTTGTTAAACTTTTTGTTCCAAGTGAGCTGGATTTTTTTTCTAGATTGATCTTCCATACTCATAATTTGCCCGTCTCTATTATGAGAAATTTTTATCCATTCGTCATTTGATTTTTTAGCTTGTCTAAGCTTACATTTAGAATCAAACTGAAAGCTTATACTTTCTGTTTTTACAATTTTTTTTGTATTAGGATCTTTGTAACCTATTTGAACTAGCTCTGGTTTAACACATTTTTGACTGTAGTTTTTATATTTAACATTTTCACGTTCATTGTCTTTTTCTTTTAAAAGACCATTTGCATCATATTTTCTTTTTGTTCGTATACCATTTCTAAAAAAAGAAATAGGAGTGGCAAAATTAGGGTGGTAAGTGACATCTGTTTCAATTCTCCCATTAACTTCTACTCGAGCTCTATGGAGATATTTTCCACCCTCTTTTTTGTCTTTATGCCAAAATTCATATTTACTTTTATTAACAATTTTTCTTCCACAAACTTTTTCAACATCTGAAAAGTAGTGATTGGGGTTTTTAGAGTTAACTCTATAATCATAACTTTCTTTACAACCTCTTTTATCTGTGAAACCAATAACCCAGTCTTTTTTAGTATTGTATCTTAGTTCTTCTTTTGTTTTATCTGGATAAATGGTTTTTATGAGATTATAAAGTTTATCGTATTGGTGTTGGTAAGTCCCTGATTTATTAGTGGCTCTAACTAAATTATCATCGTCATAATTATAAGTTGCTATTGTCTTTTTGTTGTTAAGAATTTTAGTCACCTTTTTTTCTTTATTTAAAGGAAGTTCAAGACGAATTCCTATATCATTAATAATTTCAATCTTATTATCATTCCAAGATATTTCAATTGTACTGTTGTTAATTTTAAACTTAACTAAACGTCCCTGTTTATCAAAAAGTTCTTTATTCCCATTAGCAAGATGGCGAACATATCCACTCGAAGTAACTAAAATGTATTCTTTAACGCGACCTCTTGCATAATATTTTAAACCTTTAGCAGCAGTTCCTTGAATATTTAAAGTATTTAAAAAATTAGATCTAAGATTACTACTTGCTTTTAAGTCTCTTTTTAGTTGTTCCAAGTTTTTTGGAGACATTGGAACTTTTTGTCTTTTTAACTCTTCTAAAATTTTTTCTATATAAAGATCTGTATCAGGACTTTTTCCTTTTGTGTGATATGAAATTTCCATTCCCCCTCCACATTCAACAACTTTAACCGTGTCGTCAGGAAGAACTCTAAGTTTTGTTTCTATATTTGAACACCAGCCAAAACCAAAAAGTCCATTATAAATAGAACGGCTGTTGTAAGTTCTTTTAACTTCTAAAGTGTTCATCTTAAAATCGGAAAAAGTTTTTGAGTAGCCAGCACTTCGGGTATCTACTATAGCTAAAGAAACCAAGGGGAAAATAAAAGATATTGCTAAAAATAGTTTCCGCATAAAAATCTCCTTTTTTTAGGTTATTATAGTTTAACTAAAAAAAAAGTTTTTGTGAAGTTAGAATTGAGATTTTTTTGATAATAACTCTATAAATATAGAAAAAGAATAAAAGCTCTTTAAGTTAATCTGTCCTAAAGACAAGAAATTTTAAGAATTTAAAGATAATTAAACCTTAATGGAAACTATTTTTTTCATAGAAAACCAACCAATACAAACTAAAATACAAACAATAACTAAGCAGAGAAGTCCTATAGGATTTGTAAAAAGGGGAGAAATGTAATTTTGATCAATAATAAAAAATACTCCTATTAATAAAAAAGGAAGAGAAGAGATAATTTTTGCCTGCATGATACCTTGAGCTGTTAGAGACTTTATTTTCTTTTCCATCTTTTGTCTTTCTCTAATAGTTTCTGACATCACAAAAAAAGTTTCTCCTAAATTTCCTCCTGTTTCTTTTAGAATATTAGTTGTATTGACAAGCATATTTATTTCAGTCCTTTCCACTCTTCCAGCCATTTCTTCTAAGGCTTCTTCTAAGTTCTGCCCTAGCTTTGTCTTATTTAAAACCAAATTGAATTCTTTAGATAAGGCTCCAGGAAAACCTTTGACCACCCTCTCTATAGACTGTCCTAAACTGAGTCCTACTTTAATGCTATTACACATGATTGTTAGAGCTTCTACTAATTCGCTGACAACGCGGTTGCAATGATTTTTCCATAAGATTTGAAGGTATTTTTTTATCAGCCACCAAACTCCAACAAAGAGAAGGGAACCTACAAAGAAACCTATTAACAAATTAGGCCATGTTAAAACAAACCCTAAACCACTCAACAAAATACTTATAATCCAAGTGTTTTTCTTAAATTTTTCTTTATTTTGAGAAATAAGAAGTTTATCCATAAGGTTTAAAATTTCTTCTTGAGTTCCTAACGTGTTATTTTGGAAAAATTTTGAAAGTCTATCAAAGTTGAGATAACACATCATAAATCCCGTTGCAAAAAAAACAAGATATAAAACTAAAGAATTGTTAATTATAAAACTCATTTTAAATTCCTTTTTTCCTTTTTAAAATTTGAGTTGATATTTTTTTTAAGTTTGCAGAGTTAGAAATTTGTCTATTTACAAACTTGGTTTTTTGTATTTTAGGTTTTAGGCTTAAAACTGGTTTTTGAACATTTTTTACCTCTTTTGTCATAAACAAATCTCTTGGAATAGAAAGACCTTTCTTTTCAAGTTTTTCAATGCAAGAGGGAATGATTCCAGAAGCTTGAAACTGTCCTGTAATTTTTCCTGTTTTTGTAAAGCCTTCTTCCTTAAATCTAAAAACTTCTTGAAGAGTTATAACATCTCCCTGCATACCTACAACTTCTGTGATATTTTTTACTTTACGGCTTCCATCACTCAATCGACTGATTTGTAGAATCATATCAATGGCTCCTGCGATTTGTTCTCGAATAGCTTTAGCAGGAAGATCCATTCCTGCCATAAGACAAAGGGTTTCTAGCCGGGCGACGGCTTCTCTAGGATTGTTTGCATGAACTGTGGTTAAAGATCCATCATGTCCTGTATTCATAGCAGAGAGCATATCTAAAGCAGCTCCATCTCTACATTCTCCTACAACAATTCGATCGGGTCTCATTCTTAAAGAATTTTTGATGAGATCTCTAATACTCACTTCTCCTTCCCCTTCAATATTAGGAGGTCTTGTTTCTAATCGAACCACATGGATTTGTTTGAGTTGAAGTTCAGCTGCATCTTCAATAGTTATAATTCTTTCTGATTCAGGAATAAAGCTTGAGAGGACATTTAAAAGAGTTGTTTTACCAGAACCCGTTCCCCCTGAAATAACTATGTTTAAACCTTGTTCCACACATATTTTTAGAAAATTTCCCATTTCTTCGGTGAGAGAATTAAAACGAAAGATTAAGTCATTCATTTCAGTTCTTTTAGTAGGGAACTTACGAATCGTAATTGAAGGACCATCTAAAGCAAGAGGTTCAATAATAGCATTCACACGGCTTCCATCTTCTAGACGTGCATCTACATAAGGAGTTTTTTCATCAATGCGTCTTCCCAGAGGAGTTACAATTCTTTCAATGATATTTCTTAAATGACGATTCGAAGTAATTTTTAGATGACTGAGTTCTAGTTTTCCATTTTTTTCAAAAAAGATTTGATTACAGCCATTAACCATAATCTCTGAGATTCGAGAATCAGATAAAAGCTGTTCTAAAACTCCTAAACCTAAAGCTTCATCTAAAATATGTTGTATAATTTCGTTACGTTCTTGCCTTGAAAAGTTTTGTCCTCTTAAATCAACCAAACGGGAAATTGTAACTTGTGTTTTATTTCTCAATTCTTTTTTAGCACTTTCGTCTTTAGCTTGAGTGAGATCTTTTTTTAAATCCATTTCTTTAATGAGTTCAGAGTGAATTTGTAATTTAAACAAAGTTAAAGGATCTAGATTTGTGTGATTAGAGGATAGCTTTTTATTAGGAAGAGAATCTTGTGTGAGAGAAACTTTATCCTCTTTAGGAAGAGCTTTTTGTCTTCCTGTAGATTTCCCTTTTTGTAGGAGACTTTGATTGATGAGTTTTCGAACAATTTCATAACAATTTTTAGTCCAAAGAGATTGAGGGCTTTGAAGAATAAAAGGAGTAGAGTTATGTAAACTTTCTGTAAAAGCAGGATCTTCTGGTAAGTTAGCCAAAAAGGGACGATTGAAATTTTTACTGATAAGTTGGGGATTTAAACCTCTTTTGTTGTCTTTGTTGAGAATCAAATAAAATAAAGAAGAAGGTAAATAAGAAAGTTCATTTAAAATACGCCGACTTTGATTTACAGTTAAGATTTCTGGAGTTACAACCATTAAAACAACACTAGATTGGTTGAGGATTTCATTTTGTAAATTGGTCATTTCGCAACCAATGTCTACAAAGATATAGTTAAAAAATTGAGAGAGCTGAAACAATTGTTTTTTAAACATTTCTAAATCACAAGTTAACCTTTGATTGGAACTTAAAACAGCACTTAAAAGGGATAAACCAGAAGAAGGGTGTCGCCCTAAAATATTTTTTAAATTCTGAGCATTGAGGGATTGTTTATAAACAGAAAATTGTTCTATATTGAGGCGAGATCTAGTCCCTAAAATGATATTTTGATCTCCACAAGATTTATTGTCTAAGTCTATAAGGAGACAAGGAAGTTTAAATTCCTTTTGCATAGCAAGGGCTAAGTTGGCAGAAAACAAACTTTTTCCTAAACCTCCTTTTCCCCCACAAACTGAGATGATATGGCATTTATTTGAAATCATCGTAGCTCCCTTTTTTCATTCGTCTAAAATAAATTTATTTTTAATTCTTTCAACATGAGTACTTGCAGAAGGTTTAATAAGAGGAGTTATAAATACAATGAACTGAGTTTTTTTTGTACTGTAATCTTTTGATCTGTGTAAGTTTAAAATAGGAACACCACTGATTTGAGAGGGATTTCTGTTGTAGTTTTTTATAAGAAAAGAAGAGGTTAAACCTCCAATCACAGCACTGTTTCCATTTCTCACATTAATTTTTGTTGTAAGTTGCCTACTCGTTGTTCCTATGTCAGAGGGAGAAGACACTGTAATTTCTGTACCAATTTGAATCATATCATCATTAGGACCTATAATTTTAGGTTGAACTATAATACTAACTTGTGCAGCTGTACCTCCACTAAGAATGACTCCATCCTGATTGGTTTGATTAGGAGTTGTTGTCGTTGTGCTAATTTCTCCTTTTACGTTATTTTCCATTAAAAGGCTGGAATTATGCAGTACTCTTGCAAAACTAAACCTTTTGGCCCAATTCAGTTTTGGGAAAAAATTAGAAATAGTTGCTGTTAAAACCCCTGTAATACCTTGATTCAACTGTGGACTCGTTCCTATAGAACCTGTGATTTGTGTCCCTTGATCTCCAATCGCAGGAGTCCATTGAAATAAAAAACCTTTTTCAAAGCTTTTGTTCATCTCTACAAAATGAACGACTATTTGAATCAGTTTTTTAATAGGCTCTTCTTTTTTCTTTTCTTCTTTTTCTTTTTTAGCAGATTCACAAGGGACTTTGATGTTGTCTTTTAAAACAGGGAGGCTTTTTTGAACGGCTCCTTTTCCTACAGGATTCACTTCATATTGAGTATAGAGATTAGCAATTTCTAAAGCTCGCCTTTTTTCTTCGAGAGTATTCAAACAGCCTTCTAAAAGAAATCGATTGTAAGCATACCTGATTTGAATTCCTAGAATTTCAGAAGCTCCTAATTCCTTTTCGATAAGTTCTGCAATTTTCTTTTGAGCTAAGGGGCTATAGGAAACAAAAGATTTTACAATTGGTCCATAATCAGCTACTATTTTTCCAATTCGATCCATTTCTCTAGGAAGCATAACGAGACCATCAATAATAACCTTATTGTTATAGATTTTTATTTCTATTCCATCAACGGAGATAAGAAGTTCTCTAAGTTCAGCAGCAACTTTATGGAGATTATCTTTTTGAATACTCAAAACCAGTCTATTTAAAATTTGTTTTTTTTCATCTCTTATTACTAAAATAGAATTTCCTGTACGAAAGGGTGCAAAGTAGATATCATTTTTATCTTTTCTATAAGAAGCTGTTGTATATTTTTTATAAGTTCCTGAAAATGTTATGTTTTTATTTCTAAATTCATCGGGAAGCTTATAATTTAGAGGTAAGTTGGGATAGAGATAGATAAAATCAATAGGTTCAACCGGCGTTTTAGCATGAGTTAAAAAACAGGGAAGCAAGCTAAAAACGAAAAGAGTTGAACTAAAGAGCTTGAATTTTAACAAAATGAGCTTTTTTAAAAAGAGATTTTTTTTGTTAGAGCTTTGAGAAGACTTTGAAATAACAAGGGATTGTCTCTGTTTTTGAGTTATAGAGTTTAAAAGATTGCAAAAAAAAATCTGTTTTTTCATATTTTTCTAAAACCTAGGATTAGCTTTTGCTGGTTTTCTAGCAACTCCTCCTAAGACATCTGCTAATTCTGTTTGTTTTAAATTTATCAGTTGATTGTCAGAAGGGTGCCTGAGAGTGAAAAAAAGATTGTTAGGATTTGAAGATAAAATGTATATGATCTTTTGAGCTTCATTGGGAAAAGCTTCAATGGTTATTGTATCAAAGTCAGATTCTATTCTTAAGTTTTTTACATAGAGAGTATTTCCAACTTCTTCATGAATACGTGGGAGTTCACGAACGACATTTGAGCCTGTTGCTAAAATAACGACATCTTGAAGAATAGTTTTAATGTATTTTTTTTGTGAGGTTCCTTGATTTAAAGATACATTGGCTAATAAATCAACCCGGTCTCCTGGTTTTAAAAGAAGAGAGACCGCTCTTGTTTTATTAATGGGAATGGAAAAAGCTCTTTTTCCAGGGCTGACTTGAAGGGAAAGTCCTGTTTCCGGACCTGGTAAAATTATTTTATTATTTAAAATATGCTCGCCTTTATTAATAGGAGCTAAAGCAACTAAACCAACGACATCTTGAATTTGTTTAGCCTGACCGGGCTGGACAAATTTATCAGGAACTTCAGTGAGTTCAACCATGTTTTCTTGAAGGGTTGCCATTTCATTAATAAATTCTTTAGCTATAACAACGGTTGTTTTTTTACCAAAAGCTTCTGAAATCTCTTGAGCTTTTTCTTGTGTATAACTGAAGATTAAAAATACAGCAAAAATACCTGCTCCAAGAGATATCCATAAATTTAAGGTTTCTTTTTTATTCACAGTAACAACTCCTATTTAATTAATAAAAATCTAATAACTTTATCGGTTAAAAAGCTTTTATTATTAATGGTAATTGTAAAAGAAAAATTAATTTTTATATTCTTTAGTTTTAAAAAAGGAGAAAATTGAGATTAATTTTTTTTTAGGGGGAGGGAATAGAAAAACCTCCACAGTTATAGTTTATACATATTCCATAGCCGGTTTTGATTCTGATGGGATTTGTTTGATTGGGAGAAAGTGTTGTTTCAATTTGAGTGATTCCAGAATCAAATAAACTTAGAAAAGCTTTACTATTTATTAAACTCGGATTCGATGTAGCTTGGTGTTCTACATTTGCAAAAAAACGTCGTCCTGCTCGTCCGTAGTAACTTACATTTCCTATAGGAGCTTGGTTATCTCTATGATAGACATAATGAGTTCTATTGTTTAAAACCTCAAAACTGTAGTGACGGGTGGCAATAGACTTTAAAGTCGCTTGATGAATACTAGACCATAGACCAAGGGTAATGCCATATAAAATAACAAAGAGGACAAGAAGAGGAAGCATTTCAACATAGGCAACTCCTTTTTGATTTCTTATGATTTGATAATTTTTTTTTGATTTCATATCGTTTACTTTAACCTAAAAAAGTTTTTAGATAGATATTTTTAACATCCATTATCGTCTTCTTTAATTTGAGGTACGGGAAATGTACATATTAAGTCCCTGTCTGTGCATTTTTGTCGTATTGTTTCATATTTTTTTTCATAAAATTTAGCACATTCCTCAACGGAAGGTTCTCTTCCTAAAAAAGAACTCACCCTTGCCTTTATTGAGGGGCGATCAGGAGAATCTATTAAAAAAGGGATTTGTAGTTTTAAAATATAACTTATAAATAAAAGATTTATTCCATAAAACCTTTGTCTATCAAGATTCTCTTCAGGATAATCAGAAACCACGTTAGATCCGATGTGTTCTCTTGAATCAAGAAATTCTAATAACTCAAACCAATCTTTTGATCCATCGGTATAAGCCCTTGGTGAAAAGAAAGTGGATCTAAGTTGTCTGTAATGTTTCTCCACAGAAAGGATCTGTTCAGATTTAGACTGATCAGAAAGGGAAAGTTTTCTAGCAGAAGAGTAGCTCATATACTGTGTGATACTCACATGGACTAAAGTCATATTTAAAAATAAAAAAGATAAAATGAGAAACAAGAAAATAATTAAAATGAAAAGAAAAGGAATAGTTACTATTCCTTTTTCTTTTTTATTGAGAAGATTTTTTTTAAAGAAAAAAAAGGAGAATTTTTTAAGGCCACTCATCGGTTGAAGGTCCTGTTCCATCTGTTGTATATTGAGCTTCATAGTGATTGGGGTGTTTTTTACGACTGCTGTCTTTGTTTATATCCCAATTTCCATTTTCTACAAGGCTTTGAAAAATGTTTTGAGGAGTTTCTTGAAAAGCTTTTAAATAGCGATTGTTTTTCAATGTGTTTGTTGCAATTTGAAATAATATTAATAAACTAACGGCTAATAAAATATATTCCACAGTAACTTGACCTTTGTTTTTATGTTGTTTTTGAAGGGAAAAGGATAGATTTTTGTTTTCTTGATTTTCTGAAAAGAGAATGAAAATTTGATTCAAAGATAAAAAAATCTTATTTTTTGAAATATTTTTTTGAAAAAAAAAGATTTGAAACATTTTTAGAAAAACGAAATTCTTTTTAAAGTTAAAAAACTTATCCATGAAAAGAAAAGAGCAATAGAGTAGGGGATTGTGTGTAACTGTAAATTTTGATGGCTTTTATTAAGAAAAAGAGAAAAGAGGTTATTATAAAAATCCTTTAGTTTTTTATCTAAAGTAATTTTTATAAGACCTAAAATAAGGGCCCAAGGTAAGGAGCCTATACTTATCCATAAAAAATCATTCCAACTCAAAGTTAAAGCTATAAGAACAAGAAGTTTTAAATCCCCTCCTCCTATAGCACGGATGAGAGTTAAAGGAACCGCAATCACTAAAGCAAGGAGGGCAGACAAGAATCCTGTTTTCAAGCCTTCTAAGCCTTGGATAAAAAATACAGTTAGTAAAGTAGGAGGAAGTAAAAAGAGAATTAATTTATTATGAATCTTTTTAGTGAGAAAATCATCTATACAAGCTATAAAAAGGATAATACCAGGTAAAATATAAATCCATTGACTTGACATAAAATAAGTTTAGAACAAAAAAAACTTATTGAAAAGCTCTGTTATATATTTCTATTCTTTTTTGTTAGTCTATCCAACCTTCTCCAGGTTTTTGGAAACCAGCTCCTGTTTGCATGTTGTTTTGAATTATATAAGCTAAATTAGGACTTTTCCTCTTAAGCATTTCCGAAGGACCTGTATTAATTCCAAAAGAAGCGGCTATAATTGTAATTGAGATAAGTAAAAGTAAAAGATATTCTACAACCATTTCCTAAATTCCTTTTTATACGTAAAAAAACTAGAGAACCCAATTAGAATTGTTTTATAATAATGATTCTCAAAGTTTTTTTAGATTTTAATTATTCTAAATTATCTACAGCATCTTTAAGTTTTCCACCAACTTGTTCTGTTCGATCTACGATAATCTCTCGAATCCTCTCTCTAAAAGCTATGACAATAACAGAAACAACGACTAAAATGAGTATGTATTCAGTAGCCCCTTGTCCCGATTCATTATTCCAAAGTTGTTTTAAAATCTTTTTTATCTTTTTCATAGAAACCTCCTGCATAACAACACATCGGAATTCTTTTTAAAAACTTTAGTAAAAAATTTAAAAAATCAGGAATTTTTTTCCGATTCTTTAATATTTAGCTCAAAAATTTGACTTTTTTATAGTCTATCAGATATTTTTGTTATCATGTTAGATTCTGAAAAATCTAAAAATAACGAAAAAATATCCTATCAACATGACATTGATAGGGCGAATTTGTTATTTTCTTGCGGTCATTTTTCTAAAAGCTTGATTTATTTTGAAAAATCTATGGAATTTTTTAAAAAAAAGAAAGACTGGAATTCCTATCTCTCTTGTCAGTTTTATGTCATTCAAATTTTAAATGAATTACAAGAATTAGAAAAACTAAACTCCTTTTATAAGGAATTCGAAACCCTTTCTAAAGAGAAAAACTTTTCAGAAAAACCTTTAGTAATAGGTGTTTCTGCTTATTATGCTTTGTATGTTGAAAAAAACTTTGAAAGTATGAAGACAAGCTTGAATAAAGCTTTGAAAATAGCTTTTGATCAATATGATCAATCTATTAAATCAGAGGATATTTTAAAGCAAAATGAATTACGTTTTGATATTATATTTTGTCTCTACATCTATTCTATTTATTACTATGAAATAATGGATTATGTTTCTTGTATTAAGGAATTAGATAATTTAAATATTCTTTTAAAAGATTTTTTAAATACTAAAAATAAGCTAGAAAAGGAAGTCAGTTTAGTAACAAATCATCAAACCAAATCAGATAATATACGTTTTTTCCAGAATGTAAAAAGGAATTTTTCTAAAGCTGAGACAATGATAATAGGAATTAGACTCATGAGAGTTTTAATTCAAATTAGACAATTTAAAGACTATAAAAAAGCGGATAAAATTTTATGGAGTATTTATGAGGAAGTTAATAAAAATACTAATATACAACATTTTAGACCTTATGTTTTATGTTATATGTCTTGGTGTCATTCTCTTTCAAACAATAAGGAACAAGCTGAGATATTTTACAATTTAGCTGTAAAAAGTGTTCCTTCCGATAGAAAGCTTTTTTTGAGTTATTTGAAACAAATTAAAGAACAAGATTTTGATAAAAGTTCTGAAAAACTAAATTATTATGATATTATTTTTGATACAGTAGATGATTCATTAATTGAAAAACAAAAAGGAGAGATTGATTTAAAAAGTCAGTTTATTTTAATAGATTTATTGAAAATTTTGTTATTAAATCAAGGAAAATCTTATTCTAAAGAGGAAATTGTAAAACAGCTTTGGAAAAATTCCTATAACCAGGAGATTCATGATAATAAGATTTATGTTACAATAAAAAGATTGAGAGAAGCGATAGAAATGGATTCTAGAAAACCTCATTATATTTGTAGAAACAGTGGAGGATATTATTTTTCTAAAAAAGCAAAAGTTTTAATAAAATCAGAGAGCAACGTATAAAAAATTGTAGTTTTAAATCAACTGTGATACACAGAAAAAACCTAAGTAATTAAATATATTTAAAGAGTTTTATTTTTTCTATTTTTATGATAATAAATTCATTTTATGGGCAATCTAAAAGCTGAGATATTAGAAAATTACGATAGAAGACTTTCATCCTTTAATTTATTAGAAGAAAAGCCAAAACCCGTTTGTCCCTTTCCTTTACCTTTGTATTACCAGAGAGGGAGTTTTATTATGGAATGTTTTTTTTATAGAAAGGGGAAAACTGTGATGGGGTTTTATTGATAGAAAATCTAAAAAACCTTTTTGATTTGCTTTAGAAAGATTAAGCTACTGGGTTATAAGATATAAAATAACTAAGATTTATAGAGGCAAACTTATTTTTTTACCTTGAGTTTTCAATATTTTTTGAGTTATAAAAAAATATAGCCTAAGGAGGTTAGCTCAGTTGGTAGAGCGCCACCCTTACAAGGTGGATGTCGTCGGTTCGAATCCGGCACCTCCTACCATTATATTTTTATAATTTTTTAACTTAAAAAATTATTTTTAGATTCTCCTTATTCCAGAATCTACTTTTCTTTATCTCTCTTCAAAAGAGAATCTAAATAGAAACTTGATTTTTTATTAAAAAGAGATAACTTGATAATAATCATTTTATAATTACTTTTATAGATAAGGAGTTGTTTTTTTAAATGACATTAGATGTGTTTTTTCTTTCTTATTTAGAATCAAATAGAGAAAAAAACTGGTTTAAAGTTAAAAAAAAATACCCGAGAGCTCGTTGGATTCATGGAGTGAAAGGTTTAGCTTTAGCACATAAAATATGTGCAAATTTATCTCAAACGGACTTTTTTTTTCTTGTAAATGGTGATAATGAAATTTGTGAAGACTTTAAGTTTAAAGTTCCAGTGAGTCCTTTAAAACCTGCTGTTTATTGCTGGAGAAGTTTAAACCCTGTAAATGGATTGATATATGGTTTTGGAGGAGTTAAGCTTTTTCCTAAAAGCTTTTTCTTCTCGCCCTCTTTTTCTTTTGTGGATATGTCTACCTCTTTTAATTATCAAATTGTTAATGAATTAGCTTCTGTTACCCGGTTTAATGCCTCTGCTTTAGAGGCTTGGAGAGGAGCTTTCAGAGAAAGTGTTAAACTCTCTAGTGAGTGTATAGAAGGGCAAAAATCAAAAGAGACAAAAGAAAGATTAAATATTTGGTGTGAAAAAGGAGAAGATGTAGCTTTTGGAAAATATGTTTTACAAGGAGCAAGGCAGGGAAGAATTTATGGTAAAGAGAATAAAAATAATAAAAAAGCTTTATCTCGGATTAATGATTTTAATTGGTTAAAAGAAGTTTTTATTGATAAAGGAAATTCTTTATTAAATAATTAAAGTGTGTATTTATAAAGCTTTAAAATTAAAAAAGTCCCTAAAATATCAAAAAAATTATTAGCTCTTGTTAAAAAAATGTATTATATTAAAAACCCTTTTTAAATTTTATGAAAACAGTCAATAAAAAAATAAATCATTCTGCAGATATCAGCCCTACTTTTTGTATTTTACCGTGGATTCATCTTTCTACTCGACCTAATGGTCATATGAGGCTTTGCTGTACTTCTAATGCATCTAGTGTTGGGGCTTTAAATGATAAGAAATGGGGAGGAGAAGTTGGTATTTTAAAACAGGCGGAAGGCTTACCTGCGAATTTCAATCATACAGATCTTAAAACAGCATGGAATTCTGATTATATGAAGAGAATTAGAAAGAACATGTTAAGTGGTAAAATTCCTCCTTCATGTAGTAAGTGTTTTAAAGAGGAAAAACAAGGTTATCAGTCTAAACGTATTTGGGAAAATCGTCATTGGTTTAAAAAACTCTCAGTAACAAAATTACTTCAAGATACAAAGCGAGATGGTACTATTCCAAACAAAATTTATTACATGGATTTAAGATTTGGGACCAAGTGTAATTTGAAATGTATCATGTGTTCTCCTCATGACAGTTCTTTGTGGGTTTCTGATTGGAATAAACTGTATCCTCAAATTCAAAATAAGTCTTTAAAAGAGTTAATGGTTTGGTCTAATAAAGGAAAAGTCCATGGAGCTTCTTACAATTGGTATAAAAATAATCAAGGTTTTTGGAACCAGCTTTTAGAACAGATACCTAATATGAAACAACTTTATTTTGCAGGGGGAGAAAGTACTATTATACCTGAACATTACAAGCTTTTAGAAACTTGTGTTGAAAAAGGTTATGCAAAGCAAATTGATTTAAGATACAATAGCAATGGTATCGAACTTCCTGAAAAACTTTTTAAGCTCTGGGAGAAATTTCGTTCCGTTATTTTTCATTTTTCTTTAGATAGCATTTATGAACAAAATAATTATATTCGCTTTCCTAGTGATTTTTCTGTTTTAGAAAAACAGCTCAGACGACTGGATGAAACTTCCGATTCTGTTTCAGTTACTATAGCTTGTGCTATTCAAGTGTTGAATATTTATTATATCCCAGAGTTTATCAAATGGAAACTAGCTTGTCGGTTTAAAAAAATTAATGCATGGCCTAAAAGTGCAGGATTAATAGATACTCATTTTGTTTATCATCCAGCTCATTTGAATGTAAAAATTTTACCTCTTGAATTTAAAAAAGAAGTGGTTAAAAAATTTGAGGATTTTTATTTATGGTTAGAAAAAGAATTCAAGTCTCAAAGTGATTTTTTAAAGCATCCTTATGGTATTTCTCGTTTAAAAGGAATGTGTCAATTTATGCTCTCGGAAGATTGGTCTAATCGTATGCCAGAATTTCGAGAATATATTTTAAAAATGGATAAAATTAGAGGTTTAAATTTTAAAGAAACTTTTCCAGAGATGGCAAAATTGTTAGATAATTTTTAAATTTGAGTTATGAAAGACATCTTATCTGAATACCCTTTTAGTCAGATTCCATTTGATGATATTCAAAGAGTAGGGCAACTGAGTCTTCTTAATAGAGATCTTTTTTGTGTCAGTTGGTTATTAGGTCGTTTTTGTAACTACAAATGTTCTTATTGTTGGCCTTATGCTCGTTCTTCTATTCCTGACCATCGTCCTTTAGCTTTGTTGATTCAGACAATGAATGAAATCAAAAAGCAAGCAAGAGAAAGAAATTTTAATTCTTTCCATTTTTCTTTTAGTGGAGGAGAACCTACTCTTCATAAAGGTTATTTACAGCTGTTAGAACACTATTCACAAGATGTTCAAAAAAGTAACTATCAGTCCATTCATATGACTAGCAATTTAAGTCCTGGGTTTAAATGGTTTGAAAATTACATTCAATCTGTTTCTTCTTTACACCGGGTTTCTATAACAGCTTCTTTTCATAAAGAGCATGCTCAAAGAGATGTTTTTGCAGATAAGATTAAGTTTTTACAAGAAAACGAAATTCATATAACAATTAACATGGTTATGGTTCCTGATCGATTTGAAGAACTTTGGGAAGATGCCTTGTATTTCCATAAAAGAGAAATCAATGTGACTTTAAAGCCTCAAAGTGATTCTAAGGCTCAAAGAGTGGTTGAGGGGTACACAAAATCTATGTTGGAAAAATTGAGAGAAGGTCTTCCTCAAAAAGACTATACAGCAATGGCTTTAAAGAAAAAAGACAAGAAGTCTTCTCGTCCTAAACAGTCCTTACCTCTTGGAAAGAAAAGGCAAAATTTTCAATTGGAGTTGACAGATTCTAAAGGAAAAGCTTGGTATATGGATCAAGCAGAAAGGTTGAATGCTTTTAATTTTAATCGCTTTAAAAATTGGGAGTGTTCAGCAGGTTATAGAAGTCTTATTATTAGAGAACCTGATGGTTTTATAAAAAGAAGTTACAGTTGTTTTGATAAACCTTTAGGTCATATTGAAGAGGGCTTTAAGCTTTTAAGTTGTCCAAAAACTTGTATCACAGATAGCTGTGTTTCTAGTGCAGATAGTAAAATTCCTAAAAGAAAGAAAAAAAGTTCTTTACCACTTTGGCCTCAGTTTGTTTCTCAAACCTAAGAAGATTCTATAATGTATCAGTATTTAGATATTAAAACCATTCATCTAGAAATCAGCTCTAAATGCAATGCTTCTTGTCCTATGTGTGCCAGGAACATTTGTGGGGGAGCTGTGAATCCTTATTTGCCTTTAACAGAACTTTCTTTACAGGATATAAAAGTGATATTTCCGGTTAATTTTTTAAGACAACTTAATCGGATATATATGTGTGGTAACCATGGAGATCCTATTATTGCTAAAGATACTTTAGATATTTTTAAATTTTTTAGAGAAAAGAATTCTTCTTTAAATTTATCTTTATTTACAAATGGTTCCGCTCAAAGCGAGGATTGGTGGAAAGAATTGGGTTTTGTTTTAAATTCAGCTCATTTTAGTATTGATGGTTTAGAAGATACAAATTCTATTTATAGAAGAGGAACAGATTTTAAAAAGATCATGCAAAATGCTAAAAGTTTTATAACAGGAGGAGGGAAAGCAGTTTGGGATTATATTGTATTTCAACACAATGAGCATCAAGTCAGTCAAGCAAGAGAGATGGCAGAGGATATGGGATTTCATCGTTTTGTTGTTAAAAAAACAGGGAGATTTTACAGTAATCAAAAATCTAAAGTTAAAACAAAACAGGTGATTTTAAATAAAAAAAAAGAAATCGAGGGGTATTTAAAAATACCAAAAAATCCAAAGTATAAAAATCGTTCTTTACAAAGAGAAGACGAGTTGATTCAAAAGTATGGAAGCTTAGAAAAATACCTTAATCAAACTCAAATCTTTTGTAAAGTGAGTCAAGAAAAGAGTCTTTATGTGAGTTCAGAAGCTTTTGTGTTTCCCTGTTGTTGGACAGCGAATCAACTTTATCCTTGGTATTTTAAAAAAAGAAGCAGTCAAATATGGAAATTGATAGAACAGTTAACAGAAAAAGAAATGAATTTAAATGCTAAAAAACATTCTATTAAAAAAATTGTTGAAGGTGATTTTTTTCAAAAACTTATTCCTAATAGCTGGAAAGGAAAGGATATTAATAAAGATAAACTTAAAGTTTGTGCTAAAACTTGTGGACAAGAATTTACTCCTTTTACAGATCAGTTTATATCTAAATCTTCTTGAAAAAACTATCGTTATCTTTTGTGTAAAAAGGGATATGATGTCTTATTCTTGATTTGAATCAGGAAGAGCTTTTTCAATAATTAAAGGGTCTGAAAATTGAATATGACTTTGCTCGGTTTGAAACTGTTTTATCTGCCATAAATTATTTTCAACAAAAATCAATAAGGCAGAGCCTTTAAGTTTTGTTTCTCCTTCTAAGTCTCCTTTATAAACTAAAGAATAAGTAAAATAAATTTCTACTTCGGAAGGAACATTTGTTGTCTGAGTCCAAACGTTATCGAATATCACTTGACTGACTTCGGGATGTTTGTTTTTGATGAATTGAGATAAAACTTCTTGAAACTCTATTTTTAATAAATCATGTTGTTCTTCTTTTTCATTAAGGATTTTCTGTTTGTTAGGAAAATAAGACCAAGTTAAAATCAAAAGGATTCCAAAAGAAATAACAGTTAAAAAGAATTTTAAAAAGGAATTTATATTAAAAGTATTCATAAAATAAAATAATTATTTTTTGAGAGAGCTGACTTTTTGTGAAATTGTTCCAAAAATATTTTGACCTTGTTGATCTAACATTTTTATCTCTACTCGATCTCCTTCTTTCATAAAATTTTGTTTAATTTTTCCTGTTTGAATTTTTTCTAAAGTTCGTTTTTCAACTAAACAACTGCTTCCTTTAGAAAAATCTTCATTTGAAACAGTGCCACTTCCAATAATGGTTCCAGCTGTTAAACTTCTAGTTTTAGCACAATGAGAAATCAGTTCTCCAAAATGAAAATGCATCTCTCCCGCATGAGCTTTTCCAAAAGTTTTTCCGTTAAAGTTAACCAATAAAGGAAGATGAATTCTTCCCTCTTTCCAGTTTTCCCCTAACTCTTCTGAACTTACAGCAAAAGGGGCAAAGGAGGAAGAGGGTTTACTTTGCAAAAAACCAAAGCCCCTTTTTAATTCTTCTAAAGCAATAGCTCTCAAAGAAATATCATTGACAAGCATAAACAAAACAATATGGTTTAAAGCTTCTATGGCACTTACACCCATAGGAACATCGTCAACAATCACAGCGACTTCTGCTTCGAAATCTGTTCCATGAGAAAAAGATTCTTGAGGAATATCTTCTGTGGGGCTGAGAAAACTGTCTCCTGCCCCTTGATAAACTAAAGGAATCGTTTCTAAAGTTTCTGGTAAAGGAACTTGTCTAGATTTTCTGACAAGCTTTATATGTTGAATAAAAGTAGATCCATCAATCCACTGAAAGCTTCGAGGAAGAGGGGATAAAAAATCCTCTTCTTGTACGGGTTGAAAACCTCCCTTACCGGCATTTAACTTTTTATAAAGTTCTTCGAGTGAGAATTTGACTTGAGACCAGTTTTCTAAAGCTGTTCTTAAGTTAGGTGCAATTTCTGTTGCGATACTATATTTTGTATTGTCTTTGGAGATGACAACAAGGGTTCCATCTCGGGAAGATGATTTTAAACTGCCCAGTTTCATAAATTTAACTTAATTAAAAAAAAACTTATAATCAAGAAATTTTTTACTTTTAACAAGAGAGAGCTTTTCTAAAATAAAGTGAAAAATTCTAAAAAAATAATTAGAAAACAAGATTTTTTTGAAAAAGAAGATATCAAAAAAAGTGACTAAGAAACAGTTGACCTTTTCTTTTTGACAAAGTTAGATTTTAATAAATCTGTGAGTGAATTAAAGCTTTATAGTTACTATCGTTCTTCCTGTTCTTACCGTGTTCGAATTGCTTTGTTTTATAAAGGTCTAGATTTTACTTATGAAGCCGTTCATCTTATCAAAGAGGGAGGAGAACAATTTCAAAAGGATTTTAAAAATTTAAATCCTCTTTCACAAGTTCCTTGTTTGAGACATAAAGACAAAGTTTTAATACAATCTCTTCCAATTTTACTTTACTTAGAAGACATGAAGCCAGAGCCATCTTTATTACCTAAAGACTTTTATACAAAAGCGAAGATTTTATCTTTTTGTGAAATGATTAACAGTGGAATTCAACCCATCCAAAATCTTTCTGTTTTAAATTATCTGGATAAACACTCTAAAATAGATAAAGTCCAGTGGTCTCGGTTTTGGATAAAAAAAGGTTTGCAGGCTTGTGAGTTATTTTTAAAGTCTGAAAAATCTGATTTCTTTTGTTTTTCAAATAAATTAACTTTAGCCGATCTTTTTTTAATACCACAAATTTACAATGCCGTGCGGTTTAATTTAAATATAAAGGAGTTTCCTCTTCTTCATCGAATCAATCAAAATTGTCTTGGATTAGAAGCTTTTCAAAAAGCTTCCCCTGAAAATCAGGTAGATAGTCCTAAATAAATCTTTAATTTAAATAAATAAGAAAGGAAAATAAAAAAAGTAAAACCTTCCAAGGTGTAATAGATCAATACTTTAACTTGTGATTTTAAGATTTTAGAATATAATAGTCTAAAGTGAATGAGATTCCTTTAAATGGTTTTGATTTTATTGAGTTTGTCACAACAAAGCCAAAAAGCTTAGGAAGATTTTTTGAAAAAATGGGCTTTGTTCAAACAGCTCATCATAAAAATAAAGAAGTCCTTCTTTATCAGCAAGGTGACATTAATTTTGTTATAAACAAAGAAAAAGATAGTTTTGCACAAGACTTTATGAAACAAAGGAAGAATCCTTGTGTCAGTTCTCTTGCTTTTCGAGTTGATATTCCTGCTGGTAAAGCTTTAGAAATTTTGTGTAGCCGAGGGGCAAAGGCCGTTGAATCCGATTCCAGTCATAGTTTTCCTGCTATTTATGGAGTGGGTGATTCTTTGATTTATTTAATTGATGATTATAAAGAAAATAATAATCATTGGACAAAGACATTTAATTTTTTTAAAAAAGCTTCTAAAAATCCCAACATGCTTTTATTAGATCATCTTACAAATAATGTTCCTACTGGGACAATGAATCATTGGTGTGAATTTTATTCGAATTTATTTGGTTTTACTGAAAGAAGATATTTTGATATCAAAGGCTTGAAAACAGGTCTACTTTCTAAGGTTATGAAATCTCCTTGTGATACCATTAGCATTCCAATCAATGAACCTTCTTCTGATGAAAAAGGAAAAAAATCTCAAATTCAAGAGTACTTAGACAATTATCATGGAGCAGGAGTACAACATATTGCTCTTTTAACTCAAAGAATAATTCCTAGCATTGAAAATTTAAAAAAACAAGGTTTAGAGTTTTTAGATACTCCTTTGACCTATTATGAGCTTTTAAAAAAAAGACTTCCTCATATTCAAGAAGATATAAAAGATTTGCAGAGAAATGGTATTTTAGCAGATGGAGATAAAACAACTTATCTTTTACAGATTTTTACAAAAAATGTGATAGGTCCTATTTTTTTTGAAGTGATAGAAAGACATGGACATGAAGGTTTTGGAGAAGGAAATTTTCAAGCTTTATTTGATGCTATAGAAAGAGATCAAATGCGAAGAGGTTACCTTTAAGGGTTTTTATTATGAAAAAAAGACAACCTCATAGAGACATACCTTTAGGGAACTTTGAAGAAGAGCAGGGTCAACAAGGTTTTTATGGTCGAGTCTCTCATTTAATTAAAGAAAAACCAAGCACTCGCTGGACTCACATTGAAGGCAATCTAAAACCTCGTCTTTTTAACTTAGCTAAGTTCAAAAAAGAGGGCTGGATTCCTTTGCTATATAACGATAACGTATCTCTTTTTTTGTATCAGTTAGAAAAAGCAGATACAGCTTGCCGAATGGTTGATGGAGATGTGTTATATTTTTGTCATAAAGGTTCCGGGGTGATTTTAACAGAATATGGTCTTTTGAATTACTCTGAAGGACATTATTTTATGATTCCTAAATGTTTCACTCATTTTATGATTCCACATTCAAAAAGTAGTTTTTTTGTTATCAAAAGTTTAAAGTCACATTTTAGAGAACCAGATAGAGGGATGTTAGGTCGTCATGCTCTTTACAGTTCGAACTCTTTAATCAAACCAGATTTAAAAGCTCTTCAAAACTATTTAAAAAAACATAAGTTAGAAGTTAAGAAAGTTATGCATTATCATCAAGGAGAAAGCACCTGTTTTACTTATAAGGACTGTATTTTTGATGTGTTAGAATGGCAAGGTGATTTATTTCCTTTTTCTTTAAGTATGGAAGATATTATGCCAATTATGAGTCACCGTGTGCATTTACCGCCAAGTGTTCATACCACTTTTTTAACTCAAGAATTTATAGTTTGTAGTTTTTTACCTCGTCCTTTAGAGGAGGATAAATCTACTTTAAAGGTTCCTTTTTATCATCAAAATACTGATTACGATGAAGTTATTTTTTATCATAAAGGTGATTTTTTTAGTCGTGATAATATAGATAAAGGAATGATGACTTTACATCCTGCAGGATTTCCTCATGGTCCTCATCCTAAAGCTTTTCAAGCCTCTTCTCATAAAACACATACCAATGAATATGCTGTTATGATTGATTCTCAAAGTCCTTTCAAAAGAACAAAAGAAATCAGCTCTTTAGAAATTCCTGACTACTGGAAGTCTTGGAAGTAATACTTTGTTTTGATGGATTAATCTATGAGATATTTATCAGAATGAAAAAATTGGGAAGTAGGTACAAATAACTATTACTCAATAAGAATGAGGGCTGTTAAAACATTAATGAAAGGGGATGATAAAAGGATGGTAAATTGACTTCGACTTTATGGACTCTCTTTAGACTAATTTTTGACACAAAAAAGGGGTTAATATTATAGTTGCATTATCAAAAATCTTGGATGATTTAATTCTCAAAAAATTTAATAGTCTTCTTCTAAATCATTAAATAAAGAAGATCTTTCTTGGTAGACTATCTCTTCTGGAATTTCTGATAAAAAAGAACTCGGAGAATTATACTGATCTCTTCCCCAGAATTTTCTTTTTTTAGCATAAGAGAGAATGAGTCTTTCTTTAGCTCTCGTGATTCCAACATAAGCAAGACGTCTTTCTTCTTCTAAATTGTTATCTTCAATACTTTGAAAAGAAGGAAATAAACCTTCTTCTAAGCCTGTAATAAATACCGTATGAAACTCTAAACCTTTAGAGTTATGAAGAGTCATTAAAGTCACAAAATCTTTCCCTTCTTTTGTTTTATCTTCTTGTGTGAGTAAGCTGATTTCTTCTAAGAAAACAGCTAAAGGTAAGATCTGTTCTTTTAAATGATTCTCTTTTTGTTCAATCACATTTCCTAATTCTTGAAGATTATTAATACGACTTTGAGCTTCTATAGAATTTTGATTTTCTAAATTTTCTATATAGCCACTTTTTTTAAGAAGAGAGGTATAAAGATCATAAAGGGGAATTTGATCTTTTTGACCTTTTAAACTTTCTATACAACTGATAAACAATTTCATGGCCTGTAAAGTTTTTCCTTTAAAAAGTCTTTTATTGATATGCTCTTTTAAAGAGGAATAGAGATTGGTTTGATTTTTTAAAGAGTATTTTTGTAATTTTTCAAGAGTGTTTTTTCCCACCCCTCTTCGAGGACTGTTGATGACTGATAAAAAAGCCATATCATCTTTTTCGTTTAAGATAAGTTTTAAATAAGAAATGATTTCTTTAACTTCTTTTCTTTCATAAAACCGAACTCCCCCTATAATTTTATAAGGTATTTTTAAAATTCTCAAATGATCTTCTAAAAGACGGGATTGAGCATTTGTACGATATAAGATAGCAAAATCTCCCCAGCTGTAAGCTTCGTTAGCACATAAAAAGCGGATTTTCTCTGAGACAAAACGTCCTTCTTGATAATCGCTGTAATTTTCACAGATATGGATTTTATGTCCTTCGGATTTGAGGGTAAATAACTTTTTTCCTTTTCTGATTTTGTTGTTTGAGATCAAGGAGTTTGCTCCTAAGACAATATTTTTTGTAGAGCGATAATTTTCTTCTAAAAAGAAAGTGTGACATTTTTTAAAATCTTTTTCAAAATTCATAATATTATTCACATTAGCTCCTCTCCAACTGTAAATAGATTGGTCTTCATCTCCTACAACCATGATATTATGATGCTTTTCTGCTAGTTTTTTTATTAAGAGGTATTGGATATGATTTGTGTCTTGATACTCGTCAACACAGATATAAAGAAATTGATTTTGAAGGGCTTTTAAAAAGGAAGGATATTTTAACATAAGTTTATAGCTTTCTAAAAGTAAGCTTTCAAAATCAAAAGCTTCGGCTTGTTGTAAAGCTTTTTCATAAGTTTGATAAATATATTCAAATTTTTTATCGTAAGATAAATAAGGTAATTTATCTAATTCATGAGGGGCAATAGCCATTCTTTTACATAAATTAATTTGAGATCGAATACTTTTTGGTTCTCTCATTTTAGGATCTATATTTAAATCTTTTAAGACTTTTTTGATAAGGTTTAATTGATCTCCTTGATCATAAATCGTAAGGCTTTTTCTATTTTTAAAAAAAGAAAGATTTTGTCTTAAAAGGCTAGCACAAATAGAATGGAAAGTTCCAATCCAAGGAATCCACTGATAAAAACGAGAGTACTCAGAGAGCATTGTATTAACTCGGTCCTTCATTTCTTTTGCAGCTTTGTTTGTAAAAGTTACGGCTAAAATATTTTCTAAAGGAATGTTTTTTTCTAAAACTAAAGCCACAATTCGATGAACTAAGACCCGAGTTTTTCCTGAGCCAGCTCCTGCTAAAACTAAAAGAGGTCCTTCAAAATTTTGAACCACTTTTTTTTGGCTTTCATTAAGACCTGTATAAATATCAAATTGAGGTTTTATCATAAAAATAACTCTCTATATTATAAGGAAACTTCTTCTAAATATTCAAGGGAAGGAAAAGGGTAGGGAATAGGAAGGATCTTTTTAAACTCTAAAGCTTGTTCTTTTGATACAAAAGGTCCTAAATAAATACGAATTTGGTCTTCTTGTTTTTTTAACAGAAAGCTCCAAAGAGGATATTTTTCTTTCATTTGCTTAATATATTCAAAGGCTTTTTTTTCTTCAGAAAAAACGTTTATTAAAAAACTAAATCTTCCCTCTCGTTTAAAAAAATCTTGTTCTGTTTCAATAGATAAAAGTTGTTCTTTGTTTTTCTCGTCATAACCAGCTTGAAGAGGATCAATGAGAGGAGCTTTCTTTCTTGCAGATTCTTTTGTTGAAAAGAAAGTTGTCTGATTTCTTGTGAAAGGTTTTTTTATTCTTTTTTTTGAATCTTTAGTTTGTATTTTTTTAGGAGAGTTTTTTTGTGAAACTTTCAAATTGTTTTTTTCTTTTTCTTTATTGAAAGAACTGTCTTTTTGTGCCAAAAGAGTATTTTTTGTAATTAAAGTATCTATTTTATAAGGGTCAAAAATCAAGAAAATATTTTCTTTAATGTCTTTAAATAACTTTGTGTTTAAAGCTTGTTTTTGAGAGAGCTTTGGTTTTGAAGGAGGGGGATTTGTAATATTTTTTTCATTTTTAAAAATTCCTCCTGGAAAAATGAACACAGCAAGCAACCAACCTAAAATAAAACTTAGAGAAGAAAAAAAGAAAATCAATAACAAATCCTTCCATTTAATCATTTGCAGTATTATACGAAAGTCTTAATATAATTCAAATCTTTTTAATATAAAAAATCTTGTCTTTTTTGTAAAAAACTTAAAATCTTCTAGAAAAAAGAATAAAAAACAGTTAAAAGGAAAGAAAATTTAAAAACTCTTTTCTTTTGAAAAAAAATTGTTTAAAAGTTTTTATATGAAATCAAAAATTTGGTTATTTTTTTTTACCTCCTCTTTTTTGTTTTTGACCGGTTTATTTTATATCTCTCTTCGTAGACCTTTAGCTCCTGCGACCTTGAAGGTTTTAACTTATAGTTCTTTTGCAGGGGCTTATGGACCAGGTCCTCTTTTAAAGGAGGAATTTGAAAAAAAATGTTCTTGTAGATTGCAATGGTTCTTATCAGAAGATTCTACAAGTCTTTTGCAAAGATTTACAATTCTTCGTAATATAGATGTTGTTTTAGGTTGGGATCAAATTACAAAGCTTTCATTGAATAAAGAGAATTGGAAAGACCTTTCTTTTTTGAAAAAATATCTTCTTGAAAATCCTTTTCTAAACTCTCCTTTTTTTATTCCTTTTGATTGGTCTCCTATAGGTTTTATTTACAAAGATGATAAATACAAAATTTCAAGTTTTAGTGAATTGAAAGACTTTTCAGGCTGGATCTCTTTTCCTGAACCGAGAACAAGTAATTTAGGCTTGCAATTTTATTATTGGATCTATGAGTGGTCTCAAGGTGACTTGGAAAAAATCTCTCTTTTTTTGAAGCAAATTCAAAATAAAATTTATGGATCTGTTCCTTCTTGGTCTCTTTCTTATGGCTTTTTTAGAAAAGGTCAGACACAATTGAGCTTATCGTATTTAAGCTCTTTGTTGTATCATCAAAAAGAAGAACCTGGTCAAGATTATTTTTTTGCTGAATTCAAAGAAGGACATCCTTATCAGGTCGAGTTTTTCTCTATTTCTGAGTCCACAAAGAATAAAGACTTAGCTCTTCAGTTTGCTAGGCTTTTACTGTCTGAAAAAGGACAAAAGATTTTGTTAAATAGACACTATATGTTTCCTGTTTCTAAATCTTTTGAGAAAAAAGATAAAAGGGAAGTTTCTCTTTTAGACTATAATCGATTAGAAGAATTTATAGATAAAAAACAAGATCTTTTAAATTTATGGGATCAGTCTTTCAATTGAGAGCTTTTTCACTTCATCGAGGGATTTACTCACTCCCTGCTTATTTTATTGTTTTTGCCCTTCTTTCTCCTTTTGCTTTTTTTCTTTTCAATTTAAGAACATGGGAGTGGAGTAAGGATTTTAATTTTCTTTATGTGTTTGCAGTGACGGTATTTCAAGCAACTGTTTCTTCCTTACTATGTTTGATTTTAGCTCTTTTTAGTAGTCAGGGACTTTTAGCTTTCTCTAAAAAAAAATACTATTTTTTAATAGAAGCTTTGGTTTTAATTCCTGCTTTGATTCCTCCTCTTATTTTAGCCTTGTCTTTGGTTCATCTGGTAGAAAAAATATCCGTCTTTCCTTTTGGTCTTCCTATCCTTATTTTTTCTCAAGCCATGACCTATCTAGGGCTTTGCTCTGTTGCAATGGTTCGAATCATTATGAAACACAGTTGGTTTTTAAGTGAATGGGCTTATCTGCATAAAGTTTCAAACTTTCTTTTTTTTAAAACTCTTCTAAAAACCGTTTTATTAAAAGATATTAAAACTCTTTTTATTTTAGTTTTTACAAGTGTTTTTACAAGTTTAAGTTTGCCTTTACTTTTAGGAGGATCTTCTTTTTATAGTTTAGAATTTTTTATTTATGAAAAATTAAAAGACCCTCAATTATGGTCTCAGGCTTTTAGTTTGATTCTTTTTCAATGTGTTTTTGTTTTTTTTATTTGTTGGAAAGTTTTTTCTTCTTATTCTTTTTCAGAGGAAAGAATCTCTTTTAAAAAAGTTCATCTTTTAGAAAATCCCTTTTTTATTAGCATTCCCTTTTTAGCCGTATTTTTTTCTGTCGGAGGTTTGTTTCTTTTATTTGATCTCTCTGCATTTAACAAACTAAAAGTCATTTTACCTTTGATTGTTAAAGGAGCTTTGAATTCTTTTTTTGTCAGTTTTTTAGTCGCTGTTTTAACTTTATTTTTTTTAATAGGTTTAAGTTTATCCTATCAGCACAAAAAGATAAGAAAATTTATTGCTTCTTTTACCTCTCCTGGAGTCAGTTTTTTAGGTTTTGCTCTGTTACTTGTTCCTTTTTATAATGAAGTAGCCGTGGGAATAAAATGGGTTGTAGGTTTGACTTTATTATTATTTCCTTGGATTTTTCGTTTTCGAGGAGAGAGAGCTTTAGAAAGATTAGATTTTCAGGTAGAAACAGCTCGCTTTTTAGGTGCTGATGAAGGGCTGATTTTTAAAAAAATCTTATGGCCTGTCAATCGCTCTTTATTTTTTTTATGTTCTGGAATCGTCGCTTTTTGGGCTTGCGGTGATTTTTCTTACAGCTTGATTGTATCAGGAGGGCATTGGAATTTATCTCTTTTAGTCTATGACTTATTTTCATCTTATCGATTGAATGAAGCTGTTTTACTGAGTTGGCTTTTGTTGTTTGTAAGTTTTTTTGTTTTTATGATTTGGTTAGCTCTCGCTTGGCTTTATCAAAAAGTTTTTTAAAATAAGCTAGACTTAACATTTTAAAAGAAACTATAAAAAACTTTTTAAAGACATGTGTTTATGTTACAGTTTTTAGACTATGAAAACAAAGTTTGATATTTATCAACTTCCTGTTTGGGAAGATAATTATATCTATATTCTCCATGAATTTCAAAGCAATCAAACCGCCGTGATTGATCCAGGGGATTTTGATACAGTTCAACAGTTTCTTAAACAGAAAAACTTAAAATTAGATTTTATTTTAAATACACACCATCACTTTGATCATGTGGGAGGAAATCTAAAGCTTAAAAAAGAGTGGAATTGTAAAATCTATGCTTATAAAGATGATTCCCATCGCATTCCAGGAATCGACCAAGCTCTAGAAGAAAAGGAATCTTTTTTTATAGGCTCTTTAAAGTTTGAAGTTTTATTTACACCGGGACATACTTTGGGACATATTGTTTTTTGGAATCAAGAAAATAAAATTTTATTTTGCGGAGATACTTTATTTGCTATGGGTTGTGGAAGACTATTTGAAGGGACAGCTCATCAAATGTTTGAAAGCTTAAACCTTATTAAAAAACTTCCTTTAGAGACTAAGGTTTACTGTGCTCATGAATATACTTTGAAAAACGCAAAATTTGCTCTCTCCTTAGATTCTAAGAATTTACATTTACAAAAGAGATTTAAAAAAATCTCTCAGCTCAGAAAGGAAAATCAACCCACTGTTCCTTTTCTTCTCAAAGAGGAGTGTTTGACAAATCCTTTTTTAAGAGTTCCTTGTGTTTCTGATTTTGCTCGAATAAGAAAACTTAGAGACAGTTTTTAGTTTTGAATAAAAAATCATTAAAAATGATTGAAGTTAAGAATTTATTTTATAGACAAGGAAATTTTAATTTAAATATTCCTTATAAACAGTTTCCGGAAAAAGGAATCATTTTGCTCACAGGTTCTTCAGGAAGCGGTAAAAGCACTTTCTTAAATGTGCTTTCAGGTCTTTTAAAATGTCCTTCTTTAGTGTGGAATTTTAAAGGTCAAAATTTAGCCTCCTTAAAGCCTTCTCAAAGAGGAATCAACTACTGTTTTCAAGATTTACGTTTGTTTCCTGTCATGACAGTAAAAGAAAATATCTTTTTTGTTTTAAAAGCAAAAAAGATATCTTTCAAACAAAAGGAAAAAGACTTTGAAGAAATCGTAGATATTTTAAATCTTAAGAGCTGTTTAAATCGTTCTCTTGAAAAACTCTCAGGAGGGGAAAAACAGAGAACTGCTTTAGCTAGAACTTTAATTTCTCCTTGTGAGATTCTTTTTTTAGATGAACCTTTTTCTTATTTAGATGAAAGGAATCAAGAAAGAGCGAGATTCTTGGTGAAAAGTTACGTCAAAAAACATTCTCTTCCTTTGTTTTTAGTTTCTCATGAAAAAGAAAAAGACGTTTCTTCTCAAATTCTTTTTAATAAAGGCTGTATTGTAAATAATCTTAAGAACTTATCTTAAAAAGATGTTTTTAAAGTAACTTTTAGTAAAGTTGCTAAACTTTTATTGACAAGTTGCCCTAAGAAATGATAGTAATAAGGATGTCTAAAGGAATTAAAAAAAAGGAAGAGTTATGAGGAGTCTTTATTTTAGATTTTGTGGAATTTTAATAGTATTTTTTTGTTTTCAATCTTGTGTGAATACTCAAGCTTATTGGCTTAAAAAAAATTATAAACCTAAAAAAGGTGGGGTTGTTTATTATAGTCAAAATTACCATTTTTTTGATTCTTCGGCGATTGTAAAAAGAAAGCATGATGCTACAAGTAAAATGATCAATTTTTGTAGTCCTGAAAAACCAGTTATTCTTTCGCAAAGTCATAAGGAAAAAGTTGTTGGAACAGAAACCAATTATAGGAGTTCTTTTTTTAATTCTACTTTAAATTCTACTTCCATAACAAACAATGTTGTTAGAAATCTCATGTATATAAACTTTGAATGTGAGTGAGCTTTTGAAGCTGATATAACACATTTAGCTTTTTAAAGTTTTTTAATGAAACGTTTAAGCTTCTTAAAATTAGGAAGAAACATAAGGGATAGATTATTTTTTAAATCTGTGAGAGAGTATGAATTCAGAAAATAAATTATGGAGTTCTAAACAAAGTTCTACTTTGTATGGGATGGATTTTTGGGGAGGAGATTATTTTAGTGTCAATGATATGGGTCACGTTCAAGTTTCACCTCATGGAAAAAAGTCTTTTGTTGTAGATTTATATAAAATGGTAAATTCCTTTCAAGAAAGAAATATTCGTCTTCCTTTGCTTTTAAGATTTCCTGATATCATTCAATCTCAAATGAAGAAAATTTGTGATTGTTTTAGAAAATCAATAGAAGATCAAGACTATAAGGGAAAATATTATGGTGTTTTTCCTATTAAAGTGAATCAACAAAAACATGTGATAGAAGATATTATCAGAGCGGGAGAAAAATTGAATTTTGGTTTAGAAGCGGGGAGTAAGCCAGAGCTTTTAATTGCACTTTCTACTATGAATAATCCTTCCTCACTTATCATTTGTAATGGCTTTAAGGATAAATCTTATGTTGAAATGGCTTTACTTTCTCAAAAAGCTGGTAGAAATATCTTTCTTGTCGTAGAAAGAGAAAAAGAATTAGATATCATTTTAAATATGTCTAAAAAATTGAATTTGAAGCCACAAATCGGTTTTCGTCTCAAACTCAACACACAGTCAAAAGGTTTTTGGGGAAAAAGTTCTGGTGAGTTTTCTAAATTTGGACTTTCTTCTCAACAACTGTTATGTGCTATTGAAAAGTTAGAAAAAAGTAATTTTTTAGACTGTGTAAAGTTAATTCACTTTCATATTGGATCACAGATTCCTTCTATTCAGCCTATCAAGTCAGCCATCAAAGAATGTGCTATGCTTCTTTCTGAACTTTACTTTATGAAATGCCCTATTGAGTATGTTGATGTCGGAGGAGGTTTAGGAGTGAATTATGATGGTTCAGGTACAACTCGTAGTTCAACAAATTATGACATTCAAGAATATGCCAATGATATTGTTTATGCTCTTCAGTCTATTTGTGAAGAAAAACAAATCCCTCATCCTCATATTATCTCTGAGTCAGGACGTTTTTTAGTCGCACAAAGCTCTCTTTTAGTTTTTAACGTTTTAGATAAGAACTCTGTTGAAACGAATCAAGAGATTAAAGTAAATGAAAACAGTTCTAGCTTTTTAAAAGAAATGTTTGATATTTATACAAATATTCCCTCTATTTCTTATAATGAGTCTTTTAATGATTTGGTTGAAAAGAAAAAGCAAATCCATGAGAGTTTTTTATATGGAGTTTTATCTTTGAAGGAAATGGCTGAGGCTGAAAAAATTTATTGGAAATCCCTTCAAAAACTTAAAACACTCACCCATAATAAAAAAGAATATGAAGATATTTACCTCACTTTAAAAAAAAAACTGACAGATACTTATTTTTGTAATTTTTCTATTTTTCAAAGTCTTCCTGACTCATGGGCTCTTTCTTATATTTTCCCTGTTCTTCCTATTCATTGCTTAGAAAAAAAGCCAAACAGACAGGCTTATCTTGTAGATTTAACTTGTGATTCCGATGGTCAAATCTCTAACTTTGTAGATTATAAAACTTGGGAGATTGAATCTTCTATTCCTGTTCATGAATTAGAGAAAAACAAACCTTATCTTATGGGTATCTTTTTAACAGGAGCCTATCAAGAAATTTTAGGAGATTTACATAATTTATTTGGAGATACCGATGCTGTTCATGTCCGGGTTAAAGGAGATGATGAATATCATATAGAATACCGAGTGGAGGCAGATTCTATTTCAGAGGTTTTAGAATATGTAGAATTTAACAGAAAACAAGTTATGGAAAATTTACATTCTATTATAGAAAATAGTCTTTTATCAGGAAAAATTTCAAGAGAAGAAGCAGGGCTTTTAATTGAGAAATTTGAAAAAAATCTTTCCTGTTCTACCTATTTAAAGTGAAACTTTTGTACATAGACTTTCAAACCATTTGTAAGATTTAAAAGCTAATAATCAAGCCTATACTCAGACCAAGATAAAATAAAACCAAAGGATAGGATTCAAAATTTGAAAAAGCCATAAAATATAAATGAATTCTATTTTTACAACTGCATTTTCAATTTATTAGCCTCAAATTAAAAAAGAATAGTTTTTATTAAGTCAAGGAGTTACTTTTTTGACTATGAAATTCTTTTTATGTTAGTTGAAAAGTTTGTTAGCTTATGTTTTATAATTGAGAGATTTAAAAGGAATTTATCTTTATGGGAATTACTATACTTGGCATAGCTTCTTTATTTTTTATAGGACATTTTTTACAATGGTTTTTTGTTAAAACAAAAATTCCTGATCTTTTAATTTTAATCGCTTTAGGTTTTATTATTGGTCCCTCGGTTTTAGATTTCACAAAGCCTGACAATTTAGGTCAAGCGGGAGTTGTTTTATCTACGGTTACTTTAATTATCATTTTGTATGAAGGGGGTTTACATTTAAATGCCACTTCACTTTTAAAATCAAGTTTACCAGCTCTTCTTTTGTCTTTTTTGTCTTTTTTTTTGATATCAGGTTTAACAACTTTATTTCTCGCTCCTTTTTTTTCCATTCCCACGGCGTTATTAATTGGATTGGGAATTGGAAGTACTTCTTCAGCTGTCGTATTTCCTTTAATTAAACCTTTAAAGCTCAGGGAAGAAACAAAGACAATCCTTTCTCTAGAGTCGGCATTTACAGATGTTTTAGCAATTATAGCTTTTTTAGCGGTTTTAGATAGTATTTTAACTCAAAACTATGATTTGCAAAACTTAGCTTTGAGTTTTAGCACAAAACCCTTAGTATCTATTTTTTTAGGTGTTGCTTTTGCTCTCATTTGGTCTTTTTTGAGAAAAATCTTTTCTCATTTAGTTAGAATGTCTTTTTCTACAGAAGCTTGGTCTCTTTTAACTTATGGTGTTATTGAGCTTCTTGATTTAAATGGAGCAATAGGAATTTTATTTTTTGGTTTTACTTTAGCGAATTTAAATTTATTGCCTTCTATTTTATCTGGTTTTTTTCAAGTGAATCCGATTCCAAAAAGTGAAGTGTCCTTGCTTAAGGAAATTTCTTTTTTGTTAAAAACTTTCTTTTTTATTTATTTAGGTATGTTGATACAACTTTCAGCCTTAAATATTTTTATTTTAGCTATTTTGTTAACTCTGTTAATTTTTATTACAAGATATGTGTCTGTACGTGTCGTTTTTTCTACAAAAAGATTTTCTTATTTTAACGCTTTAATTTCTATGGGCATGGGACCTAGAGGATTAGCTTGTGCTGTTTTAGCAACTCTTCCTTTACAAAAAGGTTATGTTCATGGAGAATTTATACAAAATCTTATTTTTTATATTATTTTAGTTTCTATCATTAGCACTTCTTTGTTTGTTATTTTTGGTCAAAAAGCTTTTTTTAAAAAAATATTTTCTCCGTTTTTTGAAGCTTATTTAAAAGAAGATTCTACGACCGTTAAAAAGAATATGACTTAACTTGTTTTTCTCTATTTCTTAGAGGCTAAAAATTAAAGTGATATCTTGGTCTTTAGAAATCCATTTTCCATGAGAAGGTTTACTTTGTACAAGTATCCCGGAGCCTTTTATATATAATTTTAGATTTTGATTTTTGAGTTGATTTAAAACTTGTCTCAAACTGAGTCCTCTTAGATCAGGCATTTTAAAACTAAGAGCTAGGTCGCTTGAATGAGGAGAAAGAGATGGTGGTTTAAGGACACTTTGTAAAGAATTAAAAGGAATTTTATCTAAAGAATTTTCTTGAGAGTTAGATTTTAACTCTCCTGCTGTTTTTCTCTCAGATAGAATATTTTCTCTTTTTAAAACCGCAGGAGATAATCCAGCTTGCCGGACAGCATAAGAGGCGACTTCTGAAAATAAAGGAGCGACAAGCTGAGAGGAGTAAAAGCTATTTTTAGCATCATCTATAACAAGGTAGATGACAAATCGAGGTTTGTGGGCTGGAATAAAACCTATAAAACTACTGATGTAGACCCCTTTTTTATAACCTCTATTTTCTAAATCTACTTTTTGTGCTGTTCCTGTTTTCCCTGCAACAAAGTATCCTGGAACTCTAGCTGCAAAACCAGTTCCATGTTTTTCTGTCACTGTTGTTAGCATTAAGCTTAAAGTTTGTGATTGTTTTTCAGTTAAAACTTGTCTCAAATTTTGAGATTTAAATATCTTTTCTTCTCCTGTATAGGGATTTTTAATTTTTTTCACTAAGATCGGTTTTTTTAAAAAACCTCCATTAGCTATGGCTGTAAAAGAATTAACAACTTGTAAGGCTGTTCCTGCAATGCCATGTCCAAAACTAATGGTTGCAGTTTCAATATCTTTCCAGGGAGTTTTCTTTAATAAACCACTTGCTTCTCCAGGAAAATCCACTCCTGTTTTTTTTCCAAAACCAAATTCTATTAAAGTGTTTCTCAAAGCTTTGTCTCCTATTTCTAAAGCCATAGAACTAGAACCTACATTCGAGGAAAGAGATAAAATTTCTGACATGTTTAAAAAAGGTTTAAATGTTTTTTTAGTATGAGCTTCTTTTATGATATGAGAGTTGATCTCTAATTTTCCTTCATGAGTTGAATAAACTTTTGTAGGACTGATTCCTTTTTTGAGGGCTGAAATTAAAGTAAAGATTTTCATAGTACTTCCCGGTTCAAAAATATCTGTTACAGTTCGATTTCGACGTAGCTTTGAAGAAGATAGATGGGCTTTATTTAAATTGTAATTAGGAAGATTTGCCATAGCTAAAATTTCTGAATTTTGTGCAGACACAATAAGTCCCATAGCAGAATGGGCTTGAGATCGTTGGATTCCTTTTTTTAAAGCTTTTTCTAAGTAAAATTGCAAATCACTATCAATCGTAAGATAAATATCATAACCACTTACTTTTGTAATAAAAGGAGAAAAATCCATAAAAAGAGGTCTTCCTTTAGCATCTCTTTGAATAAAAACTTTTTGATCTTCTCCTGTGAGTACTTCGTTATATTTTTTTTCTAGCCCTTCTAAACCCTGTCCTTCTAAGCCCGTAAATCCTAAGACTTGAGATAAAGATTTTTCATTACTGTAAAATCTTTTGTTTTCTTTTAAAAAATAAAGTCCTTTGAGTTTCCAAGATTTGACTGTCTGAAGTTCTTTTTCTGTGACATGCCGTTTAATCCATACAAAACGTCTTTTTTTATTAAGGAGTTTTTTTAAATAACTTTTTTTTGGTTTCTGAAAAAGCTCTGCAAGTTTTTTCGAAACATAATAAGGTTGATTCATTTGCTTAGGATCTGCAAAGAGAGATTGAGAAGGAATAGAAATAGCAAGTTCCTTGTTATTTCTGTCATAAATAGTTCCTCTTCTAGGTTTTAATAAAACTGTCCTTTCAAAGAGCTTATTTTGAAGTTGAGAGAGTCTTTCTTGAGGAAGGAGTTGTAAATAAGCACTGCGTAAATAGAGACTTAGCCATAAAAGTACAAAAGTAAAAATCACAAAAGAGATTCGAAAATTTATAACTTCACTGCGAAAGACCATGAGACACCTTGTCTTTTAGTATAAATTATACTTAAATAAAAAGTCTTGTTTTTTAAAGAGAATAAAAAAACAGGGCTTTAGTTAATATTTATAAAAAAGCTCAGCTTGTCATATATTTTTTTTTAGAATAATAAAAAAATATGAGATATTTTTCTATTTTTCAAAGTAAAGAGATACAACCTTTTAAAAGTTTATTGATCATTTTAGTAACTTTTTTTATAATTGCTCTTTTGCAAATCACATTGAGAAGGCTAAGTTACTCCTTATACCAGTTCAATAAGACTTTTGATGAAGTTCAAGATGAATATTACTCTTCCTTAAGAACCTATAGAAAAATGACTCAAACTCAAAGATTAGATCAGATTGCTCAAAAACATTTTTTAGATCAAAAAAAAGAAGGACAAATCATACAAGTGATTGATGGACGTGCGGTTGTGATTGATTAAAATCAATGAATTTAATTTTTTTGAAAGACTCTAAGTTTAGCACTTCGGCTCCTAGGATTAGACTTTATTTCCTCGATTTGTGGACGAATGACTTTTTTATTAACGAGTGTTCCTTGATTTGATTTTACAAACTGACGAAAATTTTGTTTCACAATGCGATCTTCTAAAGAGTGAAAAGAAAGGATGGATAAAAAACCTTTAGGCTTTAAAAGAGCTAGGTAACTAGGAAGACATTTTTTTAAACCTTCTAGTTCTTGATTGACAAAGAGCCTTAGAGCGAGGAACCATTTTGTAGCAGGATGTTTATGAAACTGATAGGAACTGTGTTTTTGTATAATAGAAACCAAATCTTTTGTCGTTTGAATTCGTCTCTTTTTTCTTTGTAACAGGATTTCATTTACAATAGGGTAAGGGGATTTAATTTCTCCGTAAATTTGAAATAAATTTATGAGTTCTTTTTTACTCAAACCATTGATAATGTCACTTGCTTTAATTTTTTCCCGTTGATCCATTCTCATATCTAAAGGTCCCTGTTTATTAAAACTAAAGCCTCTTTTTTCATCCTCTAATTGAGGAGAACTGACCCCTAAATCCATCAAAATCAGGTCAAAAAGTTCAAGTCTTTTAAAAGGAAAACTAACAAAATTTTCATGTAAAATTTTTAAACAAAGCTTTTTTTCTTTTTGAAGGGATTTTGCAAATTGAACAGCTTCAAGATCTCTATCTAAAGCTAAAATGGAGACTTTAGGGTATTTCTTTAAAAAAGCAAGACTATGCCCTCCTCTTCCAAAAGTGCAATCTAAAATTCTTTGAGGAGTTATCTCTTTAGAAAATAAAGATAACAGTTCTTTGACTAAAACAGGAGTGTGAAGAGGATTCAATCTTTTTTGTTAAGCTTTGTCTTTATAAAATCTAAGACTTTTTTTGCATGATCTTTAACTTTTACTTTCCGCCATTCTTTTAAAATTTTTCCTTTAGATGAGATAAAAAAAGTACTTCTTTCAATTCCTTGATATGTTTTTCCAAACATAGATTTTGTCTTTAGGACATCAAAAGCTTTACAGAGTTCTCCTTTTGTATCACTAATGAGTTCAAAGGAATACTTTTTTTTAGCTTTGAACTTTTCATGAGATGAGAGACTGTCCTTAGAAACTCCAAAAATTTCAACCCCATGCTTTTTAAATTGACTGTGAAGTTTTGTAAAATCAGCCCCCTCTTGAGAACATCCAGGGGTATCATCTTTAGGATAAAAATAAAGAACAAAAGCTTGACCTAGTAATTTTTGAGAATCTATTGTTGTATTTCCTGTTGCTGGTAATTTGAAAGTAGGACTCTTTTTATTTAACATAATACACTACTTTTATAAAAATTTTTTTTGAATATCAAGATATAAAATCTAAAATCTTAAAAATTTACTTGTTTTTTAGAAAAAACTTTTAATTTAAAACTTGCAAATCAAAAGAAAAAATAGTTACATAAAGTAAATTATAGAGTTTAAATAAAAAATTAAATTAAACATTATGAATTTAGAGGTTTTATTTTCTAAAAAACAAATCAAAGAAAAAGTGAATAAACTGGCTCAGGAAATTAATGACATTTACAGTTCTGATACAGATTTGGTCGTTGTTTGTATTTTAAAAGGAGCTTTTATTTTTTATTCTGATTTATTAAAGCAACTCAATCAAAATGTTCTTTGTGATTTTTGTTCGCTTTCTTTTTATGGAGGAAATAAAGAAGTTTCTAACCCTGCCCGGCTGACTTTAGATATCAAAACTGTTATAAAAGATAAAGATGTTTTATTAGTGGATTGTATGAGTGATAAGGGATATAGTTTTAATTTTGCAAGGCAAATTTTAGAATTTAGAAATCCTAAATCTATTAAAACAGCTTGCTTAGTTTTTAAACCTCTGGCTGTTAAAAATGCAAAGATTGATTTTAAAGGTTTTGAAGTGGAACAAGATTGCTTTGTGGTAGGTTATGGTATTGATTACAAGGCTCAATATAGACAGTTGGACTATTTTGCAAGAGTTGTAGAATAAAATCTAAGACTTAGGTCTTGTAAAGATTCTTTTATAAAGAAGATGGAACTATTTTTTAAAAAAAGATTTGACATACTTTGAATTGAATTTTATAGCCTATAACTCTAAACAGGGTTTTAATGAAAAAAGTATCGATTTTAATCAGTGTTTTATTTTTACTTTCTTCTTGTCAAACGGTTACAATAAGTAAGGGAAAAAGACTAGGAGATGGGAATTGGCACCAGCAACGAACCATATCTTTAAAACCTGATTATGAAAAAAGTCATTCTTTTTTTCTTGGAGGATTGGTTGGGGAAGGCTTAGTTTATACCAATCGAATATGTCCTTCTAAAGAAATTCGTCAAATACAAACTCAATTTACTTTTTTAGATCGTTTTTTACATGTTATTACTCTAGGTATTTATTCACCAAGAACTTCTAAAGTATGGTGTAAAAATCCAAGAAATAAGGTGATACCGCAATGAAACATGTTTTAGTATTTTTTCTTTTTCTATTCACTTTAAATTCCTGCTGGACAATACATTTTACTAAGGGTGATTTTCCCCCTCAAGACTATGAATTCAGTCAATGGCATCATACGGGAATAGCGGGGCTAATAGAATATAGTCCTTCTGTGAACATTGAAGAAGTTTGCTTTGAAACAAAAGGAAATTGGGAGGCTGTAAAAACGCAAACTGGATTTATTCAAAATCTTGCAAGAATTTTGACTGGTCTTGGTTTTTGGTGGACACCGCAAGAAGTGAGTCTTCAGTGTGGAGAATTTTATTCTCTAAAAGAGAATTAGAATTTTTAGTCACAAGAATGAAGTTATCATTCACAGCAAACTATAAAAAAAATTAATCAATCAAAATAAATTTCTTTCTTGTTTTTTTAAAAGTATTTTTAATTAAAAAAAGAATTGCAATTTTTTCTTATTAAAAAAAAGACTTTATTTACAGCTCTTTTTTTTTTGATAAAAAATTACTAAAAAAGCTTTGACAAAATTATTTTTATAAGCTTTAGTTAGTACTATTGATAAGGTTTTTTTAAGAACAAAAATTCCTCATTTTAAATATGGCAAGAAGCTTTTAACTAATAAAAAAGGGAGGTCTTTCGTGAATAATATTTCTTTTCAAAATAACATAAGGAAAGGAAGTCCAAAAATTATAAAAAAATATGGAAACAGAAAGCTGTATGATACACAGCAAAGTTCTTATGTTGTTTTAAAAGATATTGAGAAAATGATTAAAAATAAAGAAGAAATACAAGTTATAGATAATGAAACAAAAGAAGATATTACTATTCCTACCTTAACTCAAATTATATTTAGTTTAGAAAAAAAATCTGATAGCTCTGTTCCTCTAGATATTTTAATTTCTATTATTCGTGAAGGGGATGGGAGTTTATCTACTTTTTTATCTAAATTAGGTCTTTTTACAAGTAATGATAAAAATCCTTCAGAAAGAGAAAAAACAAATACTTTTACTCAAAAGTTATCCCATAAAAAAATGAATAGCTATACATCAAGTATAGAACAAAAAATTACAAGTTTAATGAATTCTAATGAGAATTTACACGGTAGTAACTTTGATTGTTCTATTCCAGAATTACCAGGGAATAAATCTAAATAAGCCATTTAAATTGTTATTTAGATTTCCTTTTCTCAAGAATTGAATTTTTTTTACTAAATAACTTTTAATAACTAAAGTTTTACTTTTTTTATGCCGAAAAATAAGTTATGGGTTCTAAAGAATTCAAGCAAAGCTTATTTTTTGTATTTCTTTTGTTTTTTTCCTCTTCTTTTTTTATCTCATGTCAAAGCTTAAAAGCTCAAAAAGACTTGAATTTAAAGTCCTCTAGTAAACATTCTATTGTTGTTGATAAATCTTATTTAGAGTATCAATCAAATCTTGCTTATTTAAAAGCAGAGATGGCCTTTTTAGAAGGTCAAAGTGAAAAAGCTTTAGAGTATTTAAAAACAGCAAAGCTTTTTTCAATAACAGATTCTTTTCATTTGAAAGAGAGACAAGCCGACTTTTTGAAAGAAGAAGGGCTTTTAACAGAAGCTCTTTATCATTATAAAGAGTTGGAAAAAGACGATGAGAATAAAAAGAGGATTCAGATAAAATTAATGGAATGTTATGTCTTAAATAAGTTGTATTCTATGGCTTTAGAAGAAAATAAAAAACTTATAGAAAAAGATCCAAAGAATTTTGTATTTTTATTTCAAAAAGCCATTTTGTTAATAAGCCAGAAAAAATGGGAAGAAAGTTTAAAAGTTTTTCAAAATCTCTTAGCTTACAATCCAGCTCTTGACGAAAAAATACAAACGCTTTTATTTCAATCCTACGTTTTAACTGAGTTAAATAGAGAGAAAGAGGTTTTGAAAACTTGGAAGAATCTTTTTAAATTAGATCTTGTCGATGAGGCAACAAGTATGAAACTTGCTAATTTTTATAAAAAGATCGGAAAAACAAATTGGGCAATGGCTTATTTAAAAAAATTTCAAAAAGAAAGAGGTGTGACTCCAAAAGTTTCTTTGCTTTTGTTTGAGCTTGCCTTTTTTTCTAATAAATGGAAGGAAGCTTTTTATTACACTCAGCAATTAGAGGATTTAGGAGTTCTTACAAATCAGCATCGTTTGTATAAAGTGTTGTATTTAAAAGAACTTAAAAAATATGAAGATGTTATACCTTATTTAGAGGATTTAGTAGCTACGAACCCAACTCATGGTCAGTACCGTTATATGTTAGCTGTGATTTATAGAAAAACTGAGAGATGGAATAAAGCGATACATGCTTATCAAAAAATCCCTTTTTCTAGTTCCTATTTTTTGTTATCTCAGTTGCAATTAGCTACTTTGTGGCAAAAACAAGGACAATACAAAGAATCCTTGAAACTTCTTAAAAGATTATCTTTTGGTGAAGAGATGAATCCTCAAGCGGTTTTTGTTTATGCGGAAAGTCTATGGAAAATAGGAAATAAAAAACAAGCCGTTTCTGTTTTAACTTTAGCTTTAAAAGAAGATCCTCACAATTTAGAACTTTTACAACTAAGGGCTTCTTATTTTAAAGAACTTGGTTTTTTAGAATCCTCTTTAAAGGACATCCATGTAAAAAGTTCAAATGTAAGTTTTATCAATTGAAAAAAGAATTTATTAAATAAACTCTCTGTGAGTGAGTTTTATTATAGGAGATAAACTGAAAAATTACTTTCTTTAATATTCGAAACGAACTGTTTTGGTATAAAATTAAGGCTGATTTTTTAAGAAAATATAGACTTTTAACTTTAAAAGTCTTAATTTATTTTTATGTTTCAAGTTTTAACAAAAGTTTTTGGTTCTAAATATGATCGGGATTTAAAAAAAATAAGTCCTCTGATTCAACATGTGAGAGAGTGTCAAAGAAAAATATCTTCTCTGAGTGATGAGAAGCTTAAAGAAAAAACTCCTTATTTTAAAGAGTTGATTGAAAAAGGAAAAAGCTTAGATGAGCTTCTTCCTGAGGCTTTTGCTACATGTATTGTTGCTTCTCAAAGAGTTTTAGGAATGACTCATTATGATGTGCAGATCCTGGGGGGAATTGTTTTACATCGAGGAGAAATTGCTGAAATGAAAACAGGAGAGGGAAAAACTCTTGTTGCAACTTTACCTGTCTATTTAAATGCTTTATCTGGAAAAGGGGTTCATCTTGTTACAGTCAATGATTATTTAGCTAAAAGAGATAAAGAGTGGATGGGAAAGATTTATCAGTTTTTAGGTTTAAGTTCAGGGGCGATTGTTCATGATTTAAGTGATAGGGAAAGGAAAAAGGCTTATTTAGCTGATGTGACTTATGGAACGAATAATGAATTTGGTTTTGATTATTTAAGAGATAACATGAAATATTCTTTATCCTCTTGTGTTCAAAGGGAATTGAATTTTGCGATTGTAGATGAATGTGATTCTATTTTAGTGGATGAAGCAAGAACCCCGCTGATTATTTCAGGGGCTAAAGATCTTTCTACAGATAAGTATTATGCTGTTAAAAAAGTCATCCCTCATCTGAAAAAAGAGAAACATTTTACGATTGAAGAAAAATCTAAAACCGTCTCTATCACAGAAGAAGGAAATGAGAAAATTGAAGAGATTTTAGGAATTAATAATCTCTATGATATGAGACACATAGAGTATTTACATAACATTTATCAATCTTTAAAGGCTCACCATCTCTATAAAAAAGATGTAGATTATATGGTTCAAAATGATGAAGTGGTGATTGTAGATGAATTTACAGGAAGACTTATGCCTGGACGGCGTTGGAGTGAAGGATTACACCAAGCTGTAGAAGTGAAGGAAGGAGTGAAGGTTAAGACAGAAAATCAAACTCTCTCTAGTATTACATTTCAAAATTATTTTCGTATGTATAATAAACTTGCTGGGATGACAGGAACAGCAGAAACTGAAGCTGAAGAATTTAAAAAGATTTACAAATTAAAAGTTCAAGTTATTCCCACGAATAAACCTATTAGAAGAGTCGATGAAAATGATGTGATCTATAAAACAGAAGCTGTTAAGTATAAATATATTGGAGAAATGATAAAAACTTTGTATAAGAAACATCAACCTGTTTTAGTGGGAACAGTGAGCATTGAAAAATCAGAAAGGTTATCTCATATTTTAAGTCAGCAAAAGATTCCTCATAAAGTTTTAAATGCTAAATATCATGAAAAAGAAGCTGAAATTGTAGCTCAAGCGGGAAGAAAATCAGCTATTACCATTGCTACAAATATGGCAGGAAGAGGAACGGATATTGTCTTAGGAGGAAACCCTGAGTTTTTATGTGGTTCCAAGCAAAAAGAAGAAAATTTAGAAGATTATAAAAAACGATTGAAAAAAACAGAAGACCTGTGTGCAAAGGAAAAACAAGAGGTGATATTAGCAGGAGGTTTATTTATTATTGGAACAGAAAGACATGAGGCCAGACGAATTGATAACCAGTTGAGAGGACGATCGGGACGTCAAGGAGATCCTGGAGGATCTAAATTTTATTTATCTTTAGAAGATGATCTTATGCGTGTTTTTGGAGGAGAGCGAATGCAGAAAGTTATGACAACTCTTAGAATGGAGGAAGAAGCTCCTATTACAGATCGCATTTTAACAAGAGCTATTGCAAATGCTCAAAGGAAAGTGGAGGGACATAACTTTGAAATAAGAAAACATCTTCTAGAATACGACGATGTTATGAATCAACAAAGAATGGCTATCTATAAAATGCGAAACAATATTATGTTTGGAAAAGGTTTAGAACGTGTCTTTTTAGATTACTTAGGGGATTTAATTTCTCATCAATTGGATCAAATAGCAAGTGAAAACATAAAGAAAGAAAATTGGAATTTAAAAACTTTAGATTATTTTTTAAAAAAAGTTTTTGATTTAAGTGTCTCTTGGCCTCGTTTAGAGGAATTGAGTTTAGAGTTTATAAATGAAAAAGTTCAAACTTCTATTAAAAAACTTTTTGAAGAAAAAAAAGAAGAATTGTCTGAGCATTTTGAATCCGTGCTTCAATTTTTATTTTTACAGACAATAGATTCTCACTGGAGAGAACATTTAGAAAATGTGGATCGTTTAAGAGAAGGTATTAATTTAAGAGCTTTTGCACAAAAAGATCCTTTAGTGGAATACAAAAAAGAGACCTTTCATATGTTTGAGACTCTTAATCTCTCTATTGCTAAAGAAGTGATAGAGAAGTTTTTTAAAATTCAACTTTCAAGTCAAGAATCTTTAAAAGAACCAGGGCAAGTTGATTTTATTTACAATGAATCAGATTCTTCTTTTAATTCTTTATCTCCTCCTCAAGTAAATAGGAAAGAAAAACATTTGAATCGTAAAGAAAGAAGAAAACAAATTCATAAAAAACAACGAATAAAAATTTAGTATTGTGAACTGTCCTGTTTGTCAAAATAGCTTTCCTCAAGAAATATTAAAGATGGAAGAATTTTATTATGACTGTTCTACTTGTCATTCTGCTCTATACTTTAATGAGGGAAAAATAGAGATTATCAGTCGAGGAGAAGAGTTTGAAGAGAAAAAAGATCAAAAGGAAAAATCAAAGGATATCTCTTTTCAGGAGAATCCTCAAAAAGAGGAAGATAATTTAGAAGAATCTTTTTTACAGGAAAGTAGGGATTTTGTTAAATCAAACAGTGTTGAAGAAACATCTTTCAACAAAGAACAAAGTTTTAAACCGCAAGAAATAGAAACTGTTCCTGAAATAGAATCTTCTTTTGACGAGAGGGAAGAAGAAATGGAAAATGAAGAGTCTTTTCATGAGAACGAGGTAGAAATGGAAAATGAAGAGTCTTTTCATGAGAACGAAGTAGAAGAAATGGAAAATGAAGAGTCTTTTCATAAGAACGAAGTAGAAGAAACAAAAAATGAAGAATCTTTTGCTTTTTCTGAAGAAGATAACATAGAGGAAAAACCCGAAGACTTTTCTGAAGTTCAGGAATTTTCTAAAAAAAGAGAGTTCAAAGATAAGGGTTTTTATTTATATCAATTGTTTTTAAGTGAAATTAATTCCCAGGAGCTGAAAGAAAGGGTGATTTCCATTATAGAAGATAAAGCTCTTGAAATTGATTTTGAAGAAAATCCTTCGTATAAAAAACAAATTGTTTATAATGGGAAAATAGTTTTCTCTAGACTTTCTCCGGTTCAAGTTTATGTTATTGTTCATAGTTTAATGGGACTTCCTCTTCAGATACATTGGAAACAAAGTCATGTGACAGATTTTTAGTTATATATTTAGGAGTTATGATTGATTTTGATGTTTTAATTGTAGGAGATTGGCCAAAGGGTTTTTATCTAGCTCAGCAATTTTCTTTGAAAAATGAGAAAGTTGCTTATATTGAATTAACTCCTTTTTTAAAAAATCCTTTTCCTGTTTTTTTAAATGAATCTTATCCTTTAGAAAAAGTATTTTTAGAAAATTTAGGTTTTTTATCTTTTCAAGAAGGAGGTCTTTGTTTTTTAACTTCTGAAGAGGTATCTTTTTTTCAAGAAAGAAAAAGAGATAGAAATTTAGGTTTGAGTAAGACAAATCTATTTAAAAAGGAGATGTTGTCCTATCTTTCTTCGAATTTAACTTCTAAGGTTTTTGAATTTAATAACTCTTATTTGTCTGAAGAATCTCTAGATTTATTTTCAGATTGTTTTTTATTTGAACCTTCGTTAAGAAAAAAAGAAGAGATTAAAAAAAAATATCCTAAGATTCATTTTTTTTCAGCTCAAACAAAAGATTTATTACTTAAAGACAAACAAATCGTATTTCAGGATATCGTTGCTAAAAAAACTTTTTGTTTAACAGATAGAATAAAAGATATAAGTAATAAAGCTGATTGGAAGTGGCGAGCTTATTTTTTTCAAAGGAATTTAGATTCTTATGAAAGTATTCTTCCTAAACATTTCTTATGTATTAAGAATTTTTTTTCCCCTTGGTGTTATGATAATTTGATGAGTGTTTTTCTTAGGGGGGAAGTTTTAGAGGTTTGGATGAGATTACCTCTGACAGTTAATCAAAATGAGTTTGTAAAAAAAGCTCAAAATAATCTGGAAAGTTTTTTTCCAGGAGCTGAATTTCATTTAAGAGATTCCTCTTTTTTAGAAAGTTTTTGTATTTATGGAAAAACAGCTCTAGAGATTCCCTCAAAAAAATCTTCTGGGTTTTATGTTCAAAATTGTCAAGATTTTTTTCAAGGAGATTTGGTTCATGAAATAAACAGTGAAATCAAATTATGGGATAAATTACAAAAGAGTTGAGTAGGATTTTTTTATGAAGATCTTATTTAGAACAGGGATTCTTTGAAAACTTGTCTTGACTATAGAATACAATTTTTTAATACATAAAAGAATATGATAGAAAGATACAGTTTAAAAGAAATGTCTGAGATATGGTCTCCCTCTCGTCGTTTTGATTTTATGTTGGAAGTAGAAAAAGCTGTCGCAAAGGTACAAGCTGATTTAAAAATCATCCCTAAAAAGGCAGGGCTTGCTATTTCCTCTAAGGCTGATTTTTCTTATTCTAAGATAATGCAGAGGGAAAAAAAAACACGTCATGATGTGACGGCTTTTGTAGCTGAGGTCGCTCATAACTTAGGTCCTCAAGGGTCTTACTTTCACTATGGTTTAACTTCTTCGGATGTTTTAGATACAGCCTTAAGCTTACAAATTCAATCAGCTTCTTGGCTTTTAGAAAAAAGCTTTAAAGTTTTAGAAAAAACTTTAAAAAAACTTACTTTGAAACACAAACACACAGTCTGTTTAGGACGTACTCATGGAATGCATGCAGAACCTACAACTTTTGGGTTTAAGTTATTAGGACATTTAGCAGAATTAAAAAGAGCTGAAGAGACTTTTAAACAAGCTGTTGTTACTTGTTGTGTTGGGAAAATCAGTGGAGCTGTAGGGGTTTATTCTTCTCTTTCCCCTGAAGTTGAAAAAAAGGTTTGTCAAAGACTTTCTCTTAAACCAGAAACTGTAGCAACCCAAGTTATCCCTAGGGACCGTATAGCTCGTTTGTTTTTTTCTCTTTCTTTAATAGGAGCTTTTATAGAAAGATTTGCGGTTGAGTTGAGACACTTACAGAGAACAGAAGTTGGGGAAATTACAGAAGCTTTTTATAAAGGACAGACCGGCTCTAGTGCTATGCCACATAAGAAAAATCCTATTTCTGCAGAAAATCTTACCGGAGTGGCTCGTTTATTAAGATCTTATATCTCTCCAGCTTTAGAAAATATTGTCCTTTGGCATGAAAGAGATATTTCTCATTCAAGTGTAGAACGTGTGATATTACCTGATGCTTTTATATTAAGTCATTATGCCTTAAATCGATTGATAGAGCTTTTAAATTCTTTACAAGTCAATACAACTAGGATGAAACAAAATTTAGATCTCTCTCAAGGTATCGTATTTTCTTCTCAAGTTTTAAATGCTTTAATTGTTAAAGGTCTTTCTAGACAAAAAGCCTATCCTTTAATTCAAAAACTCAGTCAAAATTTAAAAAAGGGAGATTCTTTTAAAGCCGTTCTTATTAAAAATAAAGAGGTTCAAAAATATTTAAATTCAAAGGAAATAGAAGCTATTTTTTCAGGAAAAAACCCTCTTTTGATTCAACATTTTGAAAAGACGTTAAAAAAATATTAAGGATATAAAAACTCAAATTTGGAAAGGAAAATGAAAGAAGAAAAATTGCTTTATGAAGGAAAAGGTAAAAAGATTTTTCAAATATCTCATTCAAAAGATCAAGTTCTCCTTTTTTTTAAAGATGATCTTACAGCCTATCAAGCAAAAAAAAAGGGGGCTTTTGAAAATAAAGGTGAGATTTGTAGAAAAATAAGCTCTTTAATTTTTAAATACCTTGAAAAAAATGGAATTGAAACTCATTGGATAGAAGATGTTTCTTCTAGACAGATGAGATGTTTTAAAACAGAAATGATTCCTTTAGAAGTTGTGATTAGAAACCGTTTAGCAGGAAGTACAGCAAAAAGATTGGGTTTAAAAGAGGGTCAAAGAATTGAAGAAGCTTTATTGGAATTTTATTATAAAAGAGATGATTTAGATGATCCTTTTGTCAGTGAAGAACAGATTAAACAATTAGGTTTGATAAAAAACAAATCTTTAATAAAAGATATAAAAGAAAAATCTTTTTTAATTAACAAACATTTGCAAGTTTTTTTTAAAAGAGCAAATTTAGAGTTAGTGGATTTTAAAATGGAATTTGGTTTGTTTAAAAATAAAATTTTATTAGCTGATGAAATGAGTCCCGATAGTTGTAGAATTTGGGAAGAAAAAACAGGAGAACGTTTAGATAAAGATCGTTTTCGTAGAAACTGGGGTCAAGTTAAAGAGTCTTATCAAAAAATTGAATGTCTTCTTTTTAAGACCTGGAAAGAGTTGTCAGATTTTAAAAAATGAAAGAGAAAATCAGGAGGTTTAAATGATTAAAATAGGATGTAAAATTATGCTTAAAGAGGAAGTTTTAGATACAAAGGGACGAACTCTTTTAGAACTTGTTCAAAAGGAAGATTTTAATGTGAAAAAACTTCGTTATGGAAAGTACATAGAATTTGATATGAATCAAAAAAATAGAGAGCAAGCTCTGAGAGAAGCTAAAGTCTTAGCTCAAAACCTTTTACATAACGATTTAATTGAGACTTTTCAATTAGAAGTTTTAAAAGAATCTAATGAAAATAAATAGGTCAGCTTGAGATTTTCTTTTTCAAATCTTTTGAAATTTTTTCCTCTAAAAATAACACATAAAACATGAATGACTTGAGCTCCTAAAGCTCTTAGATCTTGGCAAGATTGAATCACTTGCCCCCCTGTTGTAATGACATCTTCTATAAGACACAATTTTTTTCCTTTAATCTCTCCCCCTTCACAAAGTCTCATTGTTCCATAGTCTTTGGCTTTTTTTCTAATAAACCTACAAGGATAGCCACTTTTTAGAGAAAGAGAGGTTGTTAAAGGAATGCCTCCCATTTCTAATCCTGCTAAAAGATCAATATTTTTAGGAATGAGGGGAAGGAGTTGATCTGTGACTTCTTTTAAAAGTTGAGGGTCTGCTTCCATTGCGTACTTGTCAAAGTATTCGGTGGAATTAAGACCTGAACGCAGTTTAAAATTTCCAGTTAAGTGACAGGCTTTGAAAATTTTTTGAGCAAGAGGAGTCATTCTTTTTATAAAAATAAGAAAGCTTAAAAAAAATAGCAAGCCTTTCTTTTTTATGCTACTTTGAAATTATGGAAGAAAAACTCAAAGTATTAAAAAAAAATGTAAGGCATTTTCCTTCTCTTCCAGGCGTTTACCTTATGAAAAACAAAGAGAATCAAATTCTTTATGTAGGAAAAGCAAAGTCTTTAAAATTAAGGGTGCTTTCTTATTTCAATGCTAATTCTTCTCAGTTAAAAATAGATTTTTTACTAAAAAAAACAGATTCTATTGAATACTTATTAACAGATAATGAAGTGGAGGCTTTTTTATTGGAATCGTCTTTAATTAAAAAACATAAACCTCTTTATAATGTTCGTCTTAAAGATGATAAATCTTATCCTTACATCCGTTTTACAAAGGATGAGAATTTTCCTAGATTTTATTTTGAAAGGCGAGTTAAAGACTCTAAACATTTGTATTTTGGACCCTATACAGAGGGTTTTACTGTTCGAGCTATCTTAGATTTTTTAAATCAGAATTTTCATTTAAGAGACTGTTCAAATTCTGATTTTAAAACAAGAAAACGACCTTGTCTTAATTTTGACATAGGTATTTGTCCTGCTCCTTGTGTTGGAAAAATCAGTCCGGAGAATTACCGTAAAAACTATCAAAAAGCTTTGAATTTTTTGAGAGGTCAATCTAAGGGATTAGTTAAAAAATTGCAAACAGAGATGAAACAAGCCGTAAAAGTTTTGAATTTTGAGCTAGCAGCTAGAAACCGAGATTGTTTACAAGCTATTGAGAGAATTGAAATGAATCAAGTGGTTGTGCAAAAGACAGATAAAGATAAAGATGTCGTGGTTTTACAATCTTTAGAAGGAAAGCATTTGATAGAGATTCTTCATTTTAGAAAAGGTCGATTGATTGGAAATCGATTTCAGCTGATTAAAAATTCAGAGGAAGATTTTTTAATGTCTTTTTTAAATCAATATTATTTAGAAAATCTTATTCCCGATGAATTGGTGATTCCTCTCCCTATTAAAAAGGGGAGAAAAATCTTAGAAAAGGTTTTGACTCAGAGGAAAAAGACTATGTGTCGAATTGTTTCTAATCTGTCTGCAGAAAATAAAATTTTAGTTAGAAGAGCTGAAATGAATGCCTTCAATCATTTAAAAGATGAAATTCAAAAATCCAAAAGCATTCAAGAACATTTAAAAGAGATACAGCTTAAATTTCATTTGCCTTATTATCCTCACCGAATTGAGTGTTATGATATTTCTCATTGGCAAGGGAGTTATTCAGTTGGTTCAGGAGTTGTTTTTGAAGAAGGAAAACCTTTGAAGAAAGATTATCGTCTTTATAATTTGAAAACCGTTCAAGAAGGAGATGATTTTTTAGCTTTGCAAGAAGTTTTCTCTCGCCGGCTAAGTCATAGGGAATATAAAAAACCGGATTTGGTTTTAATTGATGGGGGAAGAGGGCAGTTGAAGGCCATTCAAAACGTTTTACATAGCAAAGGTGTAAAAGATTGGTCTGTTGTTTCGTTAGCTAAAGATCGATTTAAAACGGACTCTCAATATCTTTCTCAAAAATCTACAGGAGAAAGATTCTTTTTACCCGGTCGAAAAAATCCTCTGATCTTTCCTTCTCATTCTAAAGCTTTAAAAATCCTCTTGCATTTAAGAGATGAAGCTCATCGTTTTGCAATTCTTTCTCACAGAAAAAAAAGAGATAAAATGTTTTTAAAAGGAGATTTGGACTTGGTCAAAGGCTTAAGTTCTAGGATAAAAGAGAAATTGTTAAAAAGCTGTGGTTCCATGGAAAATATCAGATCTATGAGTGAGATAGAGTTAGCTAACTTAGATTTTATATCTAAAGCTTTGTCTCGAAGAATTAAAGAAGTTATGAAATAAATTATCTTGAATTCAAAACAAAATTAATAAAATATAATAACAAAAAGTAAAAAGAAATGAATTTAGCTTTATATGTTAGAGATGTTTTAGGAGTTACAAACTACCTTTGTCCCAAAAAAATCCATAAAGTCAGACAGTTAGAAGGAACTTTGCCCACAAAAGTTCTTGTTATTGTGTTTGAACTTTTAACGGATTCTCAAAAAAAATTATTAAAAAAAATTATATCTTCTTTAGGTGAGCTTGAATACAGTTTGCTTCAAATTAAAGAGAAAAATCTTTTAGATAGTTTTTTTAAGAAAGAGGCTTCTTTTTGGGCTGAATTTGTTTTTGTTTTTGGAAAAAATGAAAATAAAAACCATGAGAAAAGGGCTTATCCCTTTTTTTACACCATTTATTCTTTAAAAGAGTTAGAAGGAGTTTCTCAAGAAGTCAGAGAAAAAAAGCAAAAACTTTGGAAAGCTCTTAAGCTTTGGAAGGACACTGTTGAAATAAAGTGAGAGATCTTGATACTTCAAATGATCAAATAGAAATTATAAGTTTTTGAATTTAATTCTTTTTTTTTATGTAAGAATTTTTTAGAAATAGACCTTTAACATATTGGCTAATAAATTGACTTTAACTTTTTACTTAGGTAAACAAAGATTCTTTGATTAGACCTGCTAATAGAGAGCTTGAGAGATAGATAAGATATGAAGTTTTTTTTTCATTTGAATTGGAGTATTAAGATACTCCTTTTTTTCTTATTCCTTAGTTTTATTTTTGTGGGATATTTTGCTTGGGTTTTTTTTAGTCTTCCTAAGCTTTTTAATGTGAGTGATTACCAACCTCCTTTATTGACAGAAGTTTATGATAGGGAGGGAGAGAAGATAGGGGAATTTTTTAAAGAAAGAAGGTTGTTGGTTGATTATGAAGATTTTCCTGATTTTCTTATTCATGCCATTGTTTCTGCAGAAGATGGAAGTTTTTTTAAGCACAAAGGCTTAAATTATAGAGCTATTATAAGAGCTTTGATAGCTAATTTCAAAGCAGGTAAAAAAGTACAGGGAGGCTCTACGATCACTCAACAATTAGCTCGGACTCTTCTTTTATCTCAAGAGAAAACCTATACAAGAAAATTTAAAGAAGCTGTGTTAGCTGTTAGGATGGAACGTTCTTTAACAAAGCAAGATATCCTTTATATTTACCTCAATCAAATTTATTTGGGTCACGGAGCTTATGGGATAGAAATGGCCTGTCGAACTTATTTTAGGAAATCTGTTAAGGACATTACTTTGCCGGAAGCTGCTCTTCTTGCAGGACTTCCTAAAGCTCCAAGTCGTTTTTCTCCTGTTTTTAATCCTGCTAGGGCAAAGAGCCGGCAGATTTATGTTCTCAATCGTATGAGGGAAGAAAATTATATTACAGAAGAGGACATGTTGTCTTATCTCAATCAAGAGATTAAAATTTTTGTGAGGAAAAAATTTAATGAAGAAAGCCCTTATTATTTAGAAACTGTTCGTTTAAGTGTTTTGAGACATTTAGAGGAAAAAAATGTGTTAGAAGGAGCTTTAAAGATATGGACAGCTATGGATTTGCAAAAGCAAAAACAGGCAAAACAAGCTCTTAGAGAGGGTTTGGAAAATTGGGATAAAAGAAAAGGTTTTAGAGGAAAATTAAAGTCCGTATCGGACTTGAAAGAACAGGAAAAACTTTTAGAAGAAACATCAGAAAAATTAAGATCTGAAATTCGCTCTCATTTGATTTTGCCTGGTTTTGTATTGTCTTTTAATCCAGAAACGGAAGAAATATCTCCTGATTTTTTTGTTGAGTTTAAAAAGAGATTTGCAGAAATAGAAGAGGGGAATCAAAGTGCTGAATTTTGGTTTTCTAAATATGAGAGATTAAAAGGAAAAATTTTTTCGGCAAGAGTGTCTCAAGTCAGTAAGAATTTTATAAAAGTGATTGTTCCTTGGGGAGAAGAAACTTTGTTTCTAAAAGACTTTAAATGGGCTGTTCCTGTTGAAAAAAAAGAACGGCAAAATAGTTTAAATTCAGCAAAGGAGTTATTTAAACCCCAGGATGTTATTTTGGTTCGTGTAAAAAATTTGAAAGAAGAAGATTTGACAGAAGAAGAGCAAATTCCTTTAGAGCTTTATCAGGAACCCTTAGCGGAGGCAGCTTTAGCTTCTTTTGACTTAGAGACTTCGGAAATCATTGCTTTAGTAGGAGGCTATGATTACTTTCGATCTCAATTTAATAGGGTCTATCAGTCCCGCCGTCAATCCGGTTCTGTGTTTAAACCTTTTATATATGGAGCTGCTTTAGAAAGAGGCTTTCGCCCTAACACATTGATTAATGATTCTCCTGTCACTTTTACTCCTAATGAGGCAGAGGAAAAAGAAAAAGAGAATGTGGATTTATCTTATCAAGAGAAATGGCGTCCTTCTAATATTTCAGGTCGTTTTTTAGGAGAGATTTTATTTCGAAAGGCTTTGGTTCGCTCTTTAAATGTGGCAACTGTTCGAATTATTGAAAAAATGAGTTTAGATTGGGTTCATTTTTATGTTCGTAGAATGGGTATTTTTAGTCCTCTCAATCCCGACTTTACAATGGCTTTAGGTTCTAGTTCTATCACTTTGTATGAAACTCTAAAAGCTTTTTCTGTGTTCTTTCATCAAGGAAAAAGAATACAACCTATTTTAGTTCATAAAGTAGAAAATTCTAAGGGAGACACTTTAATTTCTAATTTAAGTCTAGATGATTTTTTTATTGATGAGATAGAGTCTGCAGAGGCTTTTGTTTTAAAGACAAAAGACAGATGGTTAAAACCTGATATCCCTGAGTTTCAGCAAACTCGCTTTCAAAAAAGATGGTTACCCTTATTTCAAGAGGAAAAATCAGATCAACTGATACCAGCAAATAGCAGTTATGTTGTCGTGAATCTAATGGAAGGGATTGTTAAAGATGCAGGAGGAACTGCCAGCAGGGCAAGAGTTTTAAATCGTCCTGTTGGAGGTAAAACGGGAACAACAAATTCTTATAATGATGCTTGGTTTTTAGGAGCGTCTCCTTTTATTTCTACAGCGGTGTGGGTTGGTTTTGATCAAGAAAAAAGCTTAGGTCAAGGTGAAACAGGGAGTCGAGTGGCTCTTCCTATTTGGATAGATTATATGGATAAGAGTCATAAAATTGAGGGTAAGGAATTAATTCCTATTGAATTTCCTGTCCCTGATGGAGTGGTTTTTTCTAATATTGATGCTGAGACAGGGCAGTTGGTTTCTTCACAAAGCCAAGAGGTTTTTTCTCAAGCTTTTATAGAAGGAACAGAGCCTTCTTTACAAAGTCAAGAGAACCGTTTAGAAGATGATGAGGCTCAATTTATTCGAGAAGAGTTATAGTTTAAATGGAAAAACAAATAGAAATATATAATGCAAATCAAAATAATTTAAAACGCGTAAATGTTAAAATTCCTTTAGGTTCTTTGACTGTGATATGTGGCTTAAGTGGTTCAGGAAAAAGTTCTTTAGCTTTTGAAACTTTGTATGTTGAAGGTCAAAGAAGATACCTTCAAAATCTCTCTAATTATCTGAAACAATATATTATTCAGAAAAATCCTCCCGAAGTGGAAAGAATTTTAAATCTCCCTCCAGCATTAGCTTTAGAGCAAAAAAATAGTATTAAAAGCTCTCGGTCTACGGTGGCTAGTTTGTCTGGTTTATCCGATCACTTAAGACTTATTTTTGAAAAACTAGCTCAAGTTCATTGCCCTAAACACAAAACTTTATTACAAGCTTTTTCCTCAGATCAGATTTCTGATTATCTTTTAAAGAATTTCAAATCTGAAAAAGCTTTTGTTTTAATTCCTGTTTTAAGGAATTCTATTTTAGAACCAAAACTTTTTTTTAAAACCCTTCAAGCAAAAGGTTTATCTCGTTTACTCATCCCTCAAAAAAACTCTTTAGATTTAAAATATGTTAAAGAGATTGAAGAAATCAAACGCTACCCTCAAAAAAACTTTTATATTTTATTAGATCGTTTTGTGATTAAAAACAGTGAAAAAGAAAGAATGAGAGATTCTTTTAACCAGGCTTTTGATTTGCCAAAAAGCTTAGCTTCCTTTCGTTTTGCTTTTTCACAAGAAATTGTTGTTCAGATTTTAAAGGGTGAGACTCGCTTTTTTTCTCGTAAAGCAAGATGTCCAGAATGTTCTTATGAATTTCCCTATTCTTTGACATCAAATCTCTTTAATTTTAGTTCTCCTTTAGGTGCTTGTAATAACTGTCAAGGCTACGGTTATACTCTAGAAATTGATGAAAAAAAAGTTATCCCTAATGCTAAACTCTCTCTTGAAAAGGGAGCTATTTATCCTTTTGAAACTCCCTCAAGCTTAAAACTTAAGTCCTCTTTAAAAAAATTCTGCATGGAAAAGAAAATTCCTTGGACGAAACCTTGGTGTGATCTTAAAGCTCAACAGAGAAAAGAGATTTGGGAGGGAAAGGGCTTTTTTAAAGGAGTTAAAGGTTTTTTCAATCGTTTAGAAAAAAAGAAATATAAAATGCATGTGAGAATTTTCTTGTCTCGTTATAAATCAAAGTTCAATTGTAAAATTTGTAAAGGTTCTCGGTTAAAGCAGGAACTGAACTCAGTGACTTTTCATGGTAAAACTTTTATGAATTATATGAAAATGAACCTAGGTCAGTTGAAACTTTTTTTAAAAAAGGAAAAAATGACTCCTAAGGAATTAGAAGTGGCTCAAGAATCTTTTTCCGCTCTTTCTAATCATTTAAAATACCTAAATGATTTAGGATTATCTTATTTACAGTTAGATCGTTATATAAGTACTTTATCGGGCGGGGAATTTCAAAGGTTGAACCTCTCAAATCAATTGGGATTGTGTTTATCACAGGTTCTTTATGTTTTAGATGAACCGACAGTAGGACTTCACCCTAGAGACACTTTTCGTATGATTGAAATTTTAAAAGAGCTTCAAAAATTAGGAAATACAATTGTTGTTGTAGAACATGATCAAAGTGTTATGGAAAATAGTGATTATGTGATAGAGATGGGACCTGAATCAGGGCAGAACGGGGGAGAAATTTTGTGGTCTGGTTTATGGAAAAATTTTTTAACTCAAAAAAAATCTAACACAGTTCCTTATTTGAATCGAAAAAGTATTCCTTTTAAACAAACTCGTCCTGTAGATAAAAAAACTTATAAGTATCGTTTGCTTTTAGAGGAATGTTCTGGGCATAACTTGAAAAAAATAAATCTTTTTATTCCTCTCAATCGTTTTGTTGTTTTAACAGGAGTGAGTGGTTCTGGAAAATCTAGTTTACTCACACAAACTCTTTATCCTGCTTTAAAACAAAATCTTACGGGAGAAAGCTTCTATCAACTTCCCTATAAAAAACTATGGGGCTTTGAATTTTTAAAAGATGTTATTTTAATGACTCAAGAAGAAATAGGAAGAAGTTCTAGAAGTTCCATTGTTTCTTATGTAAAGATTTTTGATGTGATTCGAAAGGCTTTTGCTAATACCTCTTTAGCAAAGAAATTAGGCTTTAAGGCTTCTTCTTTTAGTTTGAATGTAGATGGAGGTCGTTGTCCTGTTTGTAAAGGGAAAGGGTATCAAGAAATAGATATGGTTTTTATGGATTCTTTAAAAATAGAATGTGAAGAATGTAAAGGAAAGAGGTTTAAAAAAGATATTTTAAGAGTTCGATTGAAAGATAAAAACATAGATGAATTGCTGAATACAACAATTGAAGAAGCAAGAGACTTTTTTAGATTAGAAGCGACTGTTTTAAGAGCTTTTAGCTCTTTAAAAGAGGTGGGTCTTTCTTATCTCACTTTAGGTCAATCTTTAAGTTCTTTGAGTGGAGGAGAAAGGCAAAGATTAAAACTGTCCCGGGAGCTTTTAAAATCAAATCAGGAAAAAACACTTTATATTCTAGATGAACCTACAAAGGGGCTTCATTTTAAGGAATTAGATTTATTAATCAATGTTATAGATCGTTTGGTGGATTCGGGAGCTAGTTTTTTAGTGATAGAACACAATTTAGATTTTATTAAATCAGCGGATTATGTTATTGATATGGGACCTGAAGCGGGAAATAAAGGGGGAGAAATTTTAGCAGAAGGAAGTCCTGAACAAATTATGAATGTTAAAAAAAGCCATACAGGTCGGTTTTTAAAAGAATTTATGTTGCCATCTAGATGAGCTTCTTTATAAAATCAGGAAACATTTTATTCTCTTAAAAATTTTGTAAATTATTTTTTGTGATTTTTTTGATCAAGAAAGCTTTAAAATACTTAAAAAAGTCACTTTTTTAAGTATTTTAAGATAGAAAGTGGCTTGAAATATGACAAATTATAAGTTTTGTGATTTTTTTTTAGAAAAAACTTGACTTCTTTTTATAAAGACTACTTATTTGTTTCAAACAAAAAGGAGGAGATATGGTGTCAGTTAAACCATTACACGATAGAATCATAGTTAAAAGATTAGAACAAGAAACTAAGACAACAGGTGGTATCATTATTCCTGATACTGCAAAAGAAAAACCTCTTAAAGGAGAGGTTGTAGCGACAGGTAAAGGTCGCGTAAATGATGAAGGTAAAGTCCTTCCTCTTGGTGTCAAAAAAGGAGATAAAGTCCTTTTTGGAAAATACGCCGGAACTGAGTTTCAGTTAGGTAGTGATGAGTACTTAATGATGAGAGAAGAAGATATTTACGGAATCTTAAATTAACATTTTATAAAATATAGGAGGTAAAAATGAGTAAACAATTAAGATTTAGTACAGAAGCTAGAAACTCTATTGCTAAAGGAGTTAATATTTTAGCTGATGCCGTTAAAACAACTTTAGGGCCTAAAGGGCGAAACGTAGCTATAGAAAAATCTTTTGGTTCTCCTTTAATTACAAAAGATGGTGTCACTGTTGCTAAGGAGATTGAATTAAAAAATAAATTTGAGAATATGGGAGCTCAAATGGTAAAAGAGGTAGCAAGTAAAACAAATGATGAAGCAGGAGATGGAACAACTTCGGCTACAATACTAGCTCAAGCTCTTTACAATGAAGGTTTAAAATACATTAGTGCTAATCATAACCCGACTCAAATTAAAAGAGGAATTGATAAAGCTGTTGAATCCGTGGTTTCAGAGCTTAAGACGATTTCTCAGCCTGTTAAAGGTAAAAAAGAAATCACTCAAGTAGGGACTATCTCTGCTAACAACGATAAAGAAATAGGTGAGATTATAGCAGAAGCTATGGAAAAGGTAGGTAAAGAAGGAGTGATCACAATTGAAGAAAGTAAAACTTCTATGACAGAACTAGATGTTGTAGAGGGTATGCAGTTTGATAGAGGTTATCTTTCTCCTTATTTTGTAACGAATGCAGAAAGAATGGAAACTATTTTAGAAGATTGTTACATTTTAATTCACGATAAAAAAATCAGTTCTATGAAAAATATTGTGAAATTGCTTGAAGGAGTCGCTCAATCTGGAAAGCCTCTTCTTATAATAGCAGAAGATGTTGATGGAGAAGCTCTTGCTACACTTGTAGTGAATAGATTAAGAGGTACTTTACAAGTAGCTGCTGTGAAAGCTCCTGGTTTTGGAGATAGAAGAAAAGCTCTTCTAGAAGACATTGCTATTCTTACAAAAGGAGAATTGGTGAGTGAAGAAAGAGGAGACAAGTTAGAAGATGCTGGAATTAAGGTTTTAGGGCGTGCTAAAAGGGTTGTGATTGATAAAGACAATACAACCATTGTAGATGGTTTAGGCGAAAAGTCTGCTATTAAGGCAAGAGTGAGCCAAATTAAAGCACAGATCGAAGAAAGTACTTCTGATTATGATAAAGAAAAACTACAAGAAAGGTTAGCAAAGCTTTCTGGCGGAGTTGCTGTCATTCATGTAGGAGCTCCTTCTGAAGTTGAAATGAAAGAGAAAAAAACTCGAGTGGAAGATGCTTTAAACTCAACTCGTGCAGCTGTTGAAGAAGGGGTTGTTCCTGGTGGGGGAGTCGCTCTTTTAAGAGCAAGTCGTGCTTTGGATTCTTTAAAAGTAGATGAAGAAGAAAAATTTGGTGTCAATATTGTTAAGAAAGCTTGTGAAATTCCTATTCGTCAGATTGCTAACAATGCTGGGGTTGATGGAGCCATTGTTTTAGATCGTATTTTACAATCTAAACAATCTACAAACCATGGTTTTAATGCTTGGACCGGAAATTATGAAGATTTGTTTCAAGCGGGAGTTATTGATCCTAAAAAAGTGGTTCGTTGTGCTTTAGAATATGCCAGTTCTGTAGCTTCTTTAATGTTGACAACTGAGGCTATGGTGGCAGATGAACCTAAAAAAGATGAACCAGCGGCTATGCCTGCAGGAGGAGGAATGCCTGGAGGAATGGGTGGTGGAATGCCAATGATGTAAAATAAAGAATTTATTCTTAGTCAAAGGAAAGGCTCAAGCCAAAAGGCTTGGGTCTTTTTTATTATTTGTAATAAATTTATATTTGATTAAAGTAAATGAAAGGAGGTTTTATGTTCCGTTTGATTCATTTTGCAGTAAAATTGTTTGTGAGTCTTCTTTTTGTTTTTATTTTGCAAATTCACTTTGATGGTCGCTCTTTAGAAAGCTATTTAACAGGATTTGGTAAGAATTTTTTTTTAACAAAAACCTTAAACTCAGTAGGTGAAGATGGAGTGAAGGTGGTTAGAATGTTTACTTCAGATGACAAAGTGTTAGAAAAAAAAAGAGAGATTTCTAATAAAAAAACAAAGGATTTTTTAAAGAATATTTCAAAAAGAATTGATTTAGATTCTAAAGAGACTGAAAAAGAGTTATAGAAAATTTAGCTTTCTATTTCCTTGTTTTGGTTTTTTCCAAACCAAACTAAAGACAAAAAAGTTTTTAGGTTGGTTTAAAGCTCTCCAGCAAGCTTTAGCGGTCGAACCTGTTGTTAAAACATCATCTACTAAGATAATAGGTTTAGAACTTGAAAAATCAGCTCTAGTTTTTATAATATTGATTTTAGCTCGTTCTCTTTTATTTTTTATTTTTTGAAAACTAGAAGAAATTTTTCTTTGTAATACCTGAGTCAATTCTCCGGCAAAATAAAAGTTAAGGGCTTTTGCTAATGAAAAGGCGTGTTCTTTGTCTTTAGGGTTTTTAGGAGGAACAGGTAAAAAAAGAGGAAAAGTATTTTTATCCCATAGACCAAGAGGTAAAATACGAGAGAACATTTCTAAAGCGAATCGTTTAAAAATGAATTCAGGTCCGCCTCCTTTTAAACTTTGAATGAGATATTGAATTAAGAGATGATTGTCTTCATGCCAATCTATAAGTCTTAAATAAGGAATTTGTTTTTCTAAACGGTAGCAATCTTCAGAGTACAGATACTCTCTTTCAACACATTTCCAACAAAAAGAACAGAGCCAATCACAAGGAGGTAAGTAATTATGGCAAATAGCACAAGCTCTAAGATATTTTAATAAAGTCATATTGAATACAGTTAGCAAAAAAGCTTCCAGAAATAGAAAAATAGGAGTCTTTTTTAAAATAATGCTTAGCTAAATATTATTTTTTAATAAAAGTGATAAACAGGCTTGAATACTTAATAAATTTATAAAATTTTAAAAAAATGAAAGAATTTGTGTTTTTAAATATTTTTTTCTTGAAAAGGGTAAAAAATTTGAATTTTGTTTTGTTTTTTACACTCCCAAAGTCCTTTTTTTAAATTAGTAATTACTTGCTGGACTTTTTTTTTACAAAAATTCATCCACTTTCCACTTGAAATAATTTTATCTTGTCCATTTACGGAATAAAAAACAGAACACTTATTATCTTTTTGTGATTTTTGAATGCGAATATTACGACTTTTAACTTCAGTTGCTGTTTTATGAAGACAAAGGTAAAAGTCAGAAGAGTTCACTTCTAAAGCTTGAGAATAACCAAAATACAAAACAAGTAGGAAAAACATTATTTTTTTAAGACTTTTTAGAAGAAGTTTTTTTGGATTTTTTATAAACTTTCTTTACAGATTTAATTAATTTGACATTGGAATAATCAATAAACCCTTCTTTTTTTTGAATACCTTTTTCCTTATCAAAGTGAGTTTGTATTTTAACATCTTTCACTCGAATTTTACTTTGTAATAGTTCTAAAACAACTCCTTTTTTACCTTTGTCTCCTCCTGATATAACTTGAACTTCATCTCCTAATTTAATTTTTTTTTTCATGAACAACCTCTTTTTTATTTCTTTTGGTTTTTTTTAGTATTTGTTTTTTTACTTTTAAAGCTTTAGTTGATAAGACTTCGTCTTTTTGTTTCATAATAAAAGTGTCAAAACTTCCCCATTTGTCGATTTGACGGACTATTTGAGTAGCCACCTTAAATTGGAAGAATTTTTTAAGATGATTACTAAAAAACTTCTTAGACTGAATATTAGCAAAACTTCTAGATTTCGTTTTAATATTTGAATGACTGACTAAGTTTTTAGCTCTGGTTTTTTTTCCACTCAGTTCACAGCTTGCCATTTTCCCCTCTTTTTTTATTTCTTGCTGTTTAGCAAATTTTTACAGTTAAAACAAGTAAGAATTCCTTTTAAGGTAAAAAAGTATTTGGTTTCTTACTCTAGAACTTATAAAGAGTTGAAAGAAATCAAAATTTCTAAAATTCTCTTTTTTTTATTTTAAGTTTCAAAAATTTACAGGAGATTAAAACAAAGGATGCTTAGAAAACCTTGAAATTTTTACAAAAAACTTGTATTGATCTCTTAACGATTAATTTTTTCAACTTTAGTTAAATGAGAATCTCTTCTAAATCCCTCTTTTTTTTATTTCTAATAGATATTTTCCTGTTTTTAATAGTTTTTCTAATTTTAGATGCTAGATTTTTGGTTCCTCTTAGCCTTTTTCTTATTTGTTTGAATGTTTTTTTATGTGCTTTTACAGATTTTTATTGTAAGAAAACTTATGAGTTGTCACATTTTCCTAGGGATGATTTTTATGGAATTTCTGTTCTTTTTGAAAAGCTTAAAAAAGAGCAGGAAGTACAAAAAGTTAAACTATTAAAATTAAAAAGAGGGATTTCACTTGGTTTTTGTTGGAGCGGTTTTCAAGGTTCTACGATTGCTTTATCAGAAAGTTTTTTGGAAAATTTTGATAAAAAAGAAATCACTTTTTTTTTATTGTACGCATTTAAAAGTATAAAATCAGGAAATCTTTTTTTTTTAAGTCTCTTAAGTTCTTTTTTATTTATTTATTTAAAAATAGCCTTTATTTTGAGTTATCCGCTAATTTCTTTTAGAAAGAGGGATAAAAAACAAAGTTTTTTAGAACAAATGGCTTTTAAGATCCTATCTTTTATAAGCAAACCCCTTTTTTATAAGTTAGATAAGAATCTTGTTTTAAGCAAGAAAGATAAAAGAGAGCAAGCTTTTTTTCTATTGAATTTAGATAGTTTTATGAGATTTCAGGTTCATCAAGAGATTCCTCTCTTTTTAAGTCCTCTTTTTTTGGTCAAACCTTTTTTAGATTCTATAAATTTAAGTCCCTTACAGCCTGATGTGAAGAATCGTATTAAAAAACTTACAAAAACTTATCCGCCTTGATTTTTTGTTAAAAAAAATGTTATCCTTTGTTTTTAAATGATACGGGGGAGATTGTTTTTATGTCTGATGATAAAAAATTACCGGATTCTAAGATTTCCACTTTGGTTTTATCTATAGCTTCTACAGCTTTGATAAAGATGGGTTTAGACCCTAACAATAAAGAGGAAAAAAATATGGAAATGGCAAGATATAATATTGATTTGTTAGAAGCTTTAAAAGAAAAAACAAAAAATAATTTAACTAAAGAAGAGGAAGAGCTTTTAAATTCTTGTGTTAGCGATCTTCAGCTTCAGTTTATTCAACTTCAAGGAGAGCAAAAAGAGGAGTCAAAATGAAGAAAATATTTTTAATACTATTTGTTTGTTGTTTGTCTCTTAGCATTCAATCTAAAGACCTTTCTGACACTTTTGTTGATTTAGCTAAAAAAGTTCGTCCAAGCGTGGTTAATATTTCTATCACTCAAGCTGGTTTCAATCAAATGATAGAGTTAATTCCAGGTTATCCACTACCTTTTAATCAACCAGAAAAAAAAGGTTCTGGTTCAGGGTTTATTGTAAGTAAAGAAGGTCTTATTATAACAAATTCTCATGTTGTCAAAGGCTTTGATAAGATACAAGTTCAGTTTGTAGATGAAGATACTTTGTATCCCGCAAAAGTTTTAGGTTCTGATTCACACAGTGACATTGCTCTTTTAAAAGTAGACGTTAAAAAAGCTCTTAAACCTATTCCTTTAGGAAACAGTTCTCTCTTAGAGGTGGGAGAATGGGTTGTTGCTATAGGTAATCCTCATAATTATGGACACACTATGACGAAAGGGATTATTTCTGCTGTAAAAAGAGAAATTGATGAATTGAATCTTTATCCTCTTTTACAAACTGATGCCAGTATCAATCCTGGTAATTCTGGAGGTCCTCTCGTCAATTTAAAAGGGGAAGTTGTAGGAGTGAATCAAGCGACCTTAACAGGAGCTTTTGGTATTAGCTTTGCTATCCCTATTAATAATGTTAAAGAGGTTTTAGAAGATTTAAAAAATTATGGTTATGTTAGAAAAGCTTTCATTGGCGTGAATTTCAGTTCTTATAACTCTTCTGGAGAGCAAGGCGTTATAGTAAAAAATGTGGTTGTTCAAAGTCCAGCTCAAAAGGCGGGAATTCAAGTAGGGGACCTTATTATTGAATTTAATAATAATAAAATAAGAAAATCAACCGATTTACCAAAGCAGGTGCTTAAAGCAAAAATTGGAGAAGAATCCAGTTTAAAAGTGGTAAGAAACGGTAAAACCTTAAAATTAAAGATTGTTCCTCAGTTATTTGAAGGAAATAAGTTTATAGCAAGTTCTGTAAAAAAAGACCATACACCAATTCAGGGTCAAGATGTTTTAGGAAGTTTTACAATTATTGACCCCACAGATGCTCAGTTAAATAGTTTAGGAATTCCTTCTTGGTTTAAGTATCCTATTATATTAAAAATAAAGAACAAAAGCTCTTTAGCCTTTAAGGCTGGCTTAAGGGAAAAAGATATGTTTTATAAAATTAATGGTGCTAAAGTGTTACAGGCAAAAGATGTTATTAGAACTTTAAAAAAAGGAAAAAGTTATGATTTAGAGCTTTTAAGATATGACAGCCGTTTTGATCGTTATCGTATTATTCTTATTAAATTAAAACTGTAAAAAAAACTTACCAGAGATTAGGATCTGATTTTTTAAAACGAGTTCTATGATTAAAATAACAAATGTTAAGATAACTTTAAAAACTAATGAAGCTCCTTTAAAAGCTTTTGCTAGTATTACTTTTGAAAAATGTTTTGTCGTACATGATCTGCGAATTATAAATACAAAAGATAAAACATTTGTAGCTATGCCAAGTAAAAAAGTTAAAGATGTTAACCGTATTTCTCCTCCAATTCATAAAGACATTGCTCATCCAATAAATAAAGAAATGAGACAATTAATAGAAGATGAGGTTTTAAAAGAATATCAAAAAACCTTAGAAGATTATAAAATTTAATCTGTAAAAACCTTGCTTTTTCAAAATTAAAATCATAAATATTTACATATTATATGGGGTGTAGGCAAGCGGTAAGCCAACAGATTTTGGTTCTGTCATTCGCAGGTTCGAATCCTGCCACCCCATCCATTTTATTTTCAAAAATTATAATAAATAATAAAAACCTACCAAGGATTCAAAATGAAAAACCCTAAAAGCAAAGGGAAGCCATTAGAATTGAAAAAATATTAAATAATTTTTTTAATGAAATAATAAAAAAAACATGGAAAAAAAAGCTGAAAAATTTTTAAACTTAATTGGAAGAGTTTTATGAAAAAACGAAAAACACAAACGCAATCTTTTGGAAGCTCTGGTAGAAAAGGACATAATGCTTCTCTATTTTATAATTCAAAACTCTATAAGAATTTAGATTTTAAGGAAGATACACAAAATAACATAGAAAATCCCATTCCAAACAATCTCATCAAAAAAATCTTTTTAGATCATCAACAAAAATGTCTGAACTCCCAAATAACTTTATCCATTTAATGATAACTTCTCCTCCTTATAATGTTTCAAAAGATTATGATAAAAATTTGTCATTAAAAGAATATTTAGAGTTTCTTAATAAGTTTTTTTTTGAAAGCTATAGGGTTTTAGTGAAAGGGCTTGTATTAATATTGCAAATATAGGAAGAAAAGCTATATTCCTCTTTCTGATTATATTTCTAAAATGATGATAGAGATAGGATTTTTAATGAGAGGTGAAATTATATGGAATAAATCGGCTTCTCCAGGAAGCTCCACAACTTGGGGAAGTTGGTGTTCTCCATTTAATCCTACTTTAAGAGATGTGCATGAGTATATTTTAATTTTTTCAAAAGGAGCTTATAAAAGAGAAAAACAAAATAAAAAAAGGACTATTCAAAAGGAACAATTTATGGAATGGACAAAATCTGATTGGAACATGAAAACAGAATCTGCTAAAAAGATTGGTCATCCTGCTCCCTTTCCAGAAGAGCTTCCCTTTCGGCTTATACAGCTTTTTTCTTATGAGAATGATATTGTTTTAGATCCTTTTATAGGGAGTGGAACAACGGCTGTTGCTGGCTTAAAAAATCAAAGACATTTTATAGGTATGAGGTCAATAAAGAATATATTAAATTAGCCAAACAAAGAATTAGAAATTTACAGCCGTATTTATTAAAGAATCAAAATGAAAAATCACTGATTTTCTAATTTACTATCCTTTTAAAGAAGGTAAATTCAGATTTATATCATAGACTAGATGATTTATATCTGCAATAGAGAAATGGCAAGGAAATTAATCTAAAAAAAGAAAGTTATGTTTTCCATATTAAAAGTATGATATAAAAATGCTAAGCTCGAATATACAAAAAAAACATAAAAAGCTAAATGTTCATTCTACTTTTAGTAAAAACTGTAGGGTGGTGGTCTATCACTGTTTAAAACTTCTTAAGCAGATGAGTCTATACAACTTATAATCACTTCACCTCCTTATAATCTTGGAAAGGAATATGAAGATAAACTCAAATTAGGGACTTATATTAAACAACAAACTCAAATTATTAAGGAATGTGTTCGAGTTTTATCTCAAACGGGAAGTCTATTCTGGCAGGTAGGAAATTATGTCAATAAAAGCTCTATTATTCCTTTAGATATAGCTTTATATTCTGTATTTACATCTTTTGATTTAAAAATGCGAAACAGAATTATATGGCATTTTGAACATGGTCTTCATTGCACAAAAAGGTTTTCAGGGCGATATGAAACTATTGTTTGGTTCACAAAATCCGATGATTATATATTTAACTTAGACCCTGTTAGAGTTCCTCAAAAGTATCCAAACAAAAAATATTTTAAAGGACCAAGGGTAGGTCAGTACTCTTGCAATCCTTTAGGAAAAAATCCTGGGGATTTATGGATATTTCCAAATGTAAAAAATAATCATGTGGAAAAAACAGAGCATCTCTATCAGTTTCCTGTTGAACTTGTAGATCGTCTCGTTTTATCCATGACAAATAAAAAGGATTGGGTTTTAGACCCTTTTTTAGGTTCAGGCACTAGCGTTATTTCTGCTCTCAGACATGGAAGAAAAGGGATAGGAGCTGAGACAAATAAAAAATATGTCAAAATCACCCATGATAGAATCAAACAATTTGAAAAAGGGTCCTTAACCCGCCCAATGAATACTCCTATCCATGATCCAAAAAAACCTGCTAAGAGTATACAATATAAAAGTGATAAGCAACTTGATCAAATCAATTTATTTAATGATTCTAGATTAGATATTTACCAAGGATGAACCTATGAAAATAGTTGAAACTTATTTTCATTTAAATGCTTTAGAATACCTTCTTTTTCATAAGAAAAACTTTGGATAGAAATAAAAAAAGTCATTTCCTTAGTAAATGCAGAGAAATGTTAAGATAAAAAAATCAAAGGAAAAAACAATAAAGAGGACAAATTTTATACAGTCCAATAGAGATGAATAAAGAATTTAAACAGTTACTTGGTGAAAAAAATTGGAAGGAAAGTCGAGTCAATTATTGGGTTACAAAAAATGAAAGGCTTATCAGGAAGATATTAGCAATGGACCAGAAAGATCAAAAAAGAGAAATAGAAGCGACAGGGGAAATACCTATTATGAGCTATAATCAAACAGATTTTGTAAAAAACCGTGTAGCTGTTGAAGTGCAATTTGGTAAGTATTCTTTTGTGGCTTATGATTTATTTGTAAAGCATCGTGCTTTTTATGTTGGTGATACTATTGATGTAGGTATTGAAATACTTCCAATGAAATCCTTACAAAAAAATATGAGTTCAGGAGTTGCTTATTATGAGGCTGAATTATATAATATTGTTCGTCAAGGTCGTGGTGTTCCTGCTGTTCCTATCTTAATTAATAGGTATCGAAGCATAATGAAACCTATTTATATTATTAAGTGTATAATGGGTACGTACCTAATGATTTAAAACAAAAAAAATTAGTTCAGGAAGCTTTTAGTCTTAAGGTTATAAATCTTTTTGCTTGCGGAGGGGTTATATAACTTAGAATCATAGATATGTGACTAGAAAAGAGTGGAAAAAACTAGATGATATGTTTGAAGAAAGAATAATTTCTGAGCAAACATATAAAAAATATTTAAAAGCATACGAAAGACATGATCAACTTGTAGGTCAATAGCACTTTATATGCGTCTGCAGTATTTTGCAGAATAACAGCAACATTCTAAAATGGAGCTTAATGTTTGGATTTAGTGATTGGAATGAAATATCGTTTTAATCGTATATATAAAATTTTAAAACAATTAGATGAAAAAATTAGTCATAATAAGTAGTTTGACATTCCTATTCGGTGTAATAGCAGGATTGTTTTTTGATTTAATTTTAGGAATTATTCAAACTTAAAATTTATAACAAAGGAGAAAAAATGCGATACATAATAATATATATTATTAACTTCTTGTGCATTTATTCCGCAAGAAGAATTTAACAAGACTTTATTTGATAAGCCTTGTTATAAATGTGAAGAAGTTTTCAATTTTAAGAAGATCAGAACGCAATATTAAGTGTTACCGTAGGCTCAACGATAGTTTCTATTTTATTATCTTGAGAAAAGAGGTTTAGAAGGGTTAAAGGAAATAAGGATTTTAGTGGCTGAAATTAAAAAAAAACAAGAGAACTTGACGATAAATTGAAAGCTGTTAGAGCTTAAACTGTCTCATGGACTTAATCCTATTCAACTATGGGACATCCTCAAATTAACTTACCACCCCTAACAAAGTAAATTACTAGTTAGACTTTTTAAGAATTGTTCTTTAATTTTTTAATATCTTCTTTAGAAAAACCTGTAATTTTAGAAATAAAAGCAATATCTGTTTTTTCTTTCAGCTCACACTTTATTAAATTAATTTTTAGACTTAATTATATATTCTATAATAAAGGAGTTTCAAACCCCTTTAGCTCCTTTTTACCCTCCCCCTCCCTTTTTTCTACTTTATTGACCTTTCATTCTCTTAATTTTACCTAGAGAATTTTTGTAAAATTGATAAGTTTGTAATGAAAACCTTCATAGATTTATTTGCTGGGATAGGCGGTTTTAGATTAAGACTTGACAGATTTGATAGAATTTGATTAGGTCTTTATTAAAGAATTGAATGATTAGAAAAAAAGGTATTGATACCATGAAAGTAAATTATTTTTTTTCTAAATTTATCATCTTTATAATAGTTTACATTCCTTTATCTTCATGGGCTTACTCAAGATGTTATTCTCCCGTTCAATTAGAGG
>JACOND010000002.1:102679-182690 GCA_014323935.1 Bdellovibrionales bacterium
TTAGATGAAGCAAAGCTTAAAGATAATCCTTATTCTGTAGCCTTTGAAATAAGAAGTTATATAGAAAACCAACAAGATGGCTGGCCTTGTGCAGAAAAACCAACTAAACGTATCATTGAAAAAATTTCTTTATCAGACTTAATTTTTCCCTCTGCTTATGCAGAAGACGCGGCTAGTGCAGATGCAGCCTTAGTAATTAGATCTAATCGTAAAGCTCCCATTAGGAATTATTCTTGTTCTGACTCTCAGATAAGAGATAGTACTACAGGTAATTGCCGGGAAAAAACAGACAAAGAAAAATGTGAAGACCAAGGTAAAACTTTGACAGATAAGAACGAATGTTTAACTCAAAATGAAATAGAAATTTATGAAGTTTTAAATCATAAAAACCGATAAAAACTTTAGAGTGGAAACAATAGAATAAAATAAAAAATTCATAAATATACCTTTTTTTACAGCAAAAACACTTCCAAAAGAATTTTATAAAAAAGTAAAAATTTTATAATTTTTACTAAATTACAAGACTATAATCCATTTTAATTAAGAATTTATTTAGTTTTAAATCCTTTAAACCGATAAAATAATTAGAAAAAAAGGCTTTGATACTATGAAAATAAATTATTTTTTTTCTAAATTTATCATATTTATAATAGCTTACATGCCTTTATCTTCATGGTCTTACTATGGATGTCATTCTCCTGTTCAATTAGCGGCTCTCATGTCACCGAATAAAAAAAGTCTTAATTCAGAAGAAAAAATAAAAAAACAAATCAAAGCTTTAGAAAAAAGAATGGAAGATTATGAAGAAAAATTAGATGACGTTGAATCAGACTTAGGAGATTCCTTAGATGAAGCAAAGCTTCTTTATCAGACTTAATTTTTCCCTCTGCTTATGCAAAAGACGCGGCTAGTGCAGGTGCAGCCTTAGTAATTAGACCTGAGCATCAACCACCCGCTCATATGATTTCTTGTTCTGACTCTCAGATAAGAGATAGTACTACAGGTAATTGCCGTCCAAAAACAGCACAAGAATTATGTGAAGAACAAGGTAAAACTTTGACAGATCAGAACGAATGTTTAACTCAAAATGAAATCAAACAAAAGACCTGTGAAAGTAAAAATGCTAACTTAGATACAGCTACAGGGAAATGTAAATGTCCTCCAGAACATAAAATAAAAAGTAATAAATGCGTTCCACTAACTAAAGAAGACAAATGTAAAGCCAAAGGAAATCCTTGGGTATGGGATGGTAGAAGATGTAAATGTCCTAATGCTTACATATTAGATGGGAGAAAATGCCGGTCAAAAACAGAGAAAGAAAAATGTGAAGAAACACCAGGGAAAGAATGGAAAAGTGGAAAGTGTCAAGATACTGCTCAAACTGAGTGTAAGAAAAGAGGAGAAGCTTGGAAATGGAACGAAAGAGCATGTATTTGTCCTACTCCTAATATAGTAGATGGAACAAATTGCCGACCAAAAACAGAGAAAGAAAAATGTGAAGAAACACCAGGTAAAGAATGGAAAGAAGGAAAGTGTCAAGATACCGATCAAACTGAGTGCAAGAAAAGAGGAGAGCCCTGGAAATGGAACGGAAGAGAGTGCAAATGTCCTTCTCCTAATGTAACAGATGGAAGAAAATGCCGAGAAAAAACAGAGAAAGAAAAATGTGAAGATCAAGGTAAAACTTTAACAGATAAGAACGAATGTTTAAGTCAAAATGAAATCAAACAAAAAGACTGTGAAAGTAAAAATGCTAACTTAGATATAGCTACAGGGAAATGTAAATGTCCTGCAGGACATAAAGTAAAAGATAATAAATGTGTTCTCTTAACTGAGGAAGACAAATGCAACGAAAGATCTGGAAAGAAATGGCTTAATGGAGAATGTATAGATTGTCCTGAATGGAAACAACATGAAGCTTTTAATTCTAATGGGAAAGTGAAGGAGAGTTTTTGCATGAGTTATGCTTCAAATGTTAAAGAGTGTAAGAAAGCTTTAGAGAAATTGCAGAGATTGGCAAAACAACTAGAAAAGTACAAAGATAGAATAGAGAAAGAAGAAGAAAGAATTCTTGGTTTAGATGATTCAAAGAGAGAAAAAACAGAGGCTGGGGGTTTATGTTTTGATTGTTTAAAAAGGGTGATGCAAGCAAGTAAACCTTCAACGGAGGAAATTTTTGGAAATCTTGGGAATATATTACTGGGAGCTGGACAAAGTGCTTTAGGATATTTTCTTGGAAGGGAGGCTCAAATGGATGCAAATATGCTCAGGGTTAGTCAAGGTTATCCGGCAGAAAATGGTTATTATGCTGTAAATGGAATTTCAGCAGGTTATCCTTATATAGCAAATGGGATTTACGGTTTAACTCGTAATAATACACCTGTAGGGGGCTGGGCATGCACTCCTACAGTAAATCCTTATGGACATACTCATTCTCATCCTGGTTACGGATATGGTTATAAAGTGCCTTATTATTAAAATGAAACAGGTTTTTACATCGATAATTATACAAGAAAAAAGCTTATGCTAAAAAAAAAGGATATACTGGTAAAATTATTAACTAAGGAGTTTTATGAAAATGATTAATTTAAAAAGGAAAATAAAAAAAGATTTAAAATTTTATAAAAGGAGTCTTCTTTTTGTTTTTTTTAGTTTTTATCCTTTTATAAGTTTAGGTTTAATAATGCCTTCTGTTTGTTTACATCCTTTAGAAGAAGCGGCTTTATTTTATTCGAACAAAAACGATTCAGGTTCTTTAGAAAAACAAATAGAAAAAGCAGAAGAAACTATAGAAAGTTTAGAAGAGAAAATTCTTGGTTACATAGAAGGAGAAGGTCGAATTACAGGAGTAGAGGAATTAATTGAAACTTTGAGTGATTCTTTAGATGAGAATCCGCTTTATAATGATTTTCAGTCTGCTGATGGAGATTCTGGAACGAAGGCTGTGGCACAGCTTATTTCTGATTATATTTCATCGAAACAAGATGGTTTAGAAGAATCAGAAAGAAAGGGACTTCCTTGGGAAGATAACCATAGAAGGTATTTTAAAAGCAATGGACGAGTGGATGAGAAATTTTGTATGGAGTTTGCTAAAAAAGATAAAAACAGCTGTAAGAAAGCGATTCAAAAATTAAAGAGAGTCTGGGAACAAATAAGTAAGATTGCTGATAAAATCAGAAGAATAGAAGAGGATTTAGAGGTTTTAGATGAGAAGTTATTTGAAAAATCATTTGAAGATGAAGAGAGTTCAAGTGCTTTGTGTTTTGACTGTTTAGATGAGTTGAGAGAGTTAGATGGACCAACAACGGGTCAAATTGTAGGTAATACTTTAAGTTTATTATCAGGAGCTGGTCTATCTTATTTAGGTTATACGGCAGGACGATCTTCAGCAAGAAATGCAAATACTTTAAGAATCCAGCAAGGTCATCTTCCTATAAGTAGTGTTGGACCTTCTTTTGCAGGAGCTTCTATAGGATTACCTTTTATTTCAAATGGGATTTATGGTTTAACAAATGGAAGTTCACAATTTGGAAACTATGCTTGCTCTCCTGGAGCTTTTTCCGGTGGAGGAGCTTATTTTGGTGGAAGTCCTTTTGCTGGAGGAGCTTTTGGCGTAGGACCTTTTGGTGGAAGTCCTTTTGGCGTAGGGGCTTTTGGTGGAAGTCCTTTTGGCGCAGGACCTTTTGGCGTAGGGGCTTTTGCTGGAGGACCTTTTGGCGGAGGAGCTTTTGGTGGGGGTATCAACCCTTATTTACAAGCTCAACAACAACAATATTCTCAATACCTACAATTCCAACAGCAACAACAGCAAGCTTACCTGCAAGCCCAGCAAGCTTGGTTACAACAACAGCAAGCCATACAGCAAGATAGAATACAAAGACAACAAGTTATTTCTGGTCTCTATCAAGAAATTGGACAAATCCAACAACAAATTCAAAGTATTGCTTATGGAGGAGGAATTGGTGTAGGTAGTTTAGGAACTAGCTTAGGAGCTTTTTCAACTGGAATTCAATTAGGAAATTCTTCTTTATTAAACCAAGCTAAGGCCCCCCAAGTACAATCCCCCGCTCCAACAAATAATTATCAACAAAGAGGAGGAAATTTACCTCCCATCATTGACCAACGTTAATAGACATACTCTTCTTCCGGCTCTTCACTTCTTAAAAATAAAAGAAGAATGACTGTTATAGCTCCTCCTACTAGCAAAAACCATGAAGGCAGATGAGAATCTTTTTTTACAAGCTCTTCCATCTTTTCTGAGTTTTTAGCTAATATCCCCTCTAGATGTTTAGTTTTACATTTAGAAATAGGAAAAAGTTTAATGTTTTTTTGTTTTTCTAACTCAGGAAGAATTCTTAAAGTCTCACAAGTCCCTAAAGTTAATCTTGCTGTTTTTATCTTTTGCAGTAACAAATTGGAAAGACTTATCTTTTCAGACCAAGCTTGATGAGAAGAACTTAAAGCCGTAACTCTATAATAAGTTTGAACAAGCTTAAGCTTTTTATTTTTATCAATCCTTTTTCCATTTAATAAAAGAATTTCATGATCAGGAAAAAGAGAATTCCAATTAACAACTAAAAAATTACTTTTTTCTTGAATCTTTCTTAACTCATCTATCAAAGGAGGAGGAAATAACTTAAAATCAATAGAAGTTTTAAAATCCCTAGAAGACAAGGAAAAATTTTTAGCTAAAATTAAAAGAGCCTGCCTTTTTTTCTTATCTTCTTGTAATTGAGCGGCTCTTAAAAAAGAATAAAGTAGAATTCTACGATCTTCTTTATCCCAATCTGCCAAGTAAGCTAGAAGGCTTATTTGATTAAAAAGTTTTTCGGACCTTTCTTTTTCTCCCTCTAAATACAACTGCTGAGCAAGTAATAATTTTTCTTTCAATTTAAACTTTTTAGACCTTTTTACTTTTTGCTTCCATTGAAATTTTGCATAACTGAGATCAATATCAGAGTTTTTTAAAAACACTTGAAACTCCTGTAAGTCGGTTCTATTTCCACGAATCCAAACTTTATTTTTTGGGAAAGCTAACTGAGAATATAAAAAGAAAAAACAGATCAAGAAACGAGACATAGAAGTTTTTAATATATTAAAAACTTTCTTCAATGACAACTAAAGAGCTTTTTTTTAGTTTTTTATAGATTTTTGCAGCTTTCATTTTAGGGTTTTGAATAACAGCGTAAAAAGCAGAGCTATATTCAAACAAATCAATCACTTCTTTTTCTCGAATAAGAGCTGTCCAAAAACCTTCTTCTGTTTGAGGAGGAAAAATTCTAATCTGAGATGCTATTTGTTTTGTAGGTAAGCCGATTCCTTGAGAATCTAAATAAAGATCTACAACCCCATAATTTCCTACAAAAGGAAAAAGATCCTCTCCATTACTAATTTCTATAGGGACTAAAACAAAACCTTCTGGAACCAACTGATCTAAAGACATTGGACTTTCTTTTTCTTTCCAAAAAAAAGATTTTGTATGAGATCCTAAAGATACAAAAAGAGCAATGAGAATTAGAAAAAAATGAAACACATATTTTTCTAATAAATACGTCCATAAATTTTTTTGTTCTAAAGCCGGTTGATGTAAAATTTGTAAAAGCTTTTCTTTATAAAAAGAGAAAAAGGAATTAAAAAATCTCATGGAACTTCCTTCTTTTGAAACCAAGGAGCTTTCTTTATCTCCTTTGAAGACAATCTTTCTTTTTGAATGCTTTCTTGAGAATGAAAGTAAAGGATTTGTAAAAACCACAAAAAAGAAAACATAAAAATAAAACCTAATAAAAATTCTATCAATATTTGACCTTTCGAATTTAAAGTTTTTTTTAATGATAAACTAAACTGACCCATTTTTCCCCCTTCTTTTTTAAAGTGACAACGCAACTATACTCAAAGCTTTTTATTTGTTTGTGAGTTAAAAACCATTTCAATTCCTTTTCTAAAGGATAAAAAACTGGTAATTTCCAAAAAACTTCTATTTTTTGTCTTTGTTTAAAATCTTGAACGGGATGATAGATATAAGAATCTTTTCCTATCTTTTCTTTCTCAACCGCTAAGGCTTTTTTATAAAAATTCATCTCCCGAATAGATTTAACTTTAAAAAGTTTAAGACTTTTTTTAAGTTTTTGAAATCCTCTTTTTTTTATTATCAAACTTTGAAATAAAAAGTCTTTTTGTTTTAATATTAAATCTTTTTGTAAAGCTTTAAGGATATTTTGTTTTGTCTTTAAAGCAGGAAGAGTAGAAGCTAAAACAAGAGATCCCGTAGCTATGACAATAGCCCTATCTACAACCTTCCTCGCTTTATTTAATCTTTGAGAGCTTTGATTAAGTTTTAAAAGCTGAGTCAATGTTTTTCCTAATTCTTTTTGAGTTAAAATCAAAGCTTTTAAACAGGTACTTTGTGAACCGGTGATATTTTTTATTCCTGTACTCAACAGAGAAAAACCTATCAATATGACAAACATCAAAGCCAAAAAAGAAAGTAAACCTAAAGTAAAAAAACCAGAAGTTTCTTTCAATAAGGTAGCTTGAGATCTTGTTTGATTAAAAAATCTTTTTTGTAAAAATGCCACAACAGTTTCCCTTTTTCAGGGCTAAGATTAACAGAAGAAATCTTAACCCCTTTGTTTAATTTTTTAATATCTCTCAATAAAATGGTTTCACAAATTTGTTTTTCTTTTTGTTGGGCCAGGCATAAAACAGCTTGATAAAGTTGATGTTCTATCCATATCAAATTGATAAACATCCATGCGAGCTTTAAAAGAATTTGAATAAAACCGATTAAAACAAAAGAAATTACAGCCATTTCTACTAAAGCTTGACCTTTTTGACTTCCTCTTTGACCTTTTTTTTTATTAAAAAAACTAAAATCCTGTAAAAACATCTTACTTTTTATTTCTTCTTTCTTTTTTTATCTGAACTAGAAGCTCCCGACATAAAATTACTCAGATCACTTCTTTGAAATTCTTCTTTTCTCAAATTATGAGTTTTAGCTTTTTGATTTCTCCCTTGTAGAGCATAAATCGAATTAGCAAAACGGGATTTCACAGTTTGATTAAGCGTTCTAATAATTCCAATCGTAGCCACTCCCATAAGAGCAACTAAGATAAGATATTCTATAAGTCCTTGTCCTCTATTTCTTAAAAGAGCAGGATTTTTTTTAAAACTCTTTTTCATTTGCCATCCCCAACCGGCCTTCTTTTTTTCTAGTTTTTTTTTAGATAAAAGTCGAAAGACTTTAATCTTTTTGTTTGAGTCGAAAAAAAAGTTTCGACTGTGGTTTATTATTTTAAAGTTCATAGAACCCTCCTTTTTGTTTCTACTTTACTTCCTAGCAAAAACACTTCCAGAAAAGAAAAACTCTTGTTTTTTATTCTTTCATCATCTCTTGATATTTTCGTATATCGGAGCTTTTTACAATTTTAGCTAATACTTTTTCATCTCTTTAGAGAATTCCCTAAATCTAGCTAAAAATGTAAAAAAAAATTTTTATAAAGAAAATAAATTTAGAATCCATTAAAAAATCAGAAGACTTTTCTATAGACTTCTTTTAATTTCTTGAAATACGACTGCCTATTCAGATATGACAACACCCGTATTCACAAAAAAAATTGAGAGATCAGAAAGTATAATATAAAAAAGTAAAACATAAAATAGGATTAATTTTTTAAATTAATTTGGGCATAATTTTGTTTCAACTAAAAATAGGACATTTCCTCTCTTCAAAAGAATTCCAAACTAAAAAAATTCCTAAAGCATAAGCTAAAATAAGATGAACGAATTTCATTCCTAAAGGAGATAAAGAAACTAAAGTTACAAACCCAATGAAAACCACAAGAGACACAGCTAAAACCGGAGTCCATAATTTTTTTTCTTTAATAGCAAAACGAATTAAAGTTATCAAAAAAAGACAGGCCAACAAAGGATGGAAAGGTCGTATTTTTAAACTGAGATGAGCTGAAGGTAATAAATCTAAAGAGAAAGCAGAAGATAAAGATAAAGAAGGAAAGAGCTGTCCTGCTAGAGAGGCAATATTTCCTGTCAAAGCCAATAAAGGAAAACTGAGAACAAAATAAATCAGAGGTTTTTTTATAAATAGTTGTTTTCTAAAAGGGGATTTTGTTTTTTGATAAGAACTTGTTTTATAAACTAAAGTTAAAGAAGCAATTAAAAAAAAACTATTTATAGAATGTATTCCTAAAATAAAAACTCTCAGAGCTTGAGCATTTAAAGCAACTAAATTATTTAAAACTAAAACCGCTCCGATGAAAGCTTCTATTAAGATAAAAATAAAACTTAAAAAGGAAAAGACTCTTGCCACTTGATTCTTGAAATAGATCTTAAGAGATAAAACCCATAGAATAAAAACAGAAAGCAAAGATAAACCAGAAGAGAGCCGATGAAGCCATTCAATCCAAGCCCCTCCACTTTCTGGGAAAACCCCTTCCTTACAAAGAGGCCAACTTTCCCCGCAGGCATCTCCTGATAAAGAAAGTCTAACCCAAGCTCCCCAAAAAATAGTTATCAAACTAAAAATTAAACAAAATAAACTATAGGACTTAAAAAAAGAGACCGTTTTAACTACAGATGTGATACGAAAAATCATAGAAATGTGTAAATTAAAAAAACCTCTATGAAAAGAACTTTGTTAAGCTTCTTAAAATTGTCTCGCTCTTTTATGAACATCTAAACTGGCCTCTCTTAAGGTTTCACTTAAAGTCGGATGAGCATGAAAACTACGAGCTAAATCTTCACTGCTGGCATGAAATTCCATAGCAACAACTGCCTCTGCAATTAAATCCCCCGCTCTAGGTCCTATAATATGAACCCCTAAAATACGATCTGTTTTTTTATCAGCTAAAACTTTAACAAAACCCTCTGTATAACCTAAGGCTTTTGCTCTTCCATTAGCGATAAAAGGAAAAGAACCTCTTTTATAATCTCTTTTTTTATCGATAAGCTGTTCTTCTGTTTGACCTACACTCGCCAACTCAGGCCAGGTATAAATAATACTAGGAATGGTGTTGTAATTGACATGACAAGAGCCTTTTGCAATAAATTCAGCAACAGCGACTCCTTCTTCCTCAGCCTTATGAGCTAACATAGGTCCTGCAATTAAATCTCCTACGGCAAAAATATTTTTTTGCTTTGTTCTAAAATGAGAATCCACTTCCACCTGCCCTAAAGAATTCGTCTTAAGGTTTGCATGCTCTAAACCTAAATTTTTAGTAAAAGCTTTTCTTCCGATGGCAATTAAAATTTTATCACAATCAAAGGATTGTAATTGTCTTTTTTTATCTTCAAATTTTAACTTGACCTGATTTTCTTTCGTTTCCACTTGTTTTAGTTTTGCGTTAAAATGAAATTTCATGCCTTGTTTTTTCAAAAGAAATAAAAACTTCTCTCTCAACTCTCTATCCATAGAAGAACAGATCTGATCTCCTGCTTCTAGAACAGTCACTTCACTTCCTAGCCGTCTCCAAATCGAACCAATTTCCAGTCCAATATAACCTCCCCCAACGACAACTAGCTTTTTAGGAACCTCTTTAAAACTTAAAGCTCCGGTAGAGGAAACAACAAGATTTTCATCAAAAGTTGTAAAAGGTAATTCCACAGGGCTACTTCCTGTTGCTAGTAAAATAAATTTTCCTTTTATAAGCTCTTGATTTATTTGAACCTCATGAGGACTTCTGAGACTTCCCCAAGCTTGAAAAAACTTAATTTTATTTTTTTTAAATAAAAACTGAATCCCAGAAGTCAAATCAGAAACAATTTTTTGTTTTCGAAGTTGCATTTGAGTTAAGTCTAATTCTAGACTTTTAAAATTCAGTCCATGTTGTTTGAAAGAATTTTGAGCCATTTCATAATGTTCACTCGATTCCAAAAGAGCTTTAGAGGGAATACAACCCACATTTAAACAAGTTCCTCCCAAGCTTTTATCTTTTTCTACAACAGCGGTTTTTAAACCCAACTGAGAAGCACGAATGGCCGCAACATATCCTGCTGGACCAGAACCAATAACAATCAAATCAAATTCTTCCATTTTTAACTCCTTTTTATTATAACCCTATCTAAATATCAATTAAAAGCCGGGAAGGCTCTTCTAATCCCTCTTTCACTTTTACTAAAAAACCAACAGATTCTTTTCCATCTAATATTCTATGATCATAAGATAAAGCCAAATACATCATAGGACGAATCTCTACTTTTCCATGAATTGCAACAGGTCTTTGTTCTATCTTATGCATGCCTAAAATTCCACTTTGCGGGGGATTTAAAATAGGAGTCGACAAAAGAGAACCAAAAACTCCTCCATTACTAATAGTAAACGTACCTCCTAACAGATCTTCTGGGCTGATTTTTTGAGCTAAAATTTTATCTCTATAAGAAAGAATTTTTTCTTCAATTTGTGCTAAACTAAGAGTTTGTGCATGAAACAGAACAGGGACGAGCAAACCTTTTTCAGAGCCAATTGCAACTCCAATATGCTGAGCTTCATTATAAATAATATCATCTCCTTCAATAAAAGCATTCACCTTAGGATACTCTTTGAGTGCTACGACAACGGCTTTTACAAAAAAACTCATAAAACCTAATTTAAAACCATATTTTTTTATAAATTCTTCTTGATAGTCTCGTCTTATTTCAATAATACGAGATAAATCCACTTCGTTAAAAGTACTTAAAGTCGCTGTATCACGTTGCGATTGAACTAAACGTTTTGAGATAACTTTTCTAAGCCTCGTCATAGTTTCTCTTCTCTGGTATTTTTTTAAACTAGGTACTAAAATCTCTGAATCTTTTTTAAGGGACTGAGTAGATCTTGAAAAATCCTGACTCTTTCCAGGAGATTTTTCATTTAAAAAGTTTAAAACGTCTTCTTTTATCAGCCTTCCTCCTCGTCCTGTTCCTTTAATTTCAGAAGGGCTTAAAGACTGACTGAGAAGTAAATGTCTCACTGAGGGATGAAATTTATCTAAAGACTCTTCAAGCTGAAAATCTTTATCTTCTAAAGAATTAACAACTTTAGAATCTGTAACTTTCTTAGAATCTAGAACTTGATTTTTTTCCTTTGTTTTTACATTGTTTTCTAAAAATTTTTGTGACTTTTTAGAAATATCCTTAGACTCTGAAAGCTCTATAAAAGCAATTCGCTCACCTACAGAAACAGTCTCTCCCTTATTTTTTAAAATTTCAAGATATCCCTCTTTTTCTGCAGGGATTTCCATAGAAGCTTTATCTGTTTCTAAAGTGACAAGAATCTCTCCTTTCTTAACAAAATCCCCTGTTTTTTTCTCCCAATTTTCTATGCCAGCTTCTGATACAGATTCTCCTACAGAAGGAACTTTTACCTCTATTTTCATAAGAACCTCCTAAACTATTGTTTAAGTCATATCTAAAAGAGAGTCATCTCATTTTTTTCTATTTCAACTTTCTATTTTAAAAGATAAGAATTCTAATAAAAATTCAGGTCTTAAATCTTTTTTATGGACTTTACTCCTTATTTTTATTAAAATCATAATCTAAATGAAAAGAATCTTTTTCCTAAGTTGTTTTATTTTTTTCTTCATCCTCTCTTGTAAAGAATCCAAAGAGATAAGAACTTATACAAACCCTCTTCCACCTAAAACAACTCTTACAACTCCTCATTCCCCAGGAGTTTCACCTGTCCCTCCGACGATTCCAAAAAACTTAGTAGAAAAATGTACATGGGATCCCATAAGAACTAACGAGGTCACATGCGAAGAGGAAAGCTATATCTTTGGGCATGTTATTTGTAACTTAAGTCCTTATCCAAAAAGGCTCTTTTGCAATACAAAATTTAAAAACAATATAAAAGAATGTAGTTTAGATAAATCTCAAGAAACCTTAAATTGTTATTTAAAAAAAATTGGTCAGTATCTTTAAAAACTATAACCTCGATAAGCAATCTGATAAAATTTGATTTTGAACTTTTCTATGGGCTTGCTCTGTCCCTTCTGCCGTAACTGCCATTTCAGAACGACCTGCATATATTAAATCTAACTTCTGACCTAGTTTTTCTAAAAGCTCTTCTAACTGATTTCGTACAAAAAACCAAGCTCCTCTGTTTTTAGGTTCTTCTTGAAACCAAATCACTTTCGAAAGAAAGGGAAATCCATTTAAAACAGGATTTAAGTCTGAATCGGGAAAAGGATACAGTTGCTCTAAACAAAAAAGGGCTGTTTTCTTTCGTTTGATAGAATCCTGCTCTAAAACTTTTTTAATCTCAAAATAAACTTTACCACTACATAAAATCAAAGATTCTACAGTTTTAGGATCTGAAATATCTTTATCCCAAATCACAGGCTCAAACTTTCCTTTTGTCAACTCCTCTTTTTCTACACGCACACTAGGATGTCTTAAAAGAGACTTAGGAGTCATAAGAATAAGAGGTTTTCTTTCCAATTGTTTTTGTCTTCTAATAGCATGAAATAAATTACTCGCCTTTATAAATTGACAAACTCGCATATTATTATGGGAACACATTTGTAAAAAACGTTCTAAATAAGCACTTGAGTGTTCCGGACCTTGTCCTTCATAAGCATGAGGTAAAAGTAAAATAAGATCTGTTTTTTGAAGCCATTTAGACTCTCCTGAAGAAATAAACTGATCTATAATAATTTGAGCTCCATTTACAAAATCTCCAAATTGAGCTTCCCAAAGAGTTAAAAAATCAGGAGCTAAACAAGAATTTCCATACTCAAAAGCCAAGACAGCCATTTCAGAAAGAGAAGAATTATAAATGCAACATTCTTGATTCTTTGTCTTTCCATAAACCTTAAGGGGATTCAAAGTTTCATTATTTTCATAATCGTAGTACACAGCATGACGATGAGAAAAAGTTCCTCTTTTAGAATCCTGACCAGTTAAACGAATCGAAAAACCATCTTGAATTAAAGCTCCATAAGCTAAAAGTTCACACATAGCCCAATCTAATTTATTATTTTCTATATTTTGTTTTCTTTTAGATAAAATCTTTTTTAATTTAGGATGAGGGTTAAAAGATTCAGGGATTTCAGAAAGAACTTTTAAAAGCTCTTCCAATCGCTCTTTTGTTATTTTAGTCTCTTTTAGTTTTTTATCTGCTTTTATAATTTCTAAACCAAAATAATCTTTTTTAGAAAACTCTTTAACTTTACTTTCTTCTAAAGCCTTTTCAAAAAACTGATTTTTCTCTTTAGACATTTGCTCCGCTTTTGAAGAATTTAAAAGCTTTTTTTCAATCAAAAGCTCTTGGTACTTTTTAACAACGCAAGGATGTTTTTTGATCTTTTTATACATAAGAGGTTGAGTGAACTCAGGTTCATCCCCTTCATTGTGTCCATATTTTCTATAACCTATCAAATCAATAAAAATATCCAAACCAAACTCATAACGAAATCGCATAGCCATATCCATAGCTTTTAAACAAGAAAAAACATCATCCGCATTGACAAGAAGAACCGGAGCTTTGATCGACTTAGCTAAATCCGATGCAAATAAGCTCGATCGTCCCTCGCTTGGTAAAGTTGTAAAACCGAGCTGGTTGTTTAAAATAATATGAATTGTCCCCCCTACGGTATAAGCTTTCAAATGAGAGAGCTGTAAAGTCTCACTGACAACTCCTTGACCACAAAAAGAAGCATCTCCGTGAATCAAAACCGGTACAGCCGTCTTTCTTCTTTCCATATCTTTGTTTTTTCTCTGTACAGCTCGAGTCACTCCGCATATGACAGGACCGATGGCTTCTAAATGACTAGGGTTATAACCTAAATACAAATCACAGTCTCCCCTGGGAGTCTTTCTTCGAGATGAAAACCCCAAATGGTATTTCACATCCCAAGTCATGGAATTTTCATCAAAAAAAGAGTTGTTAAACTTTCCTCTAAAACCAGCAAATAAAACAGAAGGGTTTTGTTTTAAAATATTAACTAAAACATTTAAACGACCTCGATGAGACATACCTAAGATCAGATCTTTCATTTCATAAGCAGTCCCTTTTTGTAAAAGATAATCTAACATAGGAACCAAAGAATCTAAACCCTCTAAAGAAAACCTCTTTTGACCTAAAAAATAAAATTGAACATTTTTTTCAAAACTATCAGCTCCTAGGAGTTGTTCAAAAGCTCTCAGTTCATCTTCTGCAGACAAAGAAAAATCTTTCTTTTCAAATTCTTCATAAAACCATTTTTTAACTTTAGGGTGACAGCCTGAAACTTCTAGAGCCAGAGTCTGACAGTATTTACTTTCTAAAAAAGAAATGACATCTTTTAAAGGACTTGACATAGAAAATAACATTTCACTGACTTTAAAGCTCTTTTCCAAATCACTTGCTGTGATACCAAAATTTTCTTTTCCCAGAAAACCTTGATTGAGAGGACTTTCTAAAGGATTCAGTTTAGCCTTTAAACTTCCATGATCTCGGTAAGAAAGTAAAAATTGAAAAACTTTAAGTTCTTTTTCTAAAGCTTGAGGGTTTATGCCCTGATTCAAACCTTGAAAAAACCATCTCCAAGAATCTTCAACTTGAAGAGGATCTTTTAAAAAAGTTTTATAGAGATCTTCTGTATAATTAAGACTATTTCCACTTAAAACATCGAAAGGCATGTCTTATAAACCCACCAGAGAGAGTTGATATTTAACAACAGATTGAAAAATCCATTTATCTAAAATAGGAACACAAAAATAAACTAAAATACTCATATTCACCCAAAGAAAAAAAGGAAGCCAATTTTTAGGATTATAAAAATATTTATAAAACTGATAAAAAAGAATCAAAGCAAAAGGAACTAATAAAAAGACATACATCAAGCCTGCTCTTAAAAACAAAGGAGAAGACAAAGCTAAACCTAAATAAGCTAATAAATAAAAACCGATTTGATAAAGCGTTTGAGAATTCCCTCTCATGACAGGTAAAATAGGAAAACCAGCTCTTTTATAATCTTTCTTATAGTGTATAGCTAAGCTCCAAAAATGAGGCATCTGCCAAAAAAATAAAAGTAAAAACAAATACATAGATTGAGTTGAAAAAATATCTCCTCCGCTTAAAGAATAGCCTATAACAGGAGGCATAGCTCCCGGAATAGCCCCTAAAACAGCTCCATAACTTAGTTTTTTTTTCCACCAAAGAGTATAAAAAAGATTATACAAAACAACAGTTATCAAAGATAAAAGAGCAGTTTGAACTTGAATTAACAACAAAAGAACATGTCCGATAAATAAAAAGAATCCTGCTAACAGATAAGCTTGATAAAGAGAAATTTGCCCTTGAGGGATAGGTCGGCAGAAAGTTCGTTTCATTTTTTCATCTAAACTCCCTTCTTGAGCTTGATTTAAAATAAAGCTCCCACTACAAACAAAATAAAAAGCAATACAAAACCAAACAAAGTTTTCTAAAGCAAAAAAAGAAAAATCAGGTAAAGAGAGCATGTAAGAAAAACTAGAAGTTAAAATGGCAAAAAAAACAATCCCCATTTTACTTAATTTATAATAAGCTTTAAAAAAATCTCTAACTCTCATAAAACACTTGTTTGGATGATACGGGTAATAATATCTAATTTTGAGAAAAAATAAAGAACGAATACGAAAAACACAGAAATTCCAAAAATCAAGCTGTAAATTTTTTCATCATATTTAAGATGCATAAAATACATCAAAACCAAAGCTCCTTTAATTCCAGCAATTAACATAGCAAAAAAAGCATTAAAAATTCCAAAATCAACTTGAGCCACAAGGACTGTAATGACTGTTAAAATTAAAAGAGCTATCAAAACACTTAAATTCGTTTTAAAAGATGAGTTATCTATAGACATACAAACACCTCGAAGTTATTCATTCTACTAAATATAAAAGAGGGAACAAAAAAATCCATATCAAATCTACTAAATGCCAAAAAAGACCCACATACTCTAAAGGCATATAATGGCTAGAATTTATTTGTTTTTTATAAGTTTTTATAAGCATCCAAAAAATTAAAGCCATTCCTATAAAAACATGACTGGCATGCAAACCTGTCATCAAATAATAAAAAGAAAAATAAAGAGGCAAATCTTCTACAAAAGCTGAGCCTGTATAAGAAAAATAAATTCCTGGAAAAATGCCTTCATGAAATTTATGGGAATACTCTAAGTATTTAATAAACATAAAAAGAAAACCACACACTAAAGTTGTTCCTAACATCATTTGACATTTTTTTATTTGATCTTTTTGTGCATAATAAATACTCATAACCATAGTCCAAGAACTAAAAAGAAGAACCACTGTATTGATAGCCCCCTTTTTCCAGTTCAAAAACTCAGCTCCGACTTTAAAAACTTTTGTATACTCTGCATGGTATATGGTATAACCTACAAACAGACCACCAAACATTAAAATTTCAGTTGCTAAAAAAAGCCACATCCCAATTTTTTCAGCCCGAATCTGATCTTTATAACTATTAAAATGATGAGCTAAATTTTTATTGTCTTTCATAATTTTAAACCTTTTTTATCACTCATAAGCTTCCTTAGTAACAACAGGAGTTTCTAAAAAATTTTCATGAGGAGGGGGAGAAGAGCTTTGCCATTCTAAAGTTTTTGCTCCCCAAGGATTAGCTGAAGCTTTTCTTCCTTTAAACATAGCCCAAAGTAAAAAAGTAAAAGCAACTATAAAACCTAGAGCAATAAGCCATGATCCTACTGTAGAAATCTGATTTAAAGCTTCATAAGGGGCTTTATAATCAGCATATCTCCTAGGCATACCATTAATTCCTAAAATAAATTGAGGAAAAAAAGTTACATTAAATCCTATAAAAATAAGAGCAAAACCTAACTGTCCCATCCCTTCATTATAAAGACGACCAAACATTTTAGGGAACCAATAATAAAAACCTCCCATAATCCCCATAATACTTCCTCCCACCATAACATAATGAAAATGAGCAACAACAAAATAAGTATCATGAACATGTACATCAAAAGGAAGAACAGCCAACATATAACCTGTCACTCCTCCAATTAAAAATAAAAACAAAAAACCAAGAGCATACAAAAAAGGAGTATCAAATTTTAGAGAGCCTCGAAACATAGTAGCGATCCAATTAAAAATTTTAACAGCTGTAGGAACTCCTACTAACATTGTCAAAACAGAAAAAACAATCCCTGCCCATTCCGACTGTCCGCTCACATACATATGATGTCCCCAAACGAAAAAACTCACCACAGCAATTCCTAAACTTGCAAAAACTAAAGCCTTATAACCAAAAATTCTTTTCCTGGAAAAAGCACAAATCAATTCACTGATAACTCCCATAGCTGGCAAAATCATAATATAAACCGCAGGATGAGAATAGAACCAAAAAAAGTGTTGAAACAAAATAGGATCTCCTCCCATAGCCGGATCAAAAACACCAACCTTTAAAACTCTTTCCGCCACCAATAAAAGTAAAGTGATAGCTAAAACAGGAGTCGCTAAAACCTGTATAATTGCTGTTGAATAAAGTGACCATACAAAAAGCGGCATTTTAAAAAAACTCATACCTGGAGCTCTTAATTGATGAATGGTCACAATAAAATTCAAACCCGTTAAAATAGAGGAAAAACCCATAATAAAAGCTCCTAAAACAACAGGAATAACAGCTGTACCCGTTTCAATACTGTAAGGAGTATAAAAAGTCCAACCTGTATCTACCCCTCCTAAAAACAAAGAAGTCAAAGTCACAAAGGCTCCAATAACTAAGCAGTACCAACTCAAAAGATTTACAGTAGGAAAAGCCACATCCTTAGCTCCAATCTGAAGAGGTAAAACAAAATTTCCTAAAAAAGCGGGAATGCCAGGAATAATGACCATAAAAATCATGACAGCCCCATGATAAGTCATCAATTGGTTATAGAAAGCAGAATTTACAATGGTCTCCCCAACTTTAAAAAGTTCTAAACGAATCAGTAAGGCAAAAAAACCTCCCACGATAAAAAAGGAAAAAACAGTGATCATATATAAAAGAGCTATTCGCTTATGATCTCTTGTAAAAAGCCAAGAAAAAAGCCCTTTTTTACAATTTAAATAATTTGACATAGTCTCCTCTCCCTTTTAATTTAACGACTTTATATACTCTATCAAACCTGATAGTTCCTCTTCAGAGAGCAAACCTGCAAAAGGAGTCATTTGATTAGCATAGCCCTTTGATATTTTAGCACTAGGATTTAAAATAGATTCCCTTAAATAATTTTCATCTGCCAAGAGAGTCATTCCCCCTTCTAACTCTCTTTGAGTGTTGTAAATTCCAGCTAATCCAGGACCAATAAGTTTTTCTTTTGTCGAATTATGGCAAGCTGTACAGCGACCTTGAAACACTTTTTGTCCAACTTCAACTAAACTTAAATTTTTATAGGGATCTGTTTTTAACCAATTGTTCCAATCCTCTAAACTCATAACCTTTAATTTTGCCCCCATTGTCGAGTGTCCTGTTCCACAAAATTCTGTACAAAAAACTTCAAAACGTCCCTTTCTATTAGCTTTAAACCAAAGAGAAGTATAAAGACCTGGAAGAACATCTTGTTTAATTTTAAAAGTAGGGATATAAAAACTGTGAATCACATCTCTTGAAGTCATAATCAATTTGACAGAACGCTTAACAGGAACAAAAAGTTCATTGCTGGTTTTTCTTCCGTTTTTATATACAAATTCCCAATTCCATTTTTGTCCATACACATGAATCTCTAAACTATCCCTAGGAGCTTCTCTCCTGAAATCACTATAAAGAATCCAACCCCAAACAAAACTCCCCATAAAAATAACAAAAGGGATAAAACTCCATGTAAATTCTAAAATCGTATTATGATGACTCGATTCTTCCAGCTTTTCATCATCTCTTTTTCTTTTGTATCGAAAAGAAAAATAGACAAAAACTATAACAATCAAAACACAAACTAAAAAGCTAATACCTATTAAAAAGTGTTCCAATTTTTCCAAACGTGCCACATAATCTGTCACAGGCGGAATGTTTTTTTCTTCTGCGTCTATTATTTTTAAAAAAAGAGTTAAAAAAAAGAACTTAAGAATTTCTCCTCCTTTCTCTTAACCATACAGGAACAATAAGAGCTATCAAAAGCAACATCGTTAAAATTCCTCCTGCTTTCATAATATTTTTAGCATAGATTGTATATTCATTTGTCTTTGGATTAAACCGATAACAAAAAAGCAAGATACGATCAATCACATTTCCTATTTTTCCTCGACGGGCCTCTAATAAAGCTAACTTTAAAGTCTGCGGAGAAAATTCCACACCATAAAGATAACGAGATATCATTCCTTCAGGACTTAAAATATAGGCAACAGGACTATGGGCAAATTGCTGAGTTTCTTCATCCCATCGAAAAGAAAAACCTAGACTCTGAGTCAGTTTTTGAATTGACTCTTTTTTTCCTGTAAGAAAATGAATCTGGTCAGCTAAAACTTTAGGAAATTCTTTTAAATAGTTTTGTTTTTTTTTTAGGGCCAAATCAGAATTTTCACTTGAATCCATGCTTACAACAACAAATTGATAGTTTTTTAACTGATTTAAAGCCGTCCACAAGCCATTTAAATGAAAATTACACAAACTCGGGCAATTATAATAAACAACTGTCATTAAAACAGCTTGATCTTTAAAATACTTCCTTAGACTCTGAGAAGAATCTCTTTCATCTGTAAATTCTAAATCCAAATCAATAAAATCTCCCTTCTTTTCTTTAACTTGAATATCTATTAAAGGATGAGGAACCTCATCTGCCTTATAAAGTTTTTCTTCTGAACCTTTTTGAATGTTGTAATTGTTTATACTTACTAACTCAGAAGAAGCCTTTTGAATATAAATGAAAGCGAATCCTAAAAAAAGTATTGTTAAAGGTCGCTTAAAGTGCTGTTTTTGCAAATTCTTCTAACTCCTGTTCATTATAAGCTGTTTTATTTTTAGTGATAGAGCGAATATAGTGAACCAAAGCCCAACGATCTAAATTAGGAAGATGTTTAAAAGAAACCATAGATCCTCCTTCTATTCCCGTTTGAAGAGTCTTAAAAAGAGCTTGAGGAGAGCCTCCTAATTTCCATTTTCCCTCGACTAAATTTCGAGGAGGAGGAATAAGACCAGGGGTCCCATCCCCTAAACCTTCTGCTCCATGACATAAAGCACATTGAGCTTTGTAAATTTTACTTCCATGACTAATTAAATTCTCAGTTATAATCCAAGGACGAGTTTGTTCTTCTTTTGTCAATCCCGCAGAAACAGATTCTTTCTGCTTTGAATCAGATAGCTCTGCTAAATCAATATTACTCTTAAAAAAAACAAAATACAAAGCCCAAACTGAACTAAAAATTATAACACAAATAAAAAAATAAAAACCTCTTCTATTATAATTTTCTTTAGTCTTTTGCTTTTTTTCATTCATCATTATCTATGTCTCAAATTCTAACTTATTCCACTCACCTTAAGCAAAATTCTTATAAATTAAAAAATCTAAACTTGTCAATATTTTTATTCTTACAAGCAAACGGTTTCTTTAGGAAGTTTTAAAAAAAGTCAATCTATTAAACTTCATATTATTCTTTTATTTCTATCCTACTATTTTCTTATTTTCGCTTTCTTTTTCCCTTCTCGGCTTAAAAAAATCACTCAAGTTTAATAAAACACATCTTGTTTTTTTCTAAAAAAATTATCATAATTGAATAATGATGATATTTAAACACAAATGAGTGATAAATAATGAAATTTTTCAAGAAAAATTACATAGAAAAACAAATCTGTTGTTTTAGCTTACTTTTTTTATTCGGTTGTGTAAGTTTAAATAGCAAATTAGAGAATCTTTCCTATAAAGACAGTAAATCCAAAGTTTTAGTTACTTTAGGTCAACCTTATAAAATCACAAGAAAAAAAGGGAAAGATCATTGGTCCTATAGAGTTATAATTGAAGGAAGACATTATACAAGAGATGTCATCTTCAAAGAAGGTAAAGTTTACAGAGTTTCTGGTTATGTTCCCTATCCTATTACAAAATTTTAGCATTCAGACCTATAGAAAACCTATCTCTTAATTATTTTATCTTTTTCTCTTTATTTTATTTGATTTTTTTTAACAAACATTCTATATTTAGAATTAATATTTTTTAGATATATGAAGAAAAATTATTTCTATATTCTTGTTAGTCTTGCTTTTACTACTTTTATAAGTCATAGTAAAAGCGAAAAACAAGAAACAGATATGAGAAAATCTGAGACCTCTAAGGATCTTGAAGTAGCAACTCTTGCGGGAGGTTGTTTTTGGTGCGTGGAATCAGACTTAGAAAAAGTCCCTGGAGTTACAAAAGTTATTTCTGGTTATTCTGGGGGAGAAAAAGAAAAACCTAACTACAAAGAAGTTTCAAGTGGTTCGACAAATCATTTAGAAGCCGTTCAAGTGTACTTTAATCCCAATGAAGTTTCTTATTCTCAAATTTTAGATGTGTTTTGGAGAAAAATCAATCCTTTAGATAAAGGAGGTCAATTTGTAGACCGTGGTTTTCAATACAGCACGGCTATTTTTTATCACACAGAAAAACAAAGGAACATAGCAGAACAATCTAAAAAAGAACTGCAAGAAAAAGGTCCTTTTAAAAAGGATATTGTAACTCCTATAAGAGCTTTCAAAAATTTTTACGAGGCTGAAGAGTATCATCAAGATTATTATAAAAAAAATCCCATCAAGTATATTTTTTATCGCTGGCGTTCGGGGAGAGATCAGTTTTTAAAAAACACCTGGGAGAAATTTAAAGATTTCCGTTCTCATCTCTCAAGTAGAGCTGACAATCAAAAAAAAGAAAGCCACAATAAAATAACTTTTTCAAAACCTTCAGAAGAAAAGTTAAAAGAAAAACTGACTCCTCTTCAATACGAGGTCACTCAAAAAGATAAAACAGAAGTCGCTTTTCAAAATAAATATTGGAACCATAAAGAAGAGGGAATTTATGTAGATATTGTATCTGGAGAACCTTTGTTTAGCTCTTTAGATAAATATGACTCAAAAACTGGTTGGCCTAGTTTTACAAAACCCCTAGTTCCTGAAAATATTATAACTAAAGTGGATAGAAAATTGTTTGTTCAAAGAACAGAAGTCCGTTCTCGTTATGCAGACTCTCATCTAGGTCATGTTTTTAAGGATGGACCTGCCCCTACAGGATTAAGATATTGTATTAATTCTGCTAGCCTTCGGTTTATTCCAAAAGATAAATTAAAAGAAGAAGGTTTTAAAGAATTTGAAAATTTATTTAAAAAACTCTTAATTTAATTCTTCTTGTTTTTTAAATTTTATCCATGCTAAAGCTATGAATCCTAAAGGTCTTTTAAATAAACCAGACTCTTTAAGTGTCATAGAATCCATTTACAAAATCTCTCTTGGTTTAAAAGATAACTCTTCCTTAATTCCTCAAATCATAGAGGATTTAAAAAGAGTTTTAAATTCAGCTCATAAAAATCAAACAAGTATTAAAACGGTGAATTATATTGAAAGATTTAGCTCTAAAGGTCAATTCAAATCTAAACTTTGGCTTATACAAAAATTAAAGAAAATAGAATTTTTTGAATTAGGACAAGTCTTTTTGTGTGCTGGCTGGTGTGGAACTTTAGCTTATTTACTTTTTCAAGAAAAAACTTTAAAAGTAAAACAAATATTTAATTTTGATAAAGACCCTCTAAGTATCACAATATCAGAAGACTTAAACCGAAAATGGGTCAAAGAAAACTGGAAATTCAAAGCAACACTTAAGGATATCTTAGACTTAAATTATCATTCCGCTCAGTTTAACACTTTAAAAAAAGATGGTTCTTCTCAAGAACTCTTTGTTTCACCTGATACTATTATTAATACCTCCTGTGAACATATAGAAAATTTTACAAATTGGTGGAAGAAAATTCCAAAAGGAAAAAAAATGATATTGCAAAGTAATAACTTCTATGAAGACCCGGAACACATCAACTGTGTCTCAAGTCTCAAACATTTTAAAAATCAAGCCCCTTTAAGTCAAATTTTATTTAAAGGAGAATTAAACTTAGGAAAATACTCTCGCTTTATGCTTATTGGAAATAAATAATTTTAGTATTTTAGAAATCTTTTTAAATAAATTTTCAAATTTAAAGGTCTATTGACTCCATTAAAATTTCCCATTACAAATCATTTTATGTCTATCCCTTATTACCCTCTGAAATTAATAAAAAAAGAATTTGAAACAGAAAAAACCTGTTCTTTTTACTTTAAAGTACCTGAAGATCATAAAAAGCTATTTCAATATAAAACCGCTCAATTTTTAACTTTTCGTTTTTATATTCAAGGAAAAGAATATATCCGAAGTTACTCCCTAGCTTCTTCTCCCTTTTTAAACGAAAATCTAATGACGACCGTAGGAAAAGTAGAACAAGGAGTTGTATCTAATTACATGCTTTCTGAATTGAAAGAAGGAGATACTGTTGAATCTCAAATTCCTTTAGGAGAATTTTTTCATTTACCTAAAGATTTAAAGAGTAAAGACTTTGTCTTGTTTGCAGGAGGAATAGGAATCACTCCTTTATTTTCTATTTTAAAAACAACTCTTGAAACAGGACTTGCTAGGAAAATATATCTCATTTTCTCTATACGAAGCTTAAAGGACTTTATTTATAAAAAAAATTTGAAGGAACTTGAAAACAAATTTAAAAATCAATTTCAAATCAAGCTCATTATCTCTGAAAGCCATGGACGTTTGAATCCAGATAAAATAACTAAACTTTTAGATAACTTAGAACCAACAAAAACTTGTTTTTATCTTTGTGGTCCTAAAGATTACATGACTATGATTTCAAAACATTTATTAAAGTTAGGAAACCATAAAAACTCTATTTATACAGAAGATTTTAATATCATTCCTATTAGAGGTCCAAAACCTGATGAAGATTCAATCATTTTTAATGCAAAACAGTCTTCTGAAGGAGAACCTAAAATCTTGAAAAGTTTTTTAAATGGAGAAGAGATAGAAATTCCTCTCAATAGAGAAAAATCTTTGTTAGAACAACTGATAGATCAAGGATACAATCCCCCTTTTTCCTGTACTTCAGGTTCTTGCATGAGTTGTATGGCCCGGCTCAAAGAAGGAAAAATATTTCAACTTCAAGAAGGCATCTTAGATGAAGAAAATATCAAAAATTTAGAAATTCTTAGCTGTCAATGCTATCCTCTTTCTGAAACTGTTCACATTGATTATGATAACTTATAATCTCATACCATTGAAAGAAAAGGCTCTTTTCCTTTATTTCTCATGAAATTGTATTGATAAATCCTATTTTTTGTTCTAAGTTAGAATTTATTTTAGAGGGCATTATGAAGGGATCTCGAATATTTATTACAGGCGTTGCCGGATTTTTAGGAAGCCATGTCGCAAAATGGGCTCTTTCTGAAGGTCATGAAGTTCTAGGAGCCGACAACCTATCTTTAGGTCATAAAAATAATATACCAGGGGGGGTGCAATTTTATGAATATGATCTTATAGACTTAGAAAAAAATAAAAAATATCTCAAATCTATTGATGTCGTTTTTCATGCAGCCAGTTATCCTTACGATAATTTCAGTTTATTTATTCCTTTCCGAACTGTTCAAAACACCTTTTCCATTACAGCTAGCCTATTAAGTGCAAGTCTTTTCAATCATGTAAAAAGGTTCATCTACTGCTCTTCAATGTCTCGTTATGGAGATAATGTCGCTCCTTTTACAGAAGATATGACTCCTAAAACCTTAACTCCCTATTCGGTTGCTAAAGTTGCAGGAGAAAACTTAGTAAAAAGTTTATCTCAAGTTCATAATTTTGAATATGTTATATGTATTCCACACAATATTTTTGGTCCTCAACAAATTTATAATGATCCTTACAGAAATGCAGTGTCCTTAATTATAAACCAAATGTTGAAAAATAAATCCCCTTTAATCTATGGTGATGGGGAACAAAAAAGAGCTTTTAGCCCTATTCAAGATTTAATTCCTCTTTTTCCTAAACTTTTATTTGGAAAATTAGCAAAAAATCAAACTATTAATATAGGTCCTGATGAAGAAGTCATTTCTTTAAATACTTTGGTTCAACTTTTAAATAAAATTCTTGGGAAAAATTTAAAACCTAATTTCAAAACTTTTAGAAAACAAGAAGTTAAACTGGCTTTTTGTTCTTCTGATAAATCTCGAAGATTATTAAACTATAAAAAAAGTATCTCTTTAGAAACAGCTTTAAGAAACTTAGTCTCTTATATTAATGAAAAAGGACCTTCTTATTTTTCCTACCATCAAACCGTAGAACTTGAAAGAGACTACTTTCCTGAAAACTGGAAACAAAAAAGCTTTTAAAGCTTCAAAACTATTTTATGAAAGTTAATTTTCAAAAAGCTCTTTTTTTATTAAAAGAGGGGAATTTAGTTGCTGTTCCAACGGAAACAGTCTACGGTTTAGCGGGACGAATTGACAGAGAAAAAACTCTGGAAAAAATCTTCAAGATCAAAAAAAGACCTTTCTTTGACCCCCTCATAGTTCATTGTTACAACATCCCTCAAGCTTTGACTTATGTTTCAAAAAAACACTTCCTTTTAGAAAAGCTTTTGAAACATTTTTCTCCAGGTCCTTTCACTCTTATCGTTAAAAAAAATCAAAAAATTTCTCCTTTGATTACAGGGGGAAAAGATACTGTAGCTCTTCGAATTCCTCAACATCCTCTGACTAGAAAACTTATTTACAAACTCGGAGTTCCCCTCGCAGCTCCGAGTGCTAATTCTTATGGAAAAGTCAGTCCTGTCAGTGCAGAACATGTTTTATCCTCTTTTAAAAATAAACTTCCTGTTTTAGATGGAGGACGTTGTAAAAAAGCTCTAGAATCTACTATTGTTTCTCCCGAGTTTAAAACAAAAAGCTTATTTATTTTAAGACCAGGAATAATTACAAAAAAACAAATTGAAAATTTTTTAATAAAAGAAAACTTAAAATTTCAAGTGAAGTACAAAAAGGACGTGTTCCAACCGGGAGGAAGTCTCTCTCATTACAAGCCTTCTGTTCCTTTTTACATTATAGAAAGTAAAAAAACAAAAAAAGAAATTTATAATTTTTTATCTAAGAAATACCCTAAAAAAAAACTCAAAGAGCTTTCTCTTTTTCCATCGAGTCAAAAAACAGCTCGCTTAATTTATCTTCAACTAAGAAAACTGTCTAAAGATAAAAAACATCTGATTTATGTCCAACGAAGCCAGAAGAAAAACCAAGGACTCTGGCTTACAATATGGGATCGTTTAGAGAAAGCTTCTTCAAAATTCATCAAGATAGATTAACAAAAGAAATTAAATATGTAGTTCTAAGTTAAAAAAACTTGTATCTTTAGAGCTTTTTTTTTATCTTAGTCAAAAAAACGAGAAAATAAGTGAATCTCTTTATTTCCTTTTTACAAAAAACAATAGGTCAAAAGATTGTTGTCGGCTTAACAGGACTTGGTCTTTGTTTGTTTGTTTTGATTCATATGTTAGGAAATCTTCTGATTTTATCAGGACCTGAAGCTTATAACAATTATGCCTATAAGCTCCATGATTTTCCTGGTCTTCTTCTTTTAGAATTCGGTTTGTTTATTTTTTTCATAGGACATATTCTGCTCAGTATTCTTCTTCAACTAAAAAATAAAAAAGCTAAAGGTTCCATCTCTTACCAAAAAGAAGCTCAAGGAATTAAGAAAACAAATTTTATTCATAAATTCATACTGAGCCAAGGGATTTTACTCCTTATTTTTTTAGTTCTTCATCTTTGGTCCTTTAAATTTGGCACTTATTATGAAACAGAATTAAATGGAAAAAAAGTTCGAGATATCTATCTTTTAGTTGTAGAAAATTTCCAAAAACCTCTCTATACTTTTGGATATAGTTTTATCCTTCTTATTTTATTTAATCATTTACTACGAGGTTTTCCTGCAAGCTTTAAAACTTTAGGTTTATCTCACCCTCTTTATGTCTCATGGATTGAAAAACTAGCTTGGTTTTTTTCCCTAATTGTAACTTTTGGATTTTTAGCACCTATATGGTATATTTATATTTATTTATAAAAGGATATTTCTATGTCTCTTTCTTTTTTTAATTCCTCTCACATTCCCTCCGGTCCTTTAGAAGAGAAATGGGATAAAGCAAAGTTTTCTTATAAATTAGTGAATCCCTCGAACCGAAAAAAATTTGATATCCTTATAGTAGGAGCAGGCTTAGCGGGAGCAAGTGCAGCGGCAAGTTTAGGAGAAATGAACTACAATATAAAAGTTTTTGTTATCCATGACAGTCCTCGCAGAGCTCATTCCATTGCCGCTCAAGGAGGAATCAATTCAACTAAAAATTATAAGAACGATGGAGATTCCGTAAAAAGACTTTTTTACGATACCATCAAAGGAGGAGACTTTAGAGCAAGAGAAGCAAATGTTTATCGTTTAGCTCAAGTTTCAGGTTTGATTATAGATCACTGCGTAGCACAAGGAATTCCCTTTGCTAGAGATTATGGAGGTCTGCTGGATAATCGTTCTTTTGGAGGAGCTCAACTGTCACGAACTTTTTATGCAAGAGGACAGACAGGACAACAGCTTTTATTAGGAGCTTATGGAGCTTTGATGAGACAAGTAAAAAGAGGGACTGTTCAACTTTTTACTCAACATGAAATGCTCAATTTAATTATTGAAAAACAAAAAGCTCATGGAGCTGTTTTCCGTGACCTTATAACAGGAAAGCTTAAAAGTTTCAAAGCTTCTGCTATTCTACTAGCAACAGGAGGATATGGAAATGCTTTTTATCTTTCCACAAATGCAATGAATTCCAATGTCACTGCGAGCTGGCGTTGTCATAAAAAAGGAGCTTTCTTTGCTAATCCCTCTTTTGTTCAAATTCATCCAACTTGTATTCCTAAAAGTATAGAAGGGCAATCTAAATTGACTCTTATGTCTGAATCTTTAAGAAATGATGGACGTGTTTGGACATCTAAAATAAAAGGAGATTCTCGTCCTTCTCATCAAATTCCAGAATCAGAAAGAGACTATTATTTAGAAAGAATCTATCCTAGTTTTGGAAACTTAGTTCCTAGAGATGTCGCTTCGAGGCAAGCTAAATTTCAGGTCGATAAAGGTTATGGAGTTCAAAATAAGGAAGCGGTTTATTTAGATTTTTCTGATGCTATTAAAAAAAATGGTTTAAAAAATATAGCTGAAAAATATGGGAATCTTTTTAATATGTATCAAAGAATCACAGGAGATGATCCTTATAAAACTCCCATGCAAATTTATCCTGCTGTCCATTACACTATGGGTGGATTATGGGTGGATTATAATTTACAAAGTTCTATCCAAGGACTTTTTGTTTTAGGAGAAGCCAATTTTTCTGACCATGGAGCTAACCGACTAGGAGCTTCTGCCCTGATGCAAGGTTTAGCTGACGGTTATTTTATAATTCCTTACAGTTTAGGAAATTTTTTAGCTCAAAATCCAGATTCAGATTTTAAAGAATCTTTATTTAAACAAGCTGAAGAAGAAAGTAAAGAGAATTTACAAAATCTTCTCAGTTTAAAAGGATCTCAAACTGTGGATCAAATCCATAAAAAATTAGGGAAAATTCTTTGGGAACATGTAGGTATGATACGAGATAAAGAAGGTCTCATGAAAGCTGAAAAAAAAATAAAAACTTTAAGAGAAGAATTTTGGAAAGAAGCTTTCGTTCCTGGAGAAGCTTTTATTAAAAACCAAGAGCTAGAAAAAGCAGGACGAGTTGCGGATTTTTTAGAATTAGGAGAATTAATGGTTCAAGATGCTTTAACAAGAGAGGAATCTTGTGGTTGCCATTTTAGAACAGAATATCAAACCCCTGAAAAGGAAGCTTTAAGAAACGATAAGGATTTTTCCCATGTTTCAGCATGGGAGAAAAAAAGTTCAAAGGAAAATTGGATTTTACATAAAGAAACTCTTAAATTTGAAAATGTTAAATTAACTGAAAGGAATTATAAATAATGAATTTTAATTTAAAAATTTGGAGGCAAAAAAGTAATAAAGTCCCAGGTTCTTTTCAATCCCTTTTTGTAAAAGATATTTCAGAAGATATGTCTTTTTTAGAAATGTTAGATAAAATCAATGAAGACCTTATTTTAAAAAAAGAAGAACCCATTGCTTTTGATCATGACTGTAGAGAAGGTATTTGTGGAACCTGTAGCTTGATGATTAATGGGTCAGCTCACGGACCTCAAAAAGCTATCACAAGCTGTCAACTTTATATGAGAGAATTTCAAAATGGTTCTGAAATTTATGTAGAGCCTTTTCGAGCAAAAGCTTTTCCTATTATTCGAGACCTTATTATAGATCGTTCCGCTTTTGATCGTATTCAACAAGCCGGAGGTTTTATCTCTGTAAATACAGGCTCTGCTCCACCAGCAAATACAATTCCTGTCCCAAAAGAAAAAGCGAATCAAGCTTTCTCTTCAGCTCTTTGTATAGGATGTGGAGCTTGCGTTGCTAGTTGTAAAAACTCATCAGCGAGTTTATTTACAGCCGCTCGGATTTTCCATTTCTCAAAACTTCCTCAAGGACAAGCTGAAAAGACAAACCGAGTTTTAAACATGGTAAAACAGATGGAAAAAGAGGGATTTGGAGCTTGTTCTCATACAGGAGCTTGTTCCGTAAGTTGCCCTAAAGAAATCAGTTTAGAAACCATTTCTGAAATGCACAGAGAATGGAGAAAAGCCTTCTTAAATAAGACAACATAAAAAAAGCTGGTTTTTAAAGACCAGCTTTTTTTCACCAATTTCTCTTAAGACTTATTTCTTCTTTCTAACGACTTTCTTTTTTGCCACTTTCTTTTTTGCTACTTTCTTTTTTGTCACTTTCTTTTTTGCGACTTTCTTTTTTGCTACTTTCTTTTTTGTCACTTTCTTTTTTGCGACTTTCTTTTTTGTCACTTTCTTTTTTGCTACTTTCTTTTTTGCGACCTTCTTTTTTGCTACTTTCTTTTTTGCCATAATAACCTCCTCAGTTTTAATAAAAATTATTAATAATAATTTTTACTTTTTTATAGTGTTTCTCTAAAAATAAAATTCGTCAAACTTTTTTCAAATTATTTTTATTTTTTTTTATTTCTTTATTCTTTTCTTCTTATAATTTTTATATTTTCTTTTTCTTGATTATTTTATTTATAACAAATTTCTCTTTTTTATTAATAATTTTTTTTTTATTTTTCCTTAGAAAAAGTCTCTTTTTAAAGGCTTTTTAAAAAAACCTTTTTCTAAAAAAAAGAGTTTGGAATCTATTTTGCTAAAAGAATTTATAGGATGTTTTTATCTCTATCTTTATTTTGTTTATGGCTGTCCTTAAGTCTGATAAAAGAACTTTTTTTATTGGAATTAATTTCTATTACTCTAAAAAGAATCCTTGAGTTAATTATTCTTTTTTATTTTTTAGGAATTATTTTATTTTATAAAAACTCTTTCTTGATTATTTTACCTTGTATACTTCTTTTTTGTTTTATTTTTTTCTTAAAAAAACAAGAACAGAAAAAACTTTTTCTGCAACTCTGTTCTTTACTAATTCCTTTAGAGTCTTCAATGAAATCAGGAATGAGTTTTTTAAATGCTTGGAATAAATCTCTTCAAGAAGTCTCTTCAAATAAAAAAAGAGAACGATTACAAGAATTCTCAGAAGTTTTAAAATTTCAAAATAAATTTTTCTATCATGAAAATAAAGAGGTAGAACGTTTCATCAATGAACTCATGTCAATTAAACAAAGCTTTCAACCTCTAAAAAGAGTGCAACACTTACAAAGAAAACTTAGAGTGGAATTAAAATTCAGGTTAAAAAGTCAAAGAGCTTTATTACAAATCCGCACTCAATCTTTTATTTTAACGGCTTTTTATGTAGGGCTTTTAATAAATACTCTCATTGTTAACAGACAAATCAATCTTTTTTTAATGTTAAGCTCTCTCATTTTATTTCTCATGGGATTGATTTGGATTTTAAAAACAGGACGGAGGATGAAATGGTCAGTTTAGCTCCTCCTTTAAAAGCTGTTTTAGAAATACGTCTTTTAATTGAAAGCGGAAACTCTGTTTCACAGTCTATTCAAATGTACTCTCAATCAAAAGATTTATTTGCAAAAGAAATAGGTGTTTGGTTATTTTCTAAGTCCACAGGAAGAGAGTATCAAAATAAAATTTTCAATACCTTTTATAGAAAAAAACTCTTAGAAATCCTAACTTATGGATTGAAAGGGGAACCTATTTTGTCAGCTCTTTCAGATCTAGAAAAAGATCTAGTCTTTATGTGTCATGAAAATTTAGAACAACATATACAAAAATTACCTTTCATCTGTTTAATCCCTCTTTTGTTATTTCAATTTCCTGCTTTTTTCATGCTTTTAGTAGGACCTCTTTTATTAAACCTTTTAAATTCTTTACAAAATTAGGAGTTTCACATGATTTTATCTCTCTTCCTTTTTTCCTCAACGGCTTTAAGCCTTCCTTTAGATCTTATTTTTCAAGCTCAAACAGTAAAAGAACTAAAAAACCATATTGAAAAAGAAAAAAATAAAATTTTTTTAATAAAAATGTGTGAAAAACAAAAAGAAAACAAAAAAATTCCTGTTGCTTGCTATCAACTTAAAGAAAATGCTGATCCATGGTGTTTAAATTTAAATTTAGAGGATTTAAGACAACTCAAAGCTATTGAAAAATCTTTAGAAATGCCTTTTCTCTCTAAAAAATGTAAAGATCACCTGCAAAAAAGAAAAAAAATTTTACAATACAGAAAAAAAGATTATTTTTTACCTGAATTAAAAAAATACTTTACAGTTCAAAAGCCTTTCTTTTAAAGTTAAGGGGATGCCTTATAAAAATCAAAGTCTCTTTGCAAAAGGGCTTGAGTATGAAATTTTATATTGTTTTAAACAAGACAAGCACAAACAAGTTTTTAAAGCTCTAAGAAAAGAGACTTCAACAGGTTTAAAACAAGAAGTTTTAGTTAAAATTTTTCTAGATTCAAGATTTCAGGAGGAATTTGAATCTTTATCTAAAGTCATTTCTCCTTATTGTGTTCGTCTTTTTGGTTTTGAAAATTTTGGAAAAAAACAAGCCTTGATTCTAGAATACATAAACGGGGTAAGTCTCTTTCAACTTCTTAAACAATTTTCCTTAAAAGAAAAAGAAAGCTCTTATATTTTAAATTGTATTTACAAAGGATTAAAAGCTTTAAAATCTTATGGAATAAGCCATGGAGATTTAAGTTTAGATAACGTTTTAATTGATGAAAAAGCTCAAATTAAACTCATTGATTTTGGTCGTGGCAACTATGAGAAAGAAAGCTTTTTCACAGTTCCTTTTGTAGCTCCTGAAATCTTAAAAGGTTTTCAACCTAATTTTTTATCAGACCTCTATTCTTTAGGTGTTCTATCTATTCTACTTAAAGAAAATTCTTTTTTAAAGGATTTACAAAATCTTCCCCTGACTCGTTTAGAAAAAACACATTCTCTATTGTCCTTAGATCCTTTAAAAAGAGTTTTTTCAGAGAAAACAACAGACTCTAAATCTCTAAAATCTCTTTCTTTTAAAGTCAAAGAACTTCTTTCTGAATTAGATTCTAAAAGATGTCAGACAATGAAACAAAAACCAGCAACTTCATTTCATGTAAAAATGTGGATTCGATTTGTTTTTATCGGATTGATTGTTTTGTGTTCAACGGGAAGTTATCCTTATAAACAAACTTATGGACTTTTAAAAATCTATACTCATAAATGGTTTTTGATAGAAAGCTCTGATGTAAAATCTTACACCCCCTTAAATCTTTTATTAGAAGAAGGTTGGCACCAAATTAAATGGAAAAGCCATACCTCTGAGGGAGAAAAAAAGATTTTTATTTCCTCCAAAAAAAAATTGATTTTAAATGATACCTTCTTTCAAATAAAAAAATAAGTTATGGATATTTTTGCTTTACTTTTAGCTTTATTACAAGGAATAACAGAGTTTTTACCTGTTTCAAGTTCAGGTCATCTTTTTTTATTAGAACAACTCTTAAATAAAAAAACACTTTCTCTCTCCTTTGTGTTACTCGTACATTTAGGGACATGTTTTTCTGTTTGTTTGGTTTTTTTTAAAGATATCAAAAAACTTTTTTATGATTTTATAAAAAAAGAACAGAGTTTCTTTTATAAATTTTGTATTTCTCTTTTTCCTTCTATCCTTTTAGGACTTTTTTTTAGATCATGGGTTGAAGAGAGCTTTCATAAAAAGGGAGTGGCTTTTGGTTTTTTAATTTCAGGTCTTTTATTAGGATCTCTTTTTTTTCTTCCCATCAAAAGAAAATCTCTCAAAGAACTTACTTTTTTAGATGCTTTTTGTATTGGTTGCATGCAAGCTTTAGCTATTTTCCCAGGATTTTCTCGATCAGCTTTAACCATAACAACGGCACTTTACTGTGGTTTATCTGCAAGATCTGCTGTGCTTTTTAGTTTTTTAATTTCCTTACCTGTCATTTTAGGTTCTAGTTTAGTAAATATTTTTAGCCCTTCTTTCGAAAATCTCAAAGGAAGCACTCTAGAACTTAGTCTTTCTTTTAGTCTCTCTTTTATAAGTGGAATAATAAGTCTTTTGATTGTATTAAAATTAGTAAAAAGTGATAAGCTTTATTTATTTTGTTTTTATTTAATTCCCCTAAGCTTTTTTGTTTTTTTTGCTTTATAAATTGTCCTTTCATTTTTTCTAAAATTTTAAGCTCTCTTAAGAAAAAAACTTCTTGATTTTCATTAAAAATACTTTTATTCCTTAAAAAAGTTTTTAGGTTTTTTAAATGAATATTATTGTACCCATCAAACAAGTTCCTGATACAGGGATTAATATACAAATCAAAGAGAATCAAATTAATGAATCTTCTTTAAAATGGATAATCTCTCCTTACGATGAATTTGCTTTAGAAGAATCTTTAAAACTCAAAAGCCAATGGGGAGGAAAACTGTTTGTCATCTCCCTTGGACTGGAAAGAGCTAAAGAAGCTCTTCTTACAGGTTTAGCCCTAGGTGCTGATGAAGCTATTCACTTAGTCACAAAGACGAATCCTCAAGACCCTTTAAGTGTTGCAGAAGCTCTTGCAATAAAAATTAAAGAAATTTCTGAGATTTCTTTAATTTTCTGCGGGAAATTGTCTACAGATTTTAATAATTTTGCAGTCCCACAAATGCTAGCTCATCTTTTAGATTTTCCTTTTGTAAGCAATGTCAATCAATTAGAATATAAGGACGATTCTTTTCTTTTAAAAAGAGAATGTGGAGCAGGAGTAGAAGAACTTTTAAAAGCTCAAACGCCTCTTTTAATTTCAGCTGATAAAGGTTTAAGCCAAGCCCGCTACCCTTCTCTTCCTGGAATCATGAAAGCAAAAAAAAAGCCTTTCCATACAGAAAAAATAGATATCTCTCCTAGATTTCAGATAAAAACACTCAAAGCTCCTTCTAAAAAATCAGCTCCTTTATTAATAGAAGGAAGCCCTGTTGAACAAGTCAGCACGTTGGTAAAAATTCTTAGAGAAAAGGAAAAACTCTTATGAAAAAACTACTTGTTATAATAGAGAGTCAAAAATCAGGATGGAAAGCTACGGATCTAGATATTTTAGGTTTCTTTGAAAAACAAGACAATTTAGAAGTTTCAGCTTTTGCTTTAGGGGAAAAACCTGAAGAAATAAAAAAAACTCCTTCTGCTTTAAAACATGTTGTTTTTAATAAAGAACTTCAATTTTATAATCCTAAAGCTTTAGCTTCTGTTGTAACTTCTTATCTAAAAAAAAAATCTTTTGACTTTGTGATCTCTACGTCTACTCTTAAAACAAAAGATTATTTTCCTGTTGTCTGTGCGAATCTAAAAAGCCCTTATTTTAACGAAATACAAGAGTTCAAATTATCAAAAGAAGGAATTCTTTCCCTAACAAAAAGCCTTTATTCTGGAAAAGCTGTGTGTCAATTTGAAATCTCTCAACAGTCTTCTCCTATTTTTTGTTTATTTCAAGCAAATCAAGTTAAAGCTTCTTATAAGATAGGAGAAAACTATAGTAACTTTGAAAACTATAGTAACTTTGAAAACTATAGTAACTTTGAAATCTCTTTAGAAAAAAATCCTATTCAACATTTAGAATTTAAAAAGAGGGAAGGAAATTTAAAAGATTTAAGTGAAGCGGAAATTATTGTTTCAGGAGGACGTGGCATGCAAAATCCCGAAAACTTTAAATTCTTGGAAGAATTAGCAAAAACAATAGGAGCTACAGTAGGAGCTTCAAGAGCTGTAACAGATGCCGGTTGGCGTCCTTACAATGAGCAAGTAGGACAAACGGGAAAAACCGTTTCTCCTAAACTTTATATTGCCTGTGGTATTTCAGGGGCTATTCAACATTTAGCAGGCATGCAAAATAGTAAATGTATTGTCGTTATCAATAAAGATTCCTCTGCTCCTTTTTTCAAAAAATGCTCTTACGGTTTAGTAGGAGATCTCTTTCAAATTCTCCCCCTTCTAAACCAAGCTCTTAAAAAACCTTAAGAGTTTTTAAACTCTTTTTTGTTTACTTCTTTTCTCCTCGTTTTTTAATTATTTAAAGAACAAAATAACTGTATATGTCCTTTTTGATTTCTCCAAGGTTTTTTAAAACCTGTTCTTTCTTATTGAATCTGATCTTGCGTTGTTATTTCTAAATTTAAAAATCCTAAATCTTAAATTCGTTTTATTATCTCCTCTGTTATATAAGGATAACAATCTAGGATAGTTTAATTATTTCAAAAATATCTTGTCCCAATTTTTGAGATAAGTAAGATATTTTTTGTCTGTTCCAATCTACTAAAAAATCCCCACATATAAAAATTCGTCCTTTAACGTTTTGTTTTAAAAATTTAAGACTTCTCCACAAAATTTCAGGTGAAACATAATAATTGATACCTTCTAAAACAAAACATATGTCTTTATTTCTATCCCAAGATTTCTCAATAAGTTTTTCTAGAAGTTTTTCTTCACAAGTAATATCCTCTTTTATATAAAACTTTGAGGACTGATCTTTTGAATTAAATTCTCTTGTAAATCGATAGACTCATTATCTATCCCAAAAAATAAATGCTCAGGAAATTCTTCACTTAATTTCACAGGGTCCCAGCCAAAAGCTAAAAACAAAACTTGGAAGGGATGGGAGCTATTTTTTAACAGCTTCCTGAGGTAACTATGAATAAAAAACTTCCTATTAGGTATAATTTCATCCAAATGGGGCTTGAGATGTCTGATTTTATCATACATCTTTTGACCTTTAGATAAATCCAAATGAGATAAAAATTTTTTAGCTTTTAAACTTTTATAGCTTTTTTGATTATCACAAATCAAAGCTGAGGTTTGAGATAAAGAAAGTTTCATAGTTATATGATATATTTTTTTTGAAAAAAATCACTTGATTTAACAATGTCTTAAAATTAGGAGATTCCCTGTTTTCCTATTTATAACTTTGAAATTATTACATTTTTCAGAGTTTTCTTCTCTGAAAAAGAAAACTTTCTAAAAAAAATTAACTTGAGCAATACTAGGAAACCGCACTGATTCTTAAATTTCATCTAACTGTTCTTGCCTAAAACCGAGATTTGAATGTCTCGTGAATGAACTAATAAATTTAGGACAAAAATCGATTCTAACTTTAATTAAATGGTCGGGGAGACAGGATTTGAACCTGCGACCCTCTGGTCCCAAACCAGATGCGCTACCGGGCTGCGCTACTCCCCGATAAAGCTTATATAACAGATAAGACTTAAGAGAAGCAAAACAAAAAACTAAATTCAAAATGGAAAACTATAAAAACATAAAACACAAGTTTAAGTAGGTAAAGCTTTCTTTAAAAAAATCTTGTATAAAAAAATAAGACAGGTTAAAGTAAATTAATTTTTTTAAAACAATCTAGATAGATCAAAAAATTCAATGGAAGAAAGGCTCAAATTTAAAAAACGAAGTTTACAAATTCTTTTGACAAAACTCTATTTTTTTTATCCAGGGCTTTCTTTTAAATTCATTCTATTAGGAATCCTAATAAGTCCCTGGAAGAGCTTTGCTATGGGAAGCTTATTTGAAGGATTTTTTCTTTTAAGAAATACAAATTTACAAATTCAAACACAATCTCTTAAAAATTTTTCAACTTATAGCCAATTTTATCTAAAAGGAAGCTTTCAACCCAGTAATGAAATTAAAACTCAGTTACATTTTTTATCATCACAAAATTATGGAGAAAAATTTTCTTTAAACCATCTCTTTCAATTCTATCCTTCAGCCCACTGGCTTTTATCTGAGAACCTAGAACTTAAATTAGGACGAAATCTTTATGAAAAAAAAAGGGACAGTCTATCTTTAAATTCCTTTGAAAATTCTTGGTATAGCTTAGATGGAATGATCTTAGAATATAATACACAAACCCTTAATTTTGATTTCTGGTCCGCTTATCTTCCTGAAAGATGGATTGCCATGGAAAGAAAAAAGGAACTTAACTATGGTTTTGGATTTTTTTTAGACATTAATCTAACAAGTTTTTATATCATAGATTCTTTTCGTTTTCAAGCAAGTTATTTAGGGGATTCTTTTACAGATCAAAAGGCAAATAAAATGTCTCGCTATGGAATCTCTGTCGTTGGTTTTCTTAAGACTTTGAACTTAGGTTATGATTTTTCAGCTGTAGGACAAAGCTCAGGACTTCAGTTTAAACTAGAAGAAAATATGTACCATGGAATGATTTATTATAAAAAACAGAATTTTTTCAACAGTGAATTTTTTATTGGTTATCACACAGATAGCCCTAATTATAATCCTTGGCTTTACAACCGTCATGAACACTCTGGGTTATCTGATTTTCTTCAATGGAGAAATCTAAGCTACTACTTTATAGGAACCAACTTTTTTCCTTTCAAAAAACTCAAATGTCAAATTACCTTTCTCGGTTTTGATTCCACGTCTCAAGGAGAGATTGATTTAGGAGCTTTTGGTTCCTTTATTCATGCTAAAAAAAATATAAATGTTGAGAAAGAATCTTTAGGAAAAGAAATTAATATAAAAATCCTTTCTAAAGTGACAGAAGTGTTAGAGTTGCAACTTTTAACCGCTTTTTTTCTAGCCCAATCTAGCTCTTTAAAAAAAGACAAACAAAATCTTTATAATAATTTACAATTGACAGCTCTATATAAGTTTTGATTGTTTCTAAAAAAACAATAAACAATTTGAAAAAAAACTTGATTTTTAACTCATTTAAGATGAGGTACTCTTAAAAAAGCTCCCTTTTTAAACAATGAAGTCTAACTTGACTTTTATTTGTTATTTCCACTATAAGTATTCCATATGAAGTATCTTTTATCTTTTTTTTTATTTTTTAGTCTTATATCAAAAGCAGAAAATGAATTAGATCCCAAAATTAGAGCCTCCTATCTTAAACTTTTAAAAAAAGCAAGCCATTTTCATCAAGCTTTAAAAAATAAAAATCCTGAAAGCATTCAATCTCAAATCAAAGAAACTCAAAAAATAATAGTTCAAATACATCAACACTCTCCTCAATTAAAATTTCAACAACGTATTCATTCTTATAAACTTCTTTCTAATTTAGAAGAACAACTCACGAGTTTAAAATCTCAAAAAGAACCTCAGAAAAAAACAGTAAAAAAGCTCTTTGCTTCCTTTTTTGAATTAGCCAATGTGTATTCTTTAAATAAATATCTCAAAGGGAATTTTTTCTATTGCAATCAAGATAGGAGTTTATGGCTTCAACGAGATTCTAAAGTTCATAATCCTATTAATTCTAATGTCCGTTGCGGACAAGCTATTTAAAAAACTTATCAAGTTTATACTTATCATTTATAGTAAAAAATAATGATTCTAGGCTCTGAATACCTTCTTAATAACTCTTTCTGGCTGAAAAAATTAAAACATAAAAGAATTGCTTACTTAGGACACTCTGCGAGTGTCAATCACAAAGGAAAGCTCATTCTCTCTTTACTTTTAAAAAAGAAATCCCTCCGTATAAGCTGTATATTAAGCCCGCAACATGGCTTCTTCTCAAATAAACAAGCTAACATGATCACAACAGAAAATAGTTTTTATAAAAACTTAAAAGTTTATAGCCTTTATTCAAAAAAAACAAGGCGACTTACTAAGGAAATGAAAAAACAATTTGATGTCTTACTTTTTGACCTACAAGATGTTGGTTGCCGTATTTATACTTATATTAGCACTCTTTTTTACTTGTTAGAAGATTTAGAAAATAGCCCTAAAACACTCATTGTTTTAGACCGCCCTAATCCCTTAGGTCGTTATGTAGAAGGTTCTCTTCTTAAAGAAGAATTTAAAAGCTTTGTAGGAGTTGCCCCTTTACCTATGAGTCATGGTTTTACTTTAGGAGAAGCTGCTTTATGGTACAAAGAAGTAAAAAAAATAAACACAAACCTAAATGTTATTAAAATGAAAGATTATAATACAAAAAATCCTTGGCCTGAAAATAGAGTCTGGATTTTACCAAGTCCTAATATGACGAGTCTTGCTTGCTCTAGGTGTTATTTAGGTTCTGTCCTTTTAGAAGGAACTAAAATATCTGAAGGTCGAGGTACCAATCTTCCTTTCCAGATGTTAGGGCGACCTCAAATGAATACAAAAGCATGTCTAAAATGGATAAAGGAAAACAGTCCTCAATTTTTAAAGGGTTGTTTTTTAAGACCTGTTGAATTTGAACCTAGCTTTGATAAATTTAAAAATCAAATCTGTTCTGGATTTCAGATTCATCTAGAAAAAACTTGGGCTAAAAAAGGTTCTTTTCAAGCCTATCGTTTTATCTGTTCTTTTTTAAAAGCTTTTCGAGAAATTCATCCCTCTTGGAAATGGAAAAAGCTTCCTCCTTATGAATATGAATATAAATTAGATCCCATCGATATTATCAGTGGAAGCTCTGAATTACAAAAATGGATTCAAGATTCTTCTTCAAGTAGTAAAGATTGGGATGATTTTTTAAGACAAGAAGAAAAACTTTGGAAACAACAACAAAAAGATTTTTTTCTCTATCCTTGATTTACCTTCCTATAAGAGCAACCCTCAGTTCATTTTTTTCTATTGTCAATTTTATAAAAAGAAGTCATGCTCTCTAGTGTTAATGCTGTTTTTAAAAAACTTATTATTTCCTAATAAAACGATTTACAATCTTGGCTTATGTCGCATTCTTTTTTATGGACTAGCTCTTGAAGAAATGTGGGCAAAAACTTATTTGATTAAGAAGTTTTATCATTTTCAGCTTGTTCCAAGAGAGTTATGGACACCGGTAGGATTTTTTCATTTTTATCCAAAAGACCTCGTACTTTCTGAATTGCAATGCTATCTTCTTTTAAACATTCTGGGATTGTTTTTGTTTTTTGCAATGATTGGATTTTTAACACGAATTTCTGCTTTAATTTCCTTTCTTTTAGCTTTTTTATTCTTAGGTTATCCAAATAATTTTGGCACTGTCTTTGACGGAAACAATTTATTTCTTATAACACTTTTTATACTGATATTTTCAAATATGGGTTCTTTTTTATCTGTAGATAATTTATTTAAAAAACCATTAAATAAGAAAAATAAAGAATTTAACTTGGTTTGGAGCTTCTGGACAATAAAACTCATAATAACTTTAATTTGTTTGTTTTATTTAACTTCAGGTTTACAAAAACTTCGTCTCTCTGGTCTAGAGTGGTTTCTATCTGATCATATGTCTATTTCTCTTATACATATGGGGGTTCCGATTGGAATGTATTTATCTCAATTTTTACTCTTTTCAAAATTCATGGCTTTGAATGGAATTATAATACAACTTCTAGCTTTTATACCACTTGTTTATCCTCGATCTACAACTTTATTTTTTTTCTTATTTGCCTTCTTTCATGTTGTTATAGATGTCACTCTTGGACCTCACTTTAATACACATTTTACAGTTCTTCTTTTTTTACTTCCTCTAGGAAATCTTCTAGGTTTAAATAAAGAGGAGGGGGGGGGTAAAGTCTTTTTTTTCAAGTAAACCAAAAATAAAGCATTCTATGGTTTTAATTATGATGTCTTTACTTAGCCTTTTTATAATATTCATGTCTCTTTACGCTCCTTATAGCTTAAAACATCTTTATCCTTTTTCTACAACAACAATGTATGCTTGGATTGATAAAGAACCTATTAAAAGAAGAGTTATTTTTGTTATAGATAAAGACAATAAAAAAAGAAGGGTCAAAAGAAATGAATTATGGCCTATAGCTTATGATAAATTATTCTCTAAAATAAAAGCTTTAGAAAAAGAAAAAGACTTTAAAGAAAAAGTGAAAGTCCTAATTAGAAAAATCAAAGAAAATCAAAATCATTTTAATACAGGTTTTTACACCCTAGAGTTTGTTAAAAAAATGAGCTTAGAAAATTGTTTTTGGGAGACATCAAAAATCTATGTATCTAAACCCTATGAGCCAGATTACTGTACAACTGTTGTTGAGGAAAATTTTTAAGCTATAACTTGAAAGATTAAAAAATTTTTTATAGAAAGAAAATTTAATTCTATGAAATCAAAATATTTAGAAATTTCTGATATTAGATCTTTACAAATAGAAGTAACAAGCCGTTGCAATTTAATGTGTCCTCAGTGTGCAAGAGTTCATGATGGGAAATTGAATCCACTTTTAAGTTTATCTGAATTAACACCAGAGGACTATGATAAAATTTTTTTTGAAGAGAAAATCCCTTCCCTCCAAGAAGTTTTGTTTAATGGAAATTTTGGAGATCCTGTCATTTCAAAGCATATTGATTATGCTATAGAAATTCTTTTACAAAAAGGAATAGCTATCAAAATCTTCACGAACGGAAGTTTAAGAAAAGCTTCATGGTGGAAAAATTTAGGACAATTATTTGCTAATACTAAAAATGAAATTGTGTTTTCTATAGATGGATTAAAAGATACTAACTTCATTTATAGAGTTAATAGTAAGTGGGATAAAATTATGGAAAATGTATCAGCTTATCTGAGTTCAGGAGCTAAAGCTCGCTGGGATTTTTTAATTTTCAAACACAATGAACACCAGGTTGAAGAGGCAAAGACCTTAGCTAAAAAGATGGGATTTAAAACTTTTTTGAAAAAGAAAACAAAACGATTTGTAACAGAAGAAAAAAATCTTAATGTAAAATTTGAGCCTATTTATAATAAAAAAGGACAATTTATCAAAAATTTAGATAAAACTTCAAATTCAAAAAAAGATGTTTTTGAGATAATCTTGAAAAAATATGGCTCATTTGAAAATTATATAAATAAAACTCCTATTCACTGTAAGTATAAAAAGGATATGAAGGGCTTATACATTGATTTTATGTCCTGTGTATGGCCTTGCTGTTGGCTTGGCTTTGAAAGATATATGCCTATAAAATCAAAAGGGAAGAGGCAATTAAACCTTTTGATTGAAAAATATGGAAAAAATTTTAATAGCTTAAGACATTTAAGTTTATCTGAAATTTTATCTCATGATTGGTTTAATAAACAGCTGGTAGAGAGCTGGAAAAACAAAACAACAGATGAGAATTTTAAATTTTTTACCTGTGGGAAATTCTGCGGGAAAGAGTATGAAAAAACGAGTGGACCTAATTATAAAAATTCAGAAAAGATAGATTTAAATTAAAATGTGTAAGTTCTATATTATTTTCTTTTGATGGACTGAAAAGCTTGAAGGGCTTTTTCTCTAGAATTTTTGAGATCGACTAAAGGATGAGGGTAATGGATACCTAGCTGAACATCAGCTGATTTTAAAACTGATTTAGGAGCGTCCCAAGGACTAAAAATATAAGGGGCTTTTAATTTCTTTAATTCGGGAACAAATTGACGGATGTAGATTCCTTCAGGGTCAAATTTTTGAGCTTGAGAAATGGGATTGAAAATACGAAAATAAGGAGCTGCATCATAACCACAACCTGCAATCCATTGCCAGCTAGCACTGTTATTAGCTAGGTCCGCATCGACAAGGCAGTCCCAAAACCATCTCTCTCCCTGTCTCCAATCTAAAAGAAGATTTTTTACTAAAAAAGATCCTACAAGCATTCGGATACGATTGTGCATATAAGCTGTTTCCCATAACTCTCTCATTCCAGCATCTATCAGAGGAATTCCTGTTTGTCCTTTTTGCCAAGCTCTTAAATAAGATTCCTTTTTAATCCAAGGGAATCTATCAAATTTAGAGTTGAGATTTTTATGAGATAAATCCTTATTATGATAGAGTTGATTATAAGAAAATTCTCTCCATGCCAGTTCCCTACAAAAGTGAATGCTGTTAGAATCACTTTCTCTATCTGGAATTTTATCCCAAAGCTGATGAGGAGATATTTGTCCAAAGTGCAAGTAAGGAGATAGTCTTGAAACAGAATTTTTTGCAGGGACATTTCGTCCTTTCTTGTAAGAGGAAAGATCTTTTTTCAAAAAATGATAAAATCTTTTTTTAGCTCCCTCCTCTCCTATCTCCCAATGACTTTCTATTTTTTTATGCCAATTTAAATGAGGTAAAAGTTTTAAATCCTCTAAATGAGTTTTATTTGAAGAGTCATAATAAAGCTGTAGAGGTTTAGGCTTATCTAGAGGCTTTCGAGGAGCCACTCCTTTTAAACATCCTTTTTTATAAAAAGGAGTAAAAACTTTGTAAGGAGTTCCATCTTCCTTTTTGATTGTCTCAGGCTCCCACAAAAGACTTGCTGAAAAGCTTTCAAAGACCAAACCTGAAAGCTCTTTTTTGATTTTAAAGTCTTGCTTAACTTGATAAGGTTCATAGGATCTATTCCAGTAAACTCCTTTAATCAAGTAAGTCTTTATCAAATGCTTTAAAATTTCTAAAGAATCACCTTGATAAAAACAAAGCTTTTTATCTAAAGACAAATCAAGAGATTTTAAAGAATGATATAGCCAAACTCGGCTTGCAGACCCCATTTTCTTAGGACTATTGGTATCTAAAATATAAAGAGGAAGAACAAGCCCTCGTCTAGAAGCTTCTTTTAAAGCGGGATTATCTGAGAGCCTTAAATCCTGACGAAACCAATGAATCACTTTATTCATAAATCTCTTTTTTTTATAGCTAAAGTTTTAGTACCTAAGCAAGACTAAAAAACAAAGCGTTCGAACTATAGAAATTTAAAATCCTTTTCTTTATCTTTAAAATAAGCTATATTAATGATTTTTCTGAATTATATCTCTTTGAATTCAAAATAAGCCCTCAAATTGATTATTAATATCTGTTGCTTTTTTTTGTGGCTTAAATTATTTAATTTAAAGGCTAAACATGAAATTTGCTGGACATCAAAGCTTTCATCTAAGAGATCAATGGCTCTATAAAGGAATTTACTGGACAAAGAAATCTCCTCAAATTCTCTTCAAAAAAAATACAGAAATAGCAATGAGAGAAATGGGAATTGGAAAAAACATGATCGATTCTCTAATATACTGGCTCAAGGTAAGCAATCTAATAAAGTTGAATCAAACAAGCTTTATGCTGACAAAAACAGCTTCTCAAATTTTAGAAAAAGATTCTTATTTTGAACTAGATGGGACTCTTTTTCTCCTTCACTATTTTATTGCAACAAATAAAGAAGAAGCAACAGCATGGCATTGGTTTTTTAATCATTTCTCAGCAAATGAATTTGAAAAAGAATCTCTTGAAAATGCTTTTTCTACTTATATTCAACTGAAAACAAATAAACAAATCAAAGAGACAACTTTAAATAAAGATTTAAACTGCCTTTTGAGAATGTACCAATCTATTGACTGGAAAGGTCGAAATAATCCTGAAACAGAAAATCCCTCTCCCTTTACAAAATATGGCTGGATTGAAAAGAAAGCTGAAAAATTCATTAGAAATAAGCTCAATAGAAATGATCTTAACATTCATATTTTTTCTTATCTCATTTATACCTTTTGGAAAAAGGAGTTGGCTCGTCCTAAATCTATGAAACTAGAAGATGTATCACTAGAAGAAAATTCTCCAGGACGAATTTTCGATTTTTCACTTGAAGAAATGAATGATCTCATAGATTCTTCTTCAAAAACAAACTCTTATCTTAACTATTCTAGAACAGGTGGTTATTTTATAATTCAACTTAATGAAAAAAATATAAAAAAGTCTTTAGATAATTATTATAAAGAAATGAATTTAAATGAACTATCCTAGAGGAAAAATGAAAAAAAATAAGCTCATTTCAGTTAAAGAAAATCAATCCATCAATCCACTTATTCAATTATCAGATAGTTACAACCGATCTACAAATTTAGAACTTGATTTTAAAGATTCTTCAAAACTAGAAAATATTTATTTATCTTCAAAATTTCAAGAAGCTTTAAAAGAAATTTTAATTTCTATATTAGAAAAAGATTCAAACCATAGAGTAAGAGTCTTAAGTGGGTCTCCAGGGCTTGGAAAATCCACTTTTGCTCTTTTGACAGCTTATGTTGTTTCTAAAAAAAAACCGGAAATAACAGTTCAACTTCTTAGAAAATCAAAAAAGTTAAAATCAGATTTTCAAACTTTTCAAAAATCAAAAACAACAAAACTTCTCCCTCTTTTTATCAATGGCTATGAAGGAGAAATTGAATCTGTTTTTAAAAACAAATTAAAAGAGTCTTTAGCAAAAAAAGCTGTAAAAATTCAAATAAAAGACAGTTTAGATTTTTATAAAAAAGCTTTAGAGATTTTAAAAACAAAAAACTACAGTGGAATCTTTGTTATTTATGATGAATTTGGAAAATACTTAGAGAAAGGAGTACATAATCCAACAGACTTGAATATTCAATTCCTGCAAAATTTTGCAGAATTTTGCAATCGTTCAGGTGAAAAACAATGTCACTTAATGTTAATTACTCACTTATCCGTTTCTCAATATGCAAATCAATTACCTCTTCATATTCAACAGGAATGGACCAAAATTGAAGGTCGTTTCCAAGAGTCAGCTTTTTATGATAAGGATGCAGATTACTATAAAATGATATCTTCTGTTTTTGAAAAAAATATTTCAGTAACGAATCCAAATCTATCTAAAAAATATAAATCCTATATAAATAAATATCTTTCCAGTTTTAAGTGTTCTGCTTTCGAAGGTTTTATTGACTTAACTGATATCAAATCTATTCTTTTAAACTGTTTTCCTCTCCACCCGACTGCTTTAGCTCTTCTTCCTCATTTATCAAAAAAAGTAGCTCAAAATGAAAGAACTCTGTACACTTTTTTAACCCGTGTTGAAAATCACTCTCTGAAAAGCTTTTTAGAAGATTCTTTTAAAGATCAAAGCACTTTATTAATGCCTTATGATTTGTATCAATATTTTAAATTCCTAATAGGAAAGGATATTGGTATCGGGGGAACTTATAAATTTCAACTCATGACAGAAGAAGCTCTTAAAAAAATACAAAAAACAGATGAAACTTCAAAACAAATTATAAGCCTTATAGCTCTTTGTTCTGTTATTAAAAATAATCACTTTACTCCTCTGACAGAGGATTTTATTGTATCTTGCTTTAATCAAAGTTTTTCAAAAGAAAATATCAAAAAATCTTTAAATTTATTAAAAGATAAAAAAGTTATTTTTTATAACAAAAATACAAACCAGTACCTTTTACAAGAAGGCTCTCCTATAAATATTCAAGAAGAGATTGCAAAATTAAAAGATAACAATTTAACAGGAAAAAAACTTGTTCAGGTTTTGAAAAGATATTTTAAAACAGATTTTATTATTCCTAAAAAATATAATTTTAATAATGCTATCACTCGTTTTTATAGAACAGAGATTATTTCTGTAGAAGAACTAAGAAATTTAAAAAGAAAAAATCCTGTGAATTTTTATGAAGAAGATGGTCTTGTATTTTATGTTGTGCCTTTCAACTATGAGGAGCTTTTGTATGCAAAATCAGAAATTCAAACTTTAGTCTCTCCTTTGACTGTTTTTATTATTCCTAAACAATTTATAGCCTGCAGAGCGGACATCGAAGAACTTAATGCTGTAGACTGCTTATATCACAATAAAGAGATTTTCTCCATCAGTCCTTTAGTAAAAAAAGAATTAGATCTTCATAAAGATATCTTACTGACTTCTATACATTCTCTATTAAAACCTCTGACGGGTTACATGAATCTTTCAGTTTATGGCATCTATCCTAGATTATATTTTTTAAAAGGAAAAAAAGCTCATTTCAAAGAGATATCTCATTTTAAAGAACTACAAAGATACTTAGGAGATCTTTTTATAAAAGAATACAATAAATATATTCCTTGTAACTTAGAATACATGAATCGTCATAGAGTTTCAGGAAGTATTACTTTAGCTCGTAAAAAATTTATTGATGCTTTAAGAGAATATAAAAAAGAAACTTCTTTAGATATAAGAAGTTTTATACAAGGACAAGGCTCGGATTATCTTATTTTAAATACAATGCTCAGCCTATCTCATTTTAAATACAACCATGAAAACAAAATTTATGAAATTTCTAAAGAATCTAAGTTTTATAAATTTTTTAAAGAGTTTGAAAAAATACTTTTACAACATCCTCAAGGTCTTCAAGGAAATCATCTTTTAGATTTATTGGTTTCACCTCCTTATGGTTTTCGTCTAGGAGTTCTCCCTGTTTTTCTTGCTTTAGCAGACTTATGTTTCAAACATCCTGTAAATCATTATTTTGACTCAGCTTATGTTAAAGACTTAGACGGAAGTCATTATGATCTTTTAATGAAACATCCTAAAAAAACAAAAATTCATTATAATCCTATTTCTTTAAAACAACAAAATTTTTTAAAAGGTTTAGCTCAGATTTTTCAAAGTAAGGATTTATCAATTCGCTCTGTGATAGAAGCTTTAATTAAATGGAGACAAAGTATTCCTGAATCCACAAAATTATCTTCAAGATTATCTCAAGAATCTAGAAAAATATTGATTCAAGTGGACTCTTCTAAAGAGCCAGACACACTTCTTTTTAATAAAATTCCAGAATGCTTCAACCCAACAACTCTCAAGCAAAAAAATACAAAAGAAATTTTAACAAAATTTAAACATACAAAAAAAGAACTTGATGAATTTTATAAAGTTATGCTTTTAAAAATGAAAGAAGATCTTTTAAGTTTTATTAAATTTATAAATAAATACTGTCTGAATACTCATTTAAAAGATATCCCAAAAAATAAGTTTATTCATGTTTTCCAAAAGAGCTTTTCACAAATTAAAGATTATCCCTTTAGTCATACAACAAGTCATTTTATAGGGAGAGTCTTAAATTTTAAATCATCCCATTACAATCAATATTTTTTAGAGACAATAGGTGAAGTACTAACCGAATGCTCTCCAAGACATTGGAATGATAAAGGATACTCCAAATTTAAGTTTAATTTAAAAAAAGTAGGAAGAGAAATTGAGCTAGCTTGTGAAATTGCCAAACCTCAGTTTAAAGGTCAATCTGTATTCGCTTATCTTGATAAAGGAGAAAAGAAAAAAACTTTTATAAAGTTAGGTGCCATCTCCTCTATAGAAAAAACTCTAAGGATTCCTGTTGAAAAAATAAAAACTATTTTAAATTCTTTTGATGAAATAGATAAAAAGAAAATTATTATGGCTCTTTTAGAATCTATAGAAAAAGAGAGTATAAAACAAAAAGATTTAAATCCTATAGAAGTAAAAAATCCTTTGGAGATAGAAATCAATGTTTAAATTTAAGTATGATGAAAAAAGAAGACAAATTTGTCCTCTTTCAGGAGGTAAGGATTCCACAGCTTTAGCTATTTTTTTGAAAGATAAAATTCCAAATTTAGAATATGTTTTTTGTGATACAGGAAGTGAATTGCCTGAGACTTATGAATACTTAGATAAGTTAGAGGCTTTTTTATGTAAAAAAATTGTCCGTTTAAACAGTGAGAAAAACTTTGATTACTTATTAAAAAAACATTCTGATTACCTCCCTTCACCAAGAGCTAGATGGTGTACCATAGAAATGAAAATCAAGTCTTTTGAAAAATATATTGGAGAGGATTTAATAGAAAGTTACATTGGAATTAGAGCTGATGAAAATCGACAAGGCTATATCTCAAAAAAAGATACCATTTTCCCTCGTTATCCTTTTAAAGAAGAAGGAATCGATATTAACGGAGTGAATAAAATTTTAAAAGATTCAGGAATTGGTTTGCCAAAATATTATGAATGGAGAGTTCGTTCAGGTTGTTATTTTTGTTTTTTTCAAAGAAAAATCGAATGGGTTGGTCTTTTAGAAAAACATCCCGAGTTATTTGAAAAAGCAAAGAAGTATGAAACTCAAAATTATAAAGGAGACCATGTTTGTTTTACTTGGATTGAAGGTCAGAGTCTAAAAGATATAGAAAAAAATAAAGAACAAATTAAAAAAGACTATCAAAAAAGAATGGAAAAGGCTTTAAAAAAACAAAAAGGTAAAAATATAACAGATGTTTTTAAAGAAACTGTCAATGACGATGATCAAGAAGATGCTTGTTTGATTTGTGACCTATAAAAGCTTTATTTAAAATAATAATTATTAGAATTTATAAGTGTCTGAAAATACATTTTTGCATTTAGCTATTTTATGAGCTTGTAAGGTTTTTTAGAGTCTTTACTTTTTTATAAAAGACTTTATTTATTATTAACTCATTTCCTGGAGTGAATTTATAATTATCAAAATAAATTAGTCTCAGAATTTTATATATAAAAATTAATTTAAGTCATAAAAAACTAAACTTATGGGAATTATAACTTTCTAAAAATTGTGTTTTAGCCTTTAAATTCAAGAGTTTTAAGAGCTTAAAATAAATAAGAGAAAACGAAGTTTTAGGGATTTCCTAAACTATATTAAAGATAGAGGCACAAAAAGATTAAAAATGAATCTATCTAAAGATCAATATGGGAAAATGGACTAATATGTGGAAATATAATCTTAGTAAAGGACATTCCTCAACCAATAAATTTACCTATAATCATCTAGCTATTTTTCATGAAAAACTTGTTAAGAAACATAATCAAATATGTCTAGATCACAATCATAAGAAAGGAGAAATAAAGAGTATTTATGCGGAGACTGTAATGCAAACATTGGAAGAATTAAAGAAAAAATAAGGATTTGAAAGAGGGCTATTTTTTGTTTACAAGGAAAAATAAGGAATTTTATTTTTTAAAATACTTCTTATTTAAGTGATTCCGGAACAAAGAGAATCTTCTTGCTCAATTTAGAATGAAAGAATTTACAGCTCCAATAATGATAGAGACAGAAATTTTAGAGATTAGTGATTCCTTAAAAAAGTTTATTGATTTGCATTTTTTTACCTGTTTTTTATAGAAATTTCTTTTTGTATTTACCTCTTCTTTCAAAAAAATCCAAATAAAAAGATCGTATACAACCATTTTAGATATTTCAAAAATAAGCCTATTTCAAAATCTTTAATATTAAAAATACTTCTAAATTTTTCCTTCCTTACTCTCTAACTTTTTCTTTTTTTTTTTTGAAAAGCTCAAGCCTTAATGAATTTTAAAAACAACATTGACATCATAATAAACTTTTAATTATTAATGTTGTTAGGTGAAATTTAAAATTTTATTCTCTTTGTTAGTTTTTTTAGGTTTATTAGCTTCTATAAACTGGCATTTGTACCAAAAATATGACAAAAAGAATTCTAAAATAGCAAGTAACAAATCCTATGCTAAAAAACTAAGCTATGTTAGTGAATTATTTTGGAAAAATGTAACTCCAGAACAGCTCGAAGAAACTCTAAAAAATATGGAAAATGTCAATCAAAACGATAATAACAATCGAAATATACTTCATTTTTTAATTTTATCAGGGAAAAAACCAGAAATAATTGATTGAATTATTTCTTACGGAATAGATTATAAATCTAGAGATGAGCTAGGTGCAACTCCCCTTCATTATGCTGTTGTTAGAGAAATAGAAGCTTATAAATGGGTTAAAAAACTACTTAAATATATGATAGATGATATAGATTATTCTTGATAGCAGACATGGAGCTAGTCCCTTAATATGGGTCTTACACAATAGGCAATCCATTGATGTGATACAGCTTTTGTTAGAAAAAGGAGCTAACCCTAACCTACAAAGTAAAAATCACAAATCCACACCTCTTAATGGCAGCTTCTACAAGAAATACAAGAAAAAACATTTCGTTTATAGACGAAAAGACCATTCAGCTTTTGCTTGATTACAAAGCAAACATAAACATTAAAAATTTAGAAGGAAAAACGGCTTTAGATTTTATGAAAGATAATTCTGATTTTAGAGAAACAGAACTTTTTAAAAAACTTTACTTAAAAAAATAAGATATTTTATAATTTAGATTCTTGAGTTTAAATAAACAAAATAACTTTTGAAATGAAATGTCTTTCTATTTAAGCTTATCTGAAATAAAAATCTTACAAATAGAAACAACTAGTACATGTAATTTATCCTACCCTCAAGTGAACGTATTCATAAAGGTAGGACATTGTCCGGACTTCCTATGAGTGAACAACCAGAGGATTATAATAAAATTTTTTATAAAGAATATCTTCCAAAATTAAAGAAAGTTTATTTATAGGGAATTTTAGATTGTTTCTAAAAATCTAAATTATATTTTAAACATACTTTACAAAAGGAAAATAAAAAGCATAATATTTACAAATGGAAGTCTAAGAAACAAATTGTATTGGGAAAATTTAGGGAAGTTATTTTCACAAACAGGAAGTGTTGCTGTTTTTTCCATAGATGGATTAAGAGATACAAATTCTATTTATCGAGTTAATAGCCAATGATATAAGTAAATCTTCCATTGCTCACAAATAGGTCATTACTATATAAATTTAATTTTTTAAATCATTCGGGAACTATAGACCTAACTTTTCAAAAATCCTGTGTTAGCCTTTAAATATAAGAAGTTTAAGAGATTAAAATATATAAGAAAAAACTAGAAGTTTTAAGGCTTACCAATTTATGAGATGATTCCCATCTTAAAAGAAAGCAAGTATTTAGAAAAAAGAAATTTGACCACATTTTAGAAAGAGTTGTTATAAAGCTGTTTCCGTATTACAGATGTAAAAAATTCCAGGAGATATTTACTTCAAACTTGCAGAGGAAAGAGGTATCAAGATTATATTTTTTAAAACAAATTAAAGAGGGTTATTTTTTAGCTACAAGGAAAAATAAGGAATTTTATTTTTTAAATTTGGAAAGTTAAGTCCAATTCCCAACTTAATTAAATTTTTATTTGTGAATTATAAAAAAATATGATAAGCTTTTTTCTGGTTTTTTAATTAAAATAATGTCTGATAACAAAATAGAAGTTCAAGTTTTAGAAGGTCAAAGCAGGATTGGCTTAGCTAAACTAAAAGATATTTTACAAAGAAAATTAGTGATACCCTCCTATCAAAGACCTTATGCTTGGGATAAAGAAGACATAGAAGATATTTTTAAAACAATATCTTATACAAATAAAAATCAAGAAAATATTTGTTTTTTTGGATCAATAATTCTTTCTTCTGAAGATAATGCTTATCCTCAACAAGAAGAATACTATATTATTGACGGACAACAAAGAATCACTTCTTTTCTTTTACTAATAAGATTATTTCTAAAAAAAATAAATGAATTAATTAAAGATATAAATGGAAAAAATCAAAAGTATTCAGACATTCAAAAGATGAAAGACCTATGGGAAAAACAATCTAAATTGGAAGAAAAAAAGAAAGATTTAGAAAATCTAATTAAAAAAGTTTCTCTAAGAAGAGAACAATCTCAAGGAACTGAAACCGAACAGGATATTTTGAATTTTATTAAAGAAGGAGGCACAGATCTAAAAAATTCTTCTTTCAAAGAGATACAAACTACTATATATGAAGAAATAGAACGCACAGTAGATGAATGTAATAATATTTCAGATTTAAATTCAAAGACACCAGAAGATTTACAAAATATAAAATCCGTTTTACATTTATTAGATTTTATTTTAAATAACATTAAATTTTGCTTTATTTGTATTACAGGTAAAAATTCAGAAAATTTTGCTATCAATTTATTTAATACTTTAAATACAACAGGACAACCTCTTACAGCTTTTGAAACTCTAAAATCAGAACTTTATACCATTAATCAAAAACTGTCAGAAGAAATTAACAAACTTCAAGATAAAATCATGAAAGAATATACAAAAAAAAGGCAAAAAGTTATTTCTCATACCGGAAAATTGCTATTATATCTACCCCTTTATAGAGGTGATTTTAAGGAAATTAATTATACTTTATCTAATACAAAATTTAAGGATCAAAGAGAATATTTAAAACAAGTTTTATTAGATAAACCTCTTGATCAAAAAAAAGAAATTGCTCCGCAGTTAGTAGAAGATATAAAAACGATTGATAACTTTTACTCAAAATACTGGTTAAAAAGAGAAACAAATAAAAAGTTACTTAAAAATAAAGATGAACAACTGTGTTTTCAGTTTTTATCAGATTTAAACCATGATCGCATTTTACCAATAATCATTCGTTTTTATAAAAGTAATAAGGATTCCCTTGGACAATGCGTAAAACACTGTACAGCCTTTTCAAGCCTTTGGAGAGCTTTTCATGAAGGAGGAACTTCTGGAATTGACAAAGCTTATAAAGAGATATCAAAAAATTTAAAAACTACTAAAATAATAAATTTAAATAAAGAATTAAAAAAATGGTTTATTCAAAAGCTATCTTCTAAAAAAACAGAGGAATTAACATTAAATGATTTAAAAGATACATGGATAGAAAAACTTAAAACAAGTGCTGTCTATAAAAATAAAAAATTAACTAGATTTCTCTTATTCTTAGCCTATAACAAAAGATATTTTGATACTGAAAAAAACATATTAAAAAAAGGAAAAGGTCTTGACATTTTAGATATATTTTATTGGTTAGAAGTTTCAGATTATAAAACTATAGAACATATTATCCCTCAAAATAATAAAAAAGCCTTTGGTCTTGATACTTTAGGAAATCTAACTCTCCTACCTCAATCTCTAAATTCTTCTTTAGGAGATAAATCTTTTAAAGAAAAACGCAAGGAATATAAAAAATTTTGCCAAACGGAAAACGAAGATAAATATCCTTATCTTCCTCTTCTGAAACATATTTCTAATTATAATAAATTTACAGAAAAAGAAATAAAAGATAGGACAAAAATTCTTTCAGAATTTATCTGGGAAATATTAGTTGAAGACTGGTTAGGGTGGAAAGATTGATCTATTTTGACCACAACTCTACCACTTCTTATTCTCCTTCTGTGAGAAAATACCTTAAACAAGGTATTTTAGAAGATTGGTATAATCCTTCTTCTATTTATTTTAAAGCTCAAAACTTATATCAAAAAATCAGAGATTGTCGTCAATTTCTTTCAGAGTACTTAAATTGTTCTTCTAAACACTTGTTTTTTACCAGCGGAGCAACGGAATCTATTAATACTATTCTTTCTCTAGAGACACTAAAACTTCATCAGTTATCTGGTTTTATCAGTTCTTTTTTAGAACATCATGCAACTCTCAAAAGATTGAATTATCTATCTAAGCAAAAAAAAGAGGTCTCTCTTGTTCATTGGATTACAAGTTATCAAGGAGAAATTGATTTAAATCAATTGGAGAAAATGTGTTTTAAATATCCTAAGTCTCTTTTATCTTTCTTAAGCGCTAATAATGAAACAGGAGTGATTACAAACATAAAGACTATCCGTCAAATTGCTAAAAAATATCACTGCCTTATTCATGTAGATGCAGTTCAATCTTTAGGTAAAGAGCCTGTTGATTTAGAAGACTGGGATGTTGATTTTGTCAGTTTTTCAGGTCATAAAATCGGAGCTATGAAAGGAATTGGTTTATTATATGCTAAAAAAGCTTTTGCTCCTCTTATGCATGGAGGAGGACAAGAAAGAGCTTTAAGACCAGGAACTTACAATTATCCAGCTATTAAATCTTTCAAATTAGCTGTTCAAGACATTGATTTAAAAAAACAGGATTATGTCAGAAAACTAAGAGATTATTTAGAAGATAAATTATTAACTCTTTCAAAAGAAAGCTTAGAAAAAAATCTATCAAGCTCTTTTGAAATTAATTGTAAAAATGCCAATCGCTTACCTAATACATCTAATATCTATTGTGCAGGTGTTGAAAATCATGTGCTTGTATTATCTCTTGCTCAAAAGGGACTATATATTTCATCTGGCTCAGCTTGCAATGAAGGTTCTACTGAACCTTCCCATGTTATAACAATGTTAAATGGCTCAGCTGATAAAGCTTATGCTAGATCTTGTATTAGGGTCTCTTTATCTCCCTCAAATACAAAACAAGAAGTAGATTTGTTAGAAATCTCTTTAAAGGAAATTTTGGATAAACATATCTCATCATATCCAAAGAAATTTGAAGGAATTTTAGAATCCTCTAATCTTTAATCATCCCTTTAAATAGCTGTATCAATAAAAAAAGGGAATTTCCGTAGTTAGAAAAAACAATGGTCTTCCTTATTTATTCCATTTGGATAAAAAACCTCAAGATATTTTTTACCATTGTCTGGTCAATAAAAATCGACACACAGAAACAGAACGAACTTGTTATAAAATTAGAACCATAAAATTCAGGGAACTTTAAGTATATCTAAATTATAAGAGAAAGCTTATTTGAGTAATTTATAAATCAAGTTGTCTGCTTGGAAGTAGATTCAATATATAAAGTATGTAACAAGAGGGAATAAAAAACCTTAAAATCCTTTGAAACAAATTGCTGAAAAAATAAACTTGTCTATCTAATTTGAAAGCTGAAAAATATCAAAAAGACCCCTCTTTTTCAGTAACTATTATTAAATAGAAAAAGAGAGATCTTTTGAACCAAAAATTAGTTTAAAACTTATTGAAAAATGAGATATCTATAACCTCTATTGCTTGTCTGATAGGGGTTTCTACCTGTAGAATCTTTTATATCTGGATCTGCTCCTAATTCCATTAATTGATATACATAATCATTACACAAAGTATTATTTCCTCCAGCAAATGCATAATGGAGAGCTGTCCTCCCTTTGTTATCTGTAGCATTTACAGGTATTCCTTTACTTATTATTTCCCTTAAATCGTCCATATCAGGTCTAGAAACAAATAGGTTTAGTGTATGACAAGTAGCAATAGCTAAGTGCAACTCTGTAGCTCCAACCCGTCGAAGAGCATACAAATAATCAGATGCATGAACATGGATACTTATGAAGAGTATTATTACCCCGATTAATTTACATAATTTCTTTTTAATAAAATTCATCTTACCTCCTTTATTTTATAAGATAGATAAACAATAAACTAAAACAATATTTTTATACAAAAAAATTCAGAAAATTATACGCTTGATTGCAGTAAATAACCTAGACTATCATTGATCTTATGAAAAAAAAATTTGTTTTAAGTAGTTTTGAGTTTCAAAAATATTTCAATACAGATTTTAAATGCTTAAATTTTTTAGAAAAAATTTATTATGAAAAAGACGGAGTAAAATGTGGGCATTGTAGCTCAAAGAATATATCAAAGAAAAACAAAAAAACAGGTTTTTACTTTTGTAAGAATTGTAATAAAAGGTTTAATGTTAGAACAAACACAATCTTTTACAGATCTAAAATAAAACTTAGTAAATGGTTTTATGCTATCTATTTACTACAAACTTCTAGGGGAGGAATTTCAAGTCTTCAATTATCGAAACAAATAAGATTAAGACAAGCAACTGCTTGGTTTATGCTTCACAGAATAAAAAAAGCTGGTAAAGAAAAAATGATAAAGTGGAGGGGGGGGGTATCGATCTTCAAGTAGATGAGATCTATTTTGGAGAACTGGCTGAAAACAAATCCATAACTAAAATTCACCCTGGAAAGAATCAAAGAAATAAGAACTGGTAGTAAAGTTAAAATGATACTAAACAGTTGAAAATTTATAGGATAGCATTTAAAAATATTAAAAAAAAGCAACCACGAATAATGCGGTTGAAAGTGTTTAGATTGTTATAAACAAGAGAACACATGGGGGGGGTATCATCACTTTTCTAAAAAGCACTTGAGTAGGGATTGAGATGAATTTGCTTTTAGACTTTATTGAGTTAATTTGTGAAATAGACACTAGGAACAATGTCAATATTTTATATTATATATAATTTTATTTCTTTTCTTAATTTAAATTTAAAAATTATATTGACAAACTTATTTTTTTTTATAATCATAAAAAATGATTCTTTATATTTATGAACATTGTCCTTACTGCGTAAAAGCTCGCATGATTTTTGGACTTAAAAAACAAAAGATAAAAATTAAAACTCTTCTTAATGATGATGAAAAAACTCCTCATTCCATGATCGGAGCTAAGATGGTTCCTATTCTAGAATATGAATCTGGACAATTTATGCCAGAAAGTCTTGATATTATCAATTTCATTGACAAAAAATATCCCCCGCAACAAGTGCAAAGCACTGAAAGCTCAAAGCTTCTAAACTGGATAAATAAAAACAACCTCCTTTGTTACTCACTAGCTATGCCTCGTTGGGTTCAAGCTCCTTTAGAGGAATTTAGTACTTCCTCAGCTAAAACTTATTTTGAAAATAAAAAAACAGCTTATATTGGTTCTTTTAAAAAACGTTTAGATGACAGTTCTTTGCTCATAGAACAGATGGAAAAAGAACTTGAATCTTTAGAAAATGTTTTAAAGGAAGAATCTCTGTTTTTTGAAGAGAAGATAAGCTTAAATGATTTTCATCTTTTTGCTTTTTTAAGATCTTTAAGTATTGTAAAGGATTTATCTTTTCCTGAAAAAACTCTGTCTTACATGAAAAATCTATCAAAAGTCTGTCAAATTCTCTTCAGTCACCCTAATCTTTTAATTTCTTATTGCATTAAAAGCATTTGTTTAAAAAAATTTATCTTGACTTGATTTGTAAAAAAAAGAAAATCTACCAATTAATGACAGGTTGGATCACTTTAGAAGAATATTCAAAACAAGAAAGAATAAGTCTTTCAAATCTTCATGAAAAGATCAAAAACTTAGAAATACCCTATAAACTAGAAGAGGGACAGTATTTTATAAAGTTAGAAGAAACAAAGGAAAATAAAATTAACCAAAAAGAAAAGGAAATAAAAATTCTAAAATCAGACAAAGAAGATCTTTTAAGTTTAGTTTCTCTTTTAGAAAGCAAAAATGAAGAATTAGAAATTTATTTTAAATCTTTAAAAAATGATTACACAGATCTTCTGCAACTCCTATCTTTTTTAGAAACAGAAAATAAGAAGTGGAAACAACAGGTATAAAAAAACTCCTGTCTTTATTAATAAAAAGCTAAAAAACAGTTAAGCCACAGTATCTTTTATTTCTTCATTAGAAAAATACTCTCCTAATTTTGATTTAGAAGCGGGTTCAAAAAGAAGAACATGTTTAAAAACTTCAGATAAATGAGATACAAGTATAATTTTCATGCTCTGTCTTATTTCAACAGGAACCTCATCTAAATCTTTTAAATTTTTATCAGGTAAAATCACTGTTTGAATACCATTGTTAAAAGCAGCTAAGACTTTTTCTTTAATACCTCCTACAGGTAAAACGCGACCAGATAAAGTGATTTCACCTGTCATTGCTAAAGTGTTTTTAATAGGAACATCTGTAACTAAAGAAAGTAAGGAACTCGCTATAGCTATTCCTGCTGAAGGTCCATCTTTAGGAACAGCTCCTCCTGGAACATGAATATGAATTTCATGTTTATCAAAAGAAATCTGTTTCAAATTCATTTTCTGAACATAAGATTTAATATAAGATAATGAAGCTTGAGCCGACTCTCTCATAACTTCCCCGAGTTTTCCTGTTAAAATAAGATTAGATTTTTGACTTTTAACCTTGATAGATTCAATAGGGAGAACTTCTCCTCCCGCTTCTGTCCAGGCTAAACCTGTTACAAATCCAATTTCTGGAGTCTTTAAATTTTCCTCTTTGTAAAAAAGAGGAGAACCTAAAAAGCTTTCAACTTGTTTTTTATTAAAAAACTGTTTTTCTTTTTCTCCTAAAACAAATTTTTTAGCTGTTTTTCTGCAAAGACTAGCTAAACTGCGACTTAAATTCCTCAATCCCGCTTCTCTCGTATAAGATTGAATTAAAAAATTAAGAGCAGAAGGTTCTAAGTTAATATGCTCTTTTGGTAAACCATTATTTTCTAATTCTTTTGAGATTAAATATTTATTCACAATCTGTTTCTTTTCTTCTAAAGTATAACCAGGTAAACGAATCACCTCTAAACGATCCCTCAAAGCAGGAGGAATGTTTTGAATTAAATTAGCTGTTGCAATAAAAAAGACTTGAGATAAATCAAAATCTACATTTAAATAATGATCTCTAAAGGTTTTATTTTGCTCTTGATCTAAAACTTCAAGCAGAGCAGCACTAGGATCTCCTTTAAAATCAGAACAAAGTTTATCTATTTCATCTAAAACAATAACCGGATTTTTTGTTTTACAAGTTTTAAGGGCTTGAATGATTCGACCTGGCATAGAACCTACATAAGTCCTGCGATGACCTCGAATCTCTGATTCATCTTTGACTCCTCCTAGAGATATACGGTGATAAGTTCGACCTAAAGCTTTTGCAACACTTCGACCTAAGGATGTTTTTCCAACTCCAGGAGGTCCGGCAAAACAAAGAATAGGTCCTTTTAAAGCATTAGGTTTTAAATGACAAACAGCTAAAAATTCTAAAATTCTTTCTTTTATTTTTTCAAGCCCATGATGATCTTCATTCAATATTCTCTCTGCATTTTTAATATCTAAGTTATCTTCACTTACATCATTCCATGGAAGATCTAAAATCCAATCCAAATAATTTCTTATAATACTTGCTTCTGAACTTTCCATATGCATTTTTTCTAAACGGTTCAATTGCCTTAAAGTTTCTTTTTTTACAAACCCCGGTAAATCTTTTTGATCTAAATTCTCTTTATAGTTTCTCACTTCTTCTTTTTTATAAGGATTTAAAGTTTTATGAGAATTTAAATTCTCAGAAGAAGGAGAAAGAGAATGAGATAAAGGATTTTTAATTAAACTCTTCAGCCGCCCCTGAAGATTTGACATTTCCAAATCCTCTTTAAAGATTCGGTGAGTTTCTTTAAGTCTTTCTTCAACATCTGATATTTCTAAAAACTTTTGAAGAGTTTTTGTATTCACCTCTAACTGAGAAACCAACATCTCACAAAAAGAACTTGGATCTTCAACTGTTCTCAAAACTGTTACTGTTTGTTGAGATAAACTTTCTAATTTATCTAAAGATTGTTTTATATCCTCAAACAAAAGCTTTTGTCTTTCAGAAAATTTTACTTCCCTTTCTTTAAAAGATTTTAAATGAACAAAACCATCCTTTTCTAAACTTTCAATTCTTGCTTTATAGAGGCCTTGCACCAATATTTTTAAAGAATTTTCAGCATTGAGTTTTTTTATTCTCATAACTAAAGCAACACAACCGGTTTTATAAACTTCTTTTGCATCCTTTAAAGGAGGGGAATCTTTTAAACAAGATAAAAAAACCAACTGTTTACCTTCAAAAGCTTTTTGCACCAGCTTTTTAGCTGACTCTGTATTGATATAAACAGAAAGTATAGACTGTGGGAAAATCACAGTATCTTTTAAAGAAATCAAAGGTAATTTTGTTGCACCAATATGTTTTTCATTCATAATCAACTCCTTTACCTTTTTAATCGGAGACTTTTAGAAAAGCTTTAGGGGATAGAGGTCTAGTTTTTAAGTTTTGATAAATACAGACCTTTAGCAGATACTGAAAAACATATTCATTAAAAAAATAATCCTTTTGAAAAAGTTTAGATAATTTATTACTTTAAGGTTTAGCTGATATTTTGTACACCTGTACAGGATATTGAAAAACCTGATCTTTTGAAACAGACAAAGTGCCATAAGCTCCTTTAAAATTTTTAATCTGACTCAATCTATTTTTTAACTTCAAACGAGATGTATCTTTAATATTTAAAGCTTTTTTTAAAAAAACAGTTGTATTATAAGCTTTTTGTTCAAAATGACCAGGAACTTGATTGTAATTTTTAATAAATTCCCTATAAAACAAGCTTTGGTTTTTTTGTTTTTCAAGATTAACAAAAACAATAGAAAAATCTTTACTAGGTTTAATCTGATTTACATTCCATAAATTCAAACCCACTAAATAAATATCTTTTAAACCAAAATATTTAAGATAATCTTGTATTTTTAAAAGACTTTTTGAAGAATCAGGAATAAAAAGAGCTGAAAAATCTTTTTTAAAGCTCAACACATTTTCAGGCTTCAATTTCTTAGAACGAGGGGATAAAGAAGGATTCTCCTTTAATATCTGTTTTTTTAATTTTTCAAATTCCTCTCTTCTACCTCTTAACGTAAGGTGAAGAATTTCTTTAACTTCTTCTTTAAAATCAACCTCATCTAATTTATATTCTACTTTCCTTGTAATAAGTCCTCCGGTTTGTTGAAAACTCTCTTCAAAAAAATCCTTATATTTTTTTCCATAAGAATCATCGGGATACATGATAGCTACTTTTTTTATTTTTAATTTTTCTCTTAGTTCTTGAATAAGAGGAGTTAATAGTTGCTTAGAATTCACTGCATTTTGAAAAACAAAACTTCTATTTTTAGTTAATCCAGGATCTTGTGAAAATAGCACAGTAGGGATAAAAAATTCTTCGGCTTTTTCTGCCATAACTTCAGCGACCTCACTACTTAAACCTCCTATTAAAGCCGTTACATGATGTTTATAAAAAAAATCTTCTATGTGAGTTCTTACAACATCTCTATGATTCTTACTATCTACAACAAGAAGTTGAAAAGGGCTGTCTTTATCTATATTAAAACCTAAAACCAAAGCTCTTAAAATTTTTTCACCCAAGAGCTTTCTTTTTCCACTTAGAGGCAAAATAACTCCTATTAAAGTAGGGTTGGTTTTGTTAATTTTTTGTATTAAAGTTAAAGTCACTCTTATTTTTTTTTTAAGCGGTTCAAAAAGAAGAGAAGATAAAGCTTTATTTAATTTTTTTTCTGCTAAAGCAAACTGTTTATTTTCAAAATAGTAAAAACCAATCTTATAATTCAAATAAGAACTAAATTCAGGGAATAAATGAGCTTTTAAAGCATAATTTAATTTTTCTTTAAAAGGCATTTTATCAATCAATTTAATACCTTTTAATAACCATTTTTTTTTCTCAAAAACATGAGTTTCTAATTCTGATAAAGAAGAAAAAATCATTAGCTTTTCTTTCTTCCAATTTTTTTTATTTTTTATCAAATCCCACTGTAAAAGAAGAGCTTTTCTTTTATCCTCTTTTTTCACTTTAGAGTTTTTTATAAACTTTTGTAAATTTTCAAAAGCAAGAGATACTTTTTTCATCTTAAAATAACATTTTGCTGATTCTCGGTAAGCTCTCCATGACGGACTATAAAAAAAAGAAGATTTAACAATTTTATGATAAATCAAACAAGCTCTTTTGTTGTTGTTGTTTTCTAAAAATAAATCAGCTTTTAAAAAATAAGCTAAAAGAGCGATTTGCTTATCTTGATTTTCTTTAATAAATTGATCGATCTGTTCAATTCGTTTTTCAAAAGGAAGGTCTTTTTGATTTTTTATTTGTGTCCAACTCATTTCTAGATTCGAAGAAGGTTGCTGTGATTTTTTCTTCTCATTCACGGAAGATTTTTCTATTAAATGACAAGAGACTAAAAAAAAGGAAAAGAAAAAGAATTTTTTCATAAAGAATGATATTGGACTTTAAGTTTTTGAACCTGTTTTTGAAACTTTAAAACCTTGGGATATAAAAAAGAATTCTTACTTAATTCTTCAATATACTGTTTTTTTTCTTTGAGAGAAAGATTTTTCATAACTTCTTTTATATCTAATCTTGAATCTAAAGGATAATCTATCAAAATTTTTATAAATAAATCTCCTTTTTCTCCCTTTAAATTCTTATAAAGTCCTAAACCTTTAACTTGTAACATCTGTTTATCTAAAAGCGGAGGCTTCACTTGAAGCTTTAAAGTACTATAGGGAGATAAGGTTTTCAACTCTTTATCTTGAAAAGCAGAAACAACAGAAATAGGTTGCTCTAAAATTAAATCATAAGCATTATCTAGCAACTTAAACAGACTGTGAGGATGAAAAATAATTTTAACATAAAGGTCTCCAAATTCACCTAAACCTTCTGTTCCACCTTCCCCTTTAAACATCAAACGTGTTTTCTCTTTTGTCCCTACAGGAATTTGAAAAGAAAAAGAACTTTTCTTTTTTTTTCCATTAATAGGTTTAAAATAACAAATCTTCTTTTGAAGAGATTGACACACTTCTTCTAAGGAAACTTTAACACAAACTTCTAAATCAATACCCTTTTCAATTTGAACTCTTGAATCGAGAAAAGGAGAAGGATTTAAAAATAATTTTTTAAATCCTTCTTTCTTTTTTAATTTTATATCAAATGATCTTCTTTTTTTTGGATCTCTTAAAACTTCCCAAGCTGAATTAAGTTGCTGAAATTTTTTTTCTGATAAACGATTCCCCCTATTTTTATCTGGATGATAAATCTTAGCTAAGCTTAAAAAAGCTTTTTTTATCTCCTCTTGTGTAGCTGAAGAAGATACATTTAAGACCAAGTAATAATTAACAAGAGCTTCTTTTTCATCAGACATCATTTTTAAACTTTTTTAGAGACAGACACTTGAGCCGGTCTTATAATTTTATCATGAAATTTATAAGCTTTTTTATAAGTCTCTATAACATGATCTTCTGGTATATTTGAATTCTCTATATAATTTAAAGCTTCTTGATAAGAGGGATCAAAAAGCTTACCTTTAGGATCTAAAATCTCAATTCCAAATTTTTTGAAAAGCTTTGCTAACTTTTTCTGAATCATTTTAAGACCTTTTTGCAAATCTTCAACTGATTTCTGATCTAAAGACACAAATAAAGCTCGATCTAAATCATCTAACACTTCTGTCGCTAATTCAGATATAAATTCTTCTCCCGAATAACGAAGAAGATTTAATCTTTCTTCTGCAACCCTTTTTTTATAGTTTTCAAACTCAGCTCTAAGATACAAAAATTCCGTTTCTGACTTTTTTAGTTGATCACTTAAAAGCTCTTTTTCTTTTCTTAGTTTTTCTTGAGAATCTGTCTTAAAATCTTTTTTAAAAGAATCTTTTTTTTTCTTTAAAGAAAAAGGATGTGAAATATTTTCATTTAAAATCCTTTTTGACTTTTTAACTGAATTCTCTTTTGAATCTTTACTCTTTTTATGTATTACAGTTGCTTCATCCTTTTTTTTCGATAAATCTTCCCGCTTTTTCTCTAACTTAATAAGCTTCTTGTCTTTATCAGAATCCATAAAATAAGCTCCTTATTATTTTTATTTCTTATTCTTTTCATAAGAGAAATATTTAAATTCAACCCCTTTTGCTTGAAATTTAATCAAAAAAGCTCTGTTTTTCAAGAAAAAAAGTCTAATTTTAGATTCTTACTATAAAAACCTTTAAAATTAAGGTATGTCTTTTCCAAAGGAAGTTTCTTTTAAAGAATATCTCTGTCAAGAACTATCTACTTATCACATTCCTTTAACCTTAAAAAATTATTTGATTGAACTTTTATCTTTTTATTTGAGATCTGAACATTTTTTTCAAAAAAAACAAGGTACTAGAAAATATCATGAAAAAAATCTTACGGAGATTTATATGAAAATTCAAAACACTAAAAACACTCAAGAAAAAATATACCTCCTTAAAACTATAGGTGATTTTAGTTTATGTCTCAGTGGTTTTTTTAGAGAATCCATTAAAAGACAAATACTTAACGTAAGTTACTATGAAGAGATTGGACAATCCTCTTATTACCTTGTAAGTAAAAACCATGATAAAAATTCCTCGCTTTTTAAAGGTTTAGCTAAAAACTTTAAATTTCTATCTAAAGTTTTATTTACTTTTCAAAAACAAACCCACTCCCTACAAAAATCCCCCTATCTTTTAAATTTTACAAAAAAACCAAATCTTTCAAAAAAAATTAAATAAAGTTAAAGAAAAATAGTCGTTTCTATTATTTTTTCTCATCGAGAAAAAAGGGTTTTATTTTCCAATATTTTCTTGTAACTTTAAGATCTATGTTTGGCTTAGGATTTACAGAAATTTTATTTATTACTTTAATAGCTTTTCTGGTATTTGGTCCTCAAAAATTTCCTTCTGTTGTAAAAAAATTAATACAATTACTAAATGAACTTAAAGCTACTGTTTCAGACGTAAATTCTGAGTTTTATGACATTAAAAAAGATGTCAAACAAGACTTGAACAATCTAGAAAAAGAAGTCAAGGAAAATTTAAACCTCTTAGAAGAAAAGAAAAAAACAAAAAAATAGTATTTTTCTATGGATAAAAAAGATTTTACTTTTTCTGAACATCTCAGCGAATTAAGAGATCGCATGATAAAAGTTTTAATTTGTATCACATTAGGTTTTATTGTTAGTTATTTTTTCAGTGAATTTATTATCTCTCTTATAACTAAGCCTATCAGTCCTTATCTATCTGCAACAGAAGGTAAACTTATTTTTATTTCTCCTTTTGAAAAATTTTTCTCTTATCTCATGGTGAGTTTATTTTCATCCTTTGTTATATCCTCTCCTTTTTGGTTTTATCACATTTGGAAGTTCATCTCTCCAGGTCTTTATAAAAAAGAAAAAAAAAGGACTCTTCTTTTTAGCTTTTCTAGTTTTTTCCTTTTTATCTCAGGTATTTTCTTTGTTTACTTTATTGTTTACCCTCTGTCTTTTCGTTTTTTATTTAATTTTGGAGGGGAGGAAATCCCCTATATCTCTTTAAAACCTTATCTTTCTTTTTTTTTAAGAACCGCCTTTATTTTTGGTTTCGTTTTTGAACTTCCTATTTTTTTAATAGGAATTTTAAATTTAAACATTTTAAGCCCTAAAGATTTAAAAAAAGCGAGACCTTATGTTATAACTTCCATTGCGGTTTTATCAGCTATAATAACTCCACCGGATGTTTTTAGTATGCTTTTTATGATGCTTCCTCTCTATTTACTTTTTGAAATCTCTCTTTGGATAGGACAGAAGTTTTTTTATAAAAATTAAAGTTTCATTCTAAGTTTTCTTAAATTTTCTCAAGCTGAAAATTCTCTAATCTCAAGGAAGGCTTAGATTCTAAAATAAGATGAGTAGAAAATTTTTTATAAAAAAAATTTAGAGTTTTAGATTCTTTTTCTTCTACATATTTTTTAATGTCCGGATGACATAAAATCTTAATTTTTTGTTTTCTTCTAAAAAAAGAATTTCTTTGAGAGACGAATTGTTCTGCTTTTAAAAAAATATCTATAACTAAAGTAGCAATGTTTTTTTTACGACCTGTACCTCCACAGAGATTACAAGTTTCCGTCATAAATTGAGACAGAGAATTTTCACTTCGCTTCCTTGTGATTTGCACCATTCCTAACTCTCCCATCTTAAAAACTTTAGGATAATGTTTATCTCCCTTTAATCCTTGTTCCAAGCAAGTCACTACTTTTTCACCATCTTCTGCTTTCTCCATATCTACAAAATCCACTAAAATAATTCCTCCTAAATGTCTAATTTGAATCTGCTCTGCTATTTTTTTTGCGGCTTCTAAATTAAGTTCCAGTAAATTCTCTGACAATTGTTTATCTCCTTTAAACCTTCCAGAATTCACATCAATCACAGTAAAAGCTTCTAACTCTTCAAAAATTAAAAAACCACCATTTTTTAAGGAGACTTTTTTTTGACTCGCTTGCCTTAATTGAGATTCTAAGTGATAGTCTTCAAAAAGCGAGATGGTATCTTTATAAAACTCTACTTTTTTAGCTAAATCAGAACGAAAAAATTTTAACCAAGCAACTATTTTTTTATACATTTTTTTATCATCTACAAAACATTTTTCTATATCATAAGATAATCTATCTGTGAGATATCTTAAAGTGGGATCTTCCCCTTCTTGAAGTTGACTTAATTCCTTTTGTTCCTGAAATTTTTTTTTCAAAGCCTTCCACTTTTCCTCCAGCTTTTTTAATTCTTCAAAAAGAACGGATTCTTTTTGATCTTTAGCTAAAGTCCGAATGATCAGAGAACCTTCTATGTCTTTTTCCTCAAACATTTTTAAAAGCCTCTTTCTGTCTTCTTCTTTATTAATTTGTCTAGATACACTTACTTTATTCCTTTGCTGAGGAATATAAACTAAAAACAAACCTGATAAAGAGATCTCTTCACTCAGGCGAACTCCTTTTTTGCGAAAAGTATCTGCTTTGATTTGAACTAAAACCTCTTGATTGAGTTTTAAAACTGTAGAAAGGTCTTTGTTTTTCCCAGCCAGATCTTTACCATACAAAAAACCAGATCGCTCTAAACCTAAATCCACAAAGGCAAAATTTAAACTCTTATTGATATTAGTAACTCGACCTTTATATAAAGCCCCCACTTGAGAAGGAGAATGATCTCTATGATAAAAAACTTGTTTAAGTTGTCCTTTTTCTACACAAGCAATACGAATTTGATAGGGTCTAACATTAATAAAAATTTCCATTTTTTAGCATTTCTTTTTTAATAAAATTCTTTAAAGTTCTAATTGACTTTCCATAAGAAGCTTTTGTTTCTCTAATTTCTCTCTTTGTGAAGGCTCTAATCTTATATCTTCAAGCTGAAGAAGAATCTTCTTAAGATCTTTTTCTGTTTTTGCTCTGTCAAGACTTTCTTTTGTCTCAGCAGATTCAGCTAGAATACGCACATTTTCTAATTGAACTTCCAGATAACCCCAACCTAAAGCCAAGCTTTCCCATTTCTCAGAATTTTTAGGAAGGTATTTTAAAACACCGGCTGTTAAAAGGGAAACTAAAGGAGCATGTAAAGGTAAAATTCCTAAATACCCCTTAACCGAGGGAACAAGTAACTCTTGGCACTCTTTGTTTTCTAAAATAGTTTTTTCTGGTGTGAAAATATTTAACCTCATATCTTACTCCTATAAAAAATAACTAAAGCTTTTTAGCTTTTTCTAAGGCTTCTTCTATAGAACCCACCATATAAAAAGCCTGCTCTGGAAGGCTATCATGATTTCCATCTAAAATCTGTTTAAAACCCTCAATGGTATCCTCAAGCTCCACATAACGACCAGGAACATTTGTAAATGTTTCTGCAACAAAAAAAGGTTGAGATAAAAATCTCTGAATTTTTCTGGCTCTAGAAACAACAAGTTTGTCTTCTTCACTCAGTTCATCTACCCCTAAAATAGCAATAATATCTTGTAAATCTTTATACCTTTGTAAAAGAGCTTGAACCCGGCGAGCCGTCTCATAGTGCTTCTCTCCTACAACTTCAGGACTTAAAATCCTTGAACTAGATTGAAGAGGATGAACGGCAGGATAAATCCCTAAAGCCGTCAGCTCCCTATCTAAATTAGTTGTAGCATCTAAGTGAGAAAAAGTTGTCGCAGGGGCAGGATCTGTATAATCATCGGCAGGAACAAAAATGGCTTGAACAGAAGTGATAGAACCCTCTTTAGTAGAAGTGATTCGTTCCTGTAAAGCTCCCATCTCTGTTCCTAAGGTAGCTTGATAACCCACAGCTGAAGGAATACGACCTAAAAGTGCTGAAACCTCAGAACCAGCTTGAGTGAATCTAAAAATATTATCTACAAAAAATAAGACATCTTGATTCTTTTCATCTCTAAAATACTCTGCTACCGTCAAACCAGATAGAGCAACACGAGATCTTGCCCCGGGAGGTTCATTCATCTGTCCATAAACTAAGGCCGTTTTATCAATCACACCTGATTCTTTCATCTCTAAAAATAAATCATTTCCCTCTCTTGTTCGCTCTCCAACTCCAGCAAACACGGAATACCCCCCATGTTCTGTTGCTATATTACGAATTAATTCCATAATAATAACTGTTTTTCCAACTCCAGCACCTCCAAAGAGCCCAATCTTACCTCCTTTCATGTAAGGAGCTAACAAATCAATCACTTTGATTCCCGTCTTAAGAATCTCTGTTTTAGTACTTTGATCTTGAAGAGAGGGAGCCGATCGATGTATCGGTCGTTTTTGCTCCTGTTTAAAAGCAGGACCGGAATCAATACATTCTCCCGTCACATTTAAAATGCGACCTAAGACTTCCTCTCCAACAGGAACTTCTATCATTTTTTCTGTGTTAATCACTTCTAAACCTCTCAACAAACCCTCTGTTGCCGACATAGAAATAGTCCGGCAAATCCCATCACCTAAGTGAGAAGCTACTTCTAAAATCAAATTTCTATCTTTTACTTTCAAAGCTGTTAAAAGAGGAGGAATCTCCCCCTCAAAAGCCACATCAACGACCGGACCTATGACTTGTTTAATGTAACCTATCTTCATATCAAATACTCCTTTTAGTTTATTTAAGAGCCTCAGCTCCTGAAACAATTTCAATCAACTCGGTTGTAATAAAACTTTGTCTCAATTTGTTATATTTCAATCTTAAACCTCTTCCGACATCTTCTGCATTTTTTGTTGCATTTTCCATAGCTACCATACGTGAGCCATGCTCTGCAGCTACATTTTCACATAAATAACGGTAAATTTGGATACTAAAATATCTCTCTAGTAAACTATCAAGCAATTCCTTAGAAGAAACTTCTAATAAAAGATCTGAAGAAAATAAATTTTTCCTTCTTTCAGAAAGCCTTTCACTTGAAAGATCAAAAGGTAAAAATCTTTCACTTACAATCTTTGGTGCAATAATTTTTTTACATTCATTGTAAATAACATAAACGGCATCATACGCTCCTGATAAAGTATATTCCATAAGTTCTTTTGCAATTCGAGCAGATAAAGGATAAGAAATATCTTTAACTAAATTTAAGACCAATCCCTTTGAAGGATAATTTCTAAATTTAAAATAATCATGACCTTTTTTTCCTATAAAAAACAATTCTTGCTTGACATATTTTTTCTTATTTAAAAATTCTTCTGTAAAACGACATATATTTCCATTAAAAGCCCCACAAAGTCCTCGGTCGCTTGTCATAACAACAACTAAAACTTTTTCAATATTTTTTTTTTGTTTGAAAAAAGGGTGAAAGACTTTTTGACTTAAAATAACATCTTTCAAAAGCTCTTCTAAATTATCAGCGTAATTTCTTAAATTTAAAATGCGTTCTTGAGCGAAGCGAAGTCGAGCAACAGAAACCATCTTCATAGCCTTTGTAAGTTGCCTTGTATTTTGAACACTTGTGATACGTGTTTTAATTTCTTTTAAACCGGACATATCTTACTTTTATTAACAATTTTTTAGTTTATTTTTTTAATCATTTTTTATCTTATTTTTTAAAAACCGCATGAAATTCATGTATAAAATCTTCTAATTTTTTCTCTAACTCTGAATTTAACTTTTTTTCTTTTTTTAAAATTTCCAAAAAATCCATATGCCTAGATTTCATAAATTCTAAAAATTCTTTTTCAAACTGTGAAACTTGATTAATTTTTAAAGAATCTAAAAAGCCTTTTGTTGCACAAAAAATAGAAACTATCTGTTCTTCTACACTTAAAGGACTTGTTTCTTTTTGTTTGAGAATTTCAACCAAACGTTCTCCTCTAGCAAGTTGCTTTTTAGAAGAATCATCTAAATCACTTGAAAAAGCAGAAAAAGACTCTAAAGCTCTAAACTGAGCTAAATCTAGTTTTAAAGTACCAGACACTTGTCTCATTCCTTTAATTTGAGCAGCTCCTCCCACACGAGAAACAGATTTTCCCACATTAATAGCTGGTCTGATATTTTTATAAAATAAATCCGATTCTAAAAAGATTTGCCCATCTGTAATTGAAATCACATTGGTAGGAATATAAGCTGAAATATCTCCTGCCTGTGTTTCTACAATAGGTAAAGCCGTTAAAGATCCTCCCCCTTTAGAATCACTCATTTTAGCTGCCCTTTCTAATAAACGAGAATGAATATAAAACACATCTCCAGGAAAAGCTTCTCGGCCAGGAGGTCTCCTTAAAAGAAGAGAAAGCTGACGGTAAGCCTGAGCTTGTTTAGTTAAATCATCATAAACAATAAGAGCATGTTCTCCCTTGTCTCTAAAATACTCTGCCATAGCTACACCAGTATAAGGAGCTAAAAACTGAAGCGGAGCTGGGTCTGAGGCTGTAGCAGAAACAACTGTTGTATATTCCATAGCTCCTGCCTGCCTCAATTTTTCAATAACTGTAGCAAGAGTAGAACGTTTTTGACCTATAGCCACATAGAAACATTTTACATTCTTTCCTTTTTGATTGATAATTGTATCAATTGCAATAGCCGTTTTACCTGTTTGCCTATCTCCAATAATTAACTCTCTTTGTCCTCGCCCAATAGGTATCATAGAATCAATAGCTTTAATCCCTGTTTGAAGAGGTTCACTTACAGGCTGCCGGACGACAATTCCCGGAGCTTTTTGTTCTAAAGGAATCGAAGTCTTAGTTTTAATCTCACCTAAATCATCTAAAGCTTGCCCTAAAGTATTGACCACTCGACCTAAAAGAGCTTCTCCAACAGGAACTTGAATAATTTGATTTGTTCTATAAGCTTTATCCCCTTCTTTAATTTCACTTTCTGAACTTAAAAGAACTAAACTTACAACATCTTGTTCTAAATTTAAAGCTAAAGCCTTAGATCCCTTATCAAAAGAAACGACTTCCCCTAACATTACATTTTTTAAACCATAAGCCCGGCAAATCCCATCACCTACAGAAATCACTTGTCCCCATTCAGAAAGATCTAAAGATTTTTCATAATTTTGAATCTGTTTTTTTAAGAGATCTTTAATTTCATCTGCTTGAAACATTATAAGCCTCCTGTCTTCTCAAATTTTTTAAGAAATTGTTTTATATTGGATTCAAACATATACCCTTCGACATCAACTAATAAGCCTGCTATTAAGCTTTTATCTTCTTTTTCTTGAATCTCAATCTTTTTACTAAAAATTCCTTCTAAAGCTTGTTTTAAACTTAATTTTTCTCTTTCTCCTAACTTTTTAGGGCTATAAACAAGAGCTTGAGTCCTATTGTTTTTACGTTCTATAAGCTCTTGGTATTTTTTTACAATTTCTGACAAAAGAGGAAAACTTTTATTCTTCAATAACACTGTAAAAAAACGAACTAACAAAGGAGGAGCTGAAGATAAAGCCTGCTCTAAAAGTTTTTGTTTTTCTCTTAAAGGAATAAACAAAGAGAAAAAAAAAGAAGAAATTGAACTCTCCAATAAAATATCAGAGTAAATTTTTACATGCTTTAAAAATTCAAGGCTAGAATCTTCTTCAAATAAAACCTGAGCATAGATATAACTTTTTTTACTCTTCAACTTTAAATCCTTTTTTTATAGTTTTGTAAAAAATCCAAAAAAATCTTTTCCTCTTGCTCTTGAAAAGAAGAGTTAAGCTCCTGCAACTCACTCCTTACATTTTGAATTAACTCTTTTTTCCAGTAATTGAGTTGCTGTCTTTTTATTTTTTCAGTTTCAAGCTGAATTAAAAAATTTGCATAAGTTTTTAATTTATTTTCTATTTCTTTTAATTCCTGAAGTTTTTCTCTTCTAAATCTATTTCCTTCTTCCTCTGCTTTTTTTTTAATATTCTTTTCTTTTTCTCTCAAAACAGATACTTTTTTCTCCCATTTTTGATTTTCCTCTTTTTTTTGTTTTTCTAACTCAAAAGCCTGTTTTTCAAAAGCAAAAAAATTTTTCTGTCTGTTATGAAACAAAACTTGAACCGGTTTTTTTAGAAGAAAAAAAAGTCCTATAGCAAAGAGAGAAAAATTAAAAATCTGAATAAAAACAAGCCGAGTCGAAAGCTCAGAAGTTGCTAAGGATGCAAAGGGATAAAACAAAAGAACAAAACCTGAATATCTCAAAACCAGATTTTTCAAAGACTCTTTCCTTTTGAAGGAACCTATTTTATACTTATATTTCATCTCCAAAATCTCAACTTTTTATTTTTTCTAAAAGCAACTCACTCAAAGAAACTAAAGATTTTCTTAAGATATCCTCTTGCTCTTGAACTTTTTTCTTTAAAAAATCCCTTTTTTGTTTCATGAGCTTTTTATGTTCTTCTTGGATTTTTAAACTCTCTTTTGAAAAATATTTTAAAGAATCTTCTTTCATATCATTGAAAATATTTTGAAATTCTTTATGAATATGTTTCGCTTTCTTTTCATAAATTTCTTTATTGATTTGAATTTTTTGATCTAAAGCTTCTGTTTCATTGACACGTCCTTTTGTAAGCTGTGTTCTTTTATCCATAGCTTGAATGTAGGCTTGCCATAACCATTTTTTAGAAAGAAAAAAAATTATAACAGAAAAAATCAAATGATAAAAAAAACTATAGTCTAATCCTACTGTTTCAACTAAAGAACCTAACATTTTCATAAAAAATCCCTTAAAGATAAATCTTTTAAACCTATTAAGATAATCTGATAACTTTTCTAACAGCTCAGGTCAAGATAAACTATTTTAAATTAATTGTGAATTTCTAACAAATTCAAACTTTATACTTAGTTATTTTGAAAAAACTTAAATTCCTTTTTTTGAAGTTCCTTCAAAAAAGACACCTTCTTTTATAGCAAGAGCGGGACTAGATATATCTCCGGAAAAATGAGCAGGAACTTCCATGACAACAGATTTTCGAGCTTTTATCTTTCCTTTACATTCACCAAGTAAAATCAAATGATCTGTTAAAATAGTGGCATTCACCTTTGCTGTAGATTCAATAATAAGACAACCTTCTCCAGAGATTTCCCCTTTCAAATTTCCTCCCAAACGAACCTGTCCCTTAAATCGAAGAACTCCTTCAAAAGAAGCTCCTTCACCAAGAATAACCTGTAAAGATTCTTTATTTTCAGACATAAAAAATATTTTTTTAAAGCAGTTTATCCAACAAGTTTTTAAGTTCTTCTTCTGTTTTGAAGGAAAAGCTCAAAGCTCCTTTTCCTTTTGAGTATTTGAAATTTAAGGAAACATTCTTTTTTTTCTGAATTTCAATTAAGATTTGACGAATCCAAAATGGAACGGATGGATTTGATTTTTTAGTCTTAATTTTTTGAACTGTAAGTTTCTTCTTAAGACAAGCTTGAGCCATTTCTCTTTGTTGTTTCAAACTTTTAAACTGTAACAGTTCTCTAGCTTGAGAAAAAGAAAGTTTTTTACTAGAAACTAAGTCTTGAACTTCAGAATCTAAATTTAAAAGCCTTAAACTATTTGCTAGTGAGGACCTAGAGATTCCTAAATATTTTGCTAAAGTCTCTTGATTCCAAAGGTTTTTTTTCATTATTTCTTTAAAAGCTAAAGCCTGTTCCATAGGATTAAGATTTTCCCTTTGTAGGTTTTCAACTAAAGCCCAAAGAGCTATTTTTTTTTGACTTATATCTGTTTTTAAAACCGCAGGAATCTTTTTTAATCCCGCCATGCAACAAGCTCGCCATCTTCTTTCACCAGCAATAATTTGATAAGCTCCTTTTTTTTCTTCAACCAAAATAGCTTGTAAAATCCCATTTTCTTTAATAGATTTCACCAAATCTGAAAGGGTTTCTTTGTTAAATTTTTTTCTAGGTTGATTTTTATTAGGAAAAACTTTTTCAATATCTAAAAGTAAAATTTGATTTTTAGAATCCATAGGTCCTAAAAGGGCATCTAAACCCTTCCCCAAACGACTTCCCTTAGATTTGAAATAATGAGACTTAGGCTTCATAAACTCTCCTAATTTAAACCCGCCACTTTCTCAAATTCTGTTGAAAGAGCAACATAACTTTTTGCTCCTAAAGACTTTGGATCATACTGAAAAATAGTTTGCCCAAAACTAGGAGCTTCACTTAAACGAACATTACGAGGGACAATAGTTTGAAAAACCTTATCTTCAAAACGTTTTCTTACTTCAACTTCAATTTGATGAGAGAGAGAATTCCTAGAATCAAACATAGTTAATAAAATTCCTTGAAACTGTAATTGAGGATTAAAATGAGTTCTTATCCGACAAATAGTCTCAACCAATTGACTTAGACCCTCTAAAGCATAATATTCACATTGCAGAGGGACAATAAATTTTTGAGAAGCCGTTAATACATTGACAGTTAGAGGTCCTAAACAAGGAGGACAATCTATAAAAATGAAATCAAACTCTGTTACAAGAGTTTGAATATTTTCTTTTAAACAAAACTCCCAGCCTTTTTTTTTAGGTCCCTCTATATTAAAAGCCGCCAAATTATTATTACTAGCTATTAGAAACAAATTTTCTAGTTCGGTTTTTTGTATCGCTTTTTGAATAGGTACAGAATCTAAAAGAACAGAATAAAGAAAAGGATGCTTTTTAGAAGCATTTAAAGCCCTAGAAGCATTTCCTTGAGAATCCGCATCAATAACTAAGGTTTTATATTTTTTTAGTGCTAAGGCTGAAGCAAGGTTGACAGAACTCGTGGTTTTTCCAACCCCTCCCTTTTGATTAACTAAACTAATAATTTGCCCTATCATGACACCCTTTGCTGTATAAGGTCTTTCTTAAAACCCTTAACTCATTCTTACAAATAAAGAACTTCTTTCAAGTCTATTTATTCATTAAACTTAATTTTTGTCCAGACTTTTCTAAAATAATTCTTAAACTTTACTCAATTAAACCTTAAAATAAATTTTTACTTTTCTTTATTTTTATTCTTAATTTTATTGCTATTTTAAAAATGTTCCACGTGGAACATTTTTATCCACAAAAAAACAAAAAAGAACTTAATTCATAGAAAAAATAAAGATTTGATACTCAATTATAAATCCCATTATTTTTAACTTTTTTATCAGTTTGAAGTGAATTTGCACGTAACTCTCAATAAGTGACTTTAATTTAAAAAAAAGGAGATATAAAATGAAAAAAACCATGTAAAAATGACAAGAGATGTCGTCTTTAAAAAATTCTTTGTAGACAAACCTGAGATCTTAAAACGTGTTTTAATACATTTTTTAAACATTCCTGAAATCATGAAATTAAAAATCCTTACATCCAAGAAGTTAGAAGAAAAGACATCTAAAGCAAAACCTCAAAATAAACAAAGCCTTGAATTTTTAGATAGCAATCGTCGCTAGGAGAGAAAAAAGTTTCCTTAGATTTGAGAGTGAAACTCTCTTCAGGAGAGAATATCAATATCGAAACCTGTCCTAAGCCAAGCTTTCTAAAAAGAGTGCTTTTATACTGGAGTAAACTTCATGCACAAAGTTTAAGATAACTATGATAAAATAACTCCAAACTATTCTCTCGTATTTACAGAATTTTCTGTTTTAAAAGAAGTAAAAGATTTTATATCTTGTTTTTCCATAATGAAGAGATAAAGAGCCTTATATATTATTTAACAGGGATTTAAAGATAGTGATCGTGGAATTAAGTAAATTGGTAAAGGAGAGGAAGGATTTATCAAGAGATAAGGATATGGAGGAAGCGATGAGTTATTTTAGAAAGTTATCAGAGGATGAGAGAATGCAAGAGTTAGCCTATGATGAGTTACAGGAAGATGGATTATAGATTAGACAAACAGGATTGGATGAAAGAAGGTAGATAAGAAGGCATGAAAGAAGGACTGCAAGAAATGGTTTTAAATATGTTGAAAGAAAAAACAGATATAGCTTTTATATCTAAATTTACAGGTTTTTCTAAAGAAGAAATTAAAAAATAAAGAAGAATTCTTAAAAAGGCTAACTAGTATTTTACTTTGTTGGGTAAGTTAATTTGAGGATGTCCTATTTTTAGTTGAAACAGGATTAAGCCCATGAGACAGATTAAACTCTAACCAGCCTTCAATTTATTTTCAAGCTCCTTTTGTTGTTTCTTAATTTCAGCCACTAAAATCCTTATTTCCTTTAACCTTTCTAATCTCGTCTCAACAATATTAAAAACATAGACTCAATCGGGTTTGTCGTGTGAAGGGGGGCTTAGCAAGGCTGGAGCTTTTAACCGGTGGATAGTAGAATCTCTTCGATGTCTGAACTAAGTGAATGTGCCAAAGGAGATATTGATCTTAACGAACCACTTTTTAAGTTTCAATTAGCTTCTTTGTTCAAGTTGAGTCCCTAAATCTGTGAACCATCCAGAAAGCAGGAATACCAGAAACTCCTGCTCGACTTTCAGCTAATCTAAAAGCTTTATGGATTCAAATTTTTTGAATCCATAAACTGATAGAGAAGATACTCTGACCTACTTACTATGCTTACACTTCAGAATTTGTCACATATATAACGCCCATAGTTAGGGAGATTTTCATGACATTCCAGTCGAAACTGTTCAAGCAAGGGTCCTAAAATATTTACAATTTCATAACATTTTTGCTCCACAGCTATGTCCACAGGTCTCATTCCACGAACATCTGGAGACCAATAGTAGTCCACTCCCTGATTTATTAATCTATTTACCTCATCCACATCACATTCGTAAGCGGCATAATGGAATTCGGACCATCCCTTGTATCTTGTTGTGGGAATGCTTGATAGCCAGCAAACACGGAAAAGCTCACTGCTAATATAAACCTCACCCTCATTTTTAGTAATAATTTTTTTAAAGTTTTCATACTACCTCCTTATTTATGTATGTATCACTCTCTATAAATAATAATACAATTTAATAAAAAAACAACTTAATTCATGGAAAAAATAAAGATTTGATACTCAATTATAAATCCCATTATTTTGAACTTTTTTATCAGTCTGGAAGTGAATTTGCACGTAACTCTTAATGAGTTACTTTAACTTAATTTAAAAAAAAGGAGATATAAAATGAAAAAAAAACTATGTGAAGATGATAAGAGATGTCGTCTTTAAAAAATTCTTTTTAGATAAACCTGATATCTTAAAACTTGTTTTAAAACATTTTCTAAACATTCCTGAAATCATGAAATTAGAGATCAAAAACCCCAACATCCAAGACGTTAGAAGAAAAGATATCTAAAGAAAAACCTTAAGATAAACAAAGCCTTGAATTGTTAGACAGCAATCTTCCCGTAGAACATCTATTCGATAAAAAAGTTTCCTTAGATTTGAGAGTGAAACTATGGTTAAGTTTTTGGCTTGTGACTTTTTTTGTTTTTTGTTAAGACTTTAAATGAAACAGGTAGGGTATTATGGATAAAGAATTAAATGGGAAAAACCCTAAAATAGAAAAAGTTCCTAAAAAAAAGCTTTATAAAGCTTTTTTTGATTGGCTTCTTTATGGGAAAGGAACAGTAAGAGAAGATTGGACTCCTGTTGAACAGATAGTAAAAGATAAAACAGATCAGACTAAAGAGATATTAAAAGCTATCAGTAAATAAAAATTATATCAATTATTAAAATATGCTAGAGCTTGAAAAATTGCTGTGGGTTATCCCTAGTTTATTGTTTATTCATATATACAATAAACAAAGACCACAAGGGAGTTTAAAACTAACAGGTTAGCAATATGTTTTTGCCCTAGTTTTTATTTCAGCATTCTGTTGGTTACCTTTTAGCTTTTTTTTTCATAAAGGCTGTGATGAAAATTTTTATTGTTTATATTCTAAGCTTTTTATTTCATTATTTTTCTCTGGGATTTTTGCTTTAATTTTTTCTAGCAAATATATTTCAAAAAAAACATTTTTGCCTGTCTATGATATTTTTTTCTTAAATTGTGTTAAATGGGAAAAAACAAATGAGCCTGTTATTTTAACTTTAAAAAATGACAAGGCTTATATAGGATATTTGACAAAATACACAGAAAACCCTAGATCAAAATTTCAATGATAGGTATTTGCCCTATAACAAGTGGGGGCAGAATACAAGACTCAAAAAAGATAGACTGGAACATAATTTATACTAAAGATAATAAACTTAATGCAGTAGAGATAATAATTCCTAGAAGTGAGATAATTACTTTTGGCAAATTTGACCAAGACACTTTTGATCGTTTAAACCCACAAGATTAAGAGCTTTCCTTAAAGCCTCTATCCAATAGCTCTGTTTCAATTTCTTTAGTTAAAAGTTTTATAGAGACTAGGAAGTTATGATCTTGTTTCATAGCTGGGAAGTCGTCAATAGATGATTCTTTAGGAAAGGTGAAAACAGAATGGATTTTATTTCACTCTCAAAGGTTATGCTAAGCTCTTTAAGCTTGTCATAAGACTTTATAAAGTTTTATTCATTAAATATCGTCTGGGAGTGGATACATTCCCTTAACCCATTACTTTTTTTTATACAGGTTTTCTTTAAAGGCATTTTCTTATGAAATAAGGTATATTTCATAAGGTTTAAGGATAGCTAATAAGCTTGGCTTTTGTATTCTCTCACAATTCTTTTTAAAGTGTTCAATTCGGGTTTTTTAATCTTTTTTTTAGACTTTTTCTTAGTCTTAAACCTATGATTTTATTATCACTATTTCAAATTCTCTCAAGTACCATTTAGGGTTATTTAAATATATAAATCCCATTATTTTACACTTTTGTATCAGTCTGGAAGTGAATTTGCTAATAACTTTTAAGTAGGGACTTTAACTTAATTTAAAAAAAGGAGATATAAAATGAAAAAGCAAAAAAACTATATAAAAATGACAAGAGATGTTGTCTTTAAAAAATTCTTTGTAGATAAACCTGATATCTTAAAACGTGTTTTAAAACATTTTTTAAACATTCCTGAAATCATGAAATTAGAGATCAAAAATCCTGGCATCCCAGAATTAGAAGAAAATAAACAAAAACCTCAAAATAAACAAACTGAAGGGATAAAATCAGCTGATAAAAAACAAAGCCTTGAAATGTTTGACACAAATCTTCCCGTAGAACATCTAGGAGGAAAAAAAGTTTCCTTAGATTTGAGAGTAAAACTCTCTTCAGGAGAGGATATCAATATCGAAGTTCAAACCTGCCCTAAGCCAAGCTTTCTAAAGAGAGTGCTTTTATACTGGAGTAAACTTCATGCA
>JACOND010000002.1:182780-199904 GCA_014323935.1 Bdellovibrionales bacterium
TATACTGGAGTAAACTTCATGCACAAAGTTTAAGATAACTATGATAAAATAACTCCAAGTTATTCTCTCGTCTTTACAGAATTTTCTGTTTTAAAGGAAATAAAGGATTTTATATCCTGTTTTTCAATAAGAAGAGATAAAGAGCCTTATATCTTATTTAACAGTGATTTTAAAGATAGTGATCGTGGAATTAAGTAAATTAGATAAGGAGAGGAAGGATTTAATTAATTTTAAAGAGAAGTGGTGTTATTTTTTAAGGAAGTCAGGGCAGTTAACAGGAGAGGATAAGGAGTATTTAAGATAAGGATATGGAGGAAGCGATGAATTATTTTACAAAGTTATCAGGGATGAGAGAATGCAAGAGTTAGCCTATGATGAGTACCGCAGGAAGATGGATTATAGATTAGACCAACTGGATTCGAAGGAAGAAGGGTTTGAACAAGGTAAACAAGAAGGTATAGAGCAAGGTAGAAAAGAAGGTAAACAAGAAGGCATAGAACAAGGCAGAAAAAAGGGAACAGGCTTTAAAATTAATGGAGTTAGGTATAGATATTTCTACAATTATAAAAGTAACAGGTCTTTCAAAAAGTAAGATTCTTAAACTAAAAAAGAAATAGAAAGCTAGATAGAACGACGTTTCCTCAAATGACTGTTGATTAAGTAAAAAACAAACCTATGTTAATTCCTGGATAGGCAGTTCGTATTTCAAGAATTTAAAGGAGTGTTTAAAAGTACGTTTTTTCAAAATCCTATATAGCAAATGCTTTTATGTTCCAATCTTTATGAATCTTATATCTCTGATGAATAGAGTTAAAAACTCAAAAACAGCTTCTGGATATAACAAAAATACATTAATAAGCCTAAATTCTCATAATTTTTTAAAAAAAATTCTTATTAAAAGGTTTTACCTTTTCTTTTTTTAATTCAGCAATTTCTCTAAGTAAAGTCTCTTCCTTTTTTTTTAGTTTTTTAGGAATTTCAATATCTACTTCACAAATTAGGTCTCCTCGAACAGGATTATCAATACTAGGCAAGCCTTTATTAGCTAATTTAAATCTTGCTCCTGGAGCTGTTCCTGCAGGTATCGTTAAAGTTTCTTTTTCAGTTAGATTTTCAATTTCAATTTCCGTTCCTAAAAGAGCTTGTAAATAGGAAAGCTTGATAGGTCTTATAAGATTTCTTCCTTTTTTTGTAAAAATAGGATGCGTTTTTAATCTGATTTCTAAGTAAAGATCTCCAGGAGTTCCTCCTTTTAACCCAGGTTCTCCTTCTCCTTCTAATCGTAACCGGGTTCCCTGACTCACACCAGGAGGTATATTGATACTAAGTTTTCGTTTTTTATTTTGAAAACCTTTTCCATAACAAGTTGCACAGGGAGTTTCTGTAATCTTTCCTTCTCCTCTACATAAAGAACAGGTTTTAGAGAAAGTGAAAAAACCTTTTTGAGAAAAAGTTTTTCCTTTTCCTTGGCATTGAGGACATTTTTTAGGACTTGTTCCAGGTTTAGCTCCAGAACCCTTACAACTAGAACAAATGGTATTAGCTTTAAATGAAATCTCTTTTTTTACACCTGTTAAAACATCTTTAAATTCTAAATCTAATTGATAAGCAAGATCACTTCCTCTAGATCTTCTTCCATGATGTGTGCTGAATAAATCTTCAAAGCCAGAACCTCCTCCAAAAAAACCTTCTGAAAAAATATCTGAAAAAGTTGAAAAAATATCTCCTATGTCTTGAAATCCTTCTCCTTGTTCACTAAAAGAAGAATGTCCAAAACGGTCATAATTTTCTCTTTTTTTAGGATCACTTAAAACTTGATAAGCTTCAGAAGCTTCTTTAAATTTATCTTCAGCAGATTTGTCATCTTGATTTCGATCTGGGTGATACTTAAAAGCCATCTTTCGATAAGCTTTTTTAATTTCATCTTGTGATGCATTTTTAGAAACAGATAAAATATCGTAATAATCTCTTTTTTTAGACATAATTTCTCAATAAAAATCTACTTGAGGGTTTTAACCTCTCCTTTAAGCTGTTGTCAAAAAAATAAAAAATCAAGTCAGAAAAATTTAATATAACAAGTGTTAATATTTTTATTATTCAATAAGAACTTTTCTTTTAAAGAAGATATAGTATAAAATCTTGATTTTATAGATTTGTCATTATATGAATGATAAAGGTAAGTTTTTCTACTAAGGGAACTAAAAAACTGCCCGAGTGGTGGAATTGGTAGACACACAGGACTTAAAATCCTGCGGTTTTTATTGAGACTGTGCCAGTTCAAGTCTGGCCTCGGGCACCATGTTGGTAAAATTTTGAATTATCCAATCGAATTTTTCAGAAAACATAATTTCAAAGCCTTATGCTTAGATTTTTTCCAATTTCTAGGAATTACAGTTAATTTTTTTTTATTTTTTCAAGCTGGAAACCGACCTAACTATTAACTAAACCTAATTTGAGTTATTTTTATGAAAAAATTATTTAGTAGAAAAATAGAAAAAGTTTCAAGAAAAATATTTGAAAAATATCAAAAAGCTTTATCTAAACTGATAGGAACAAGTCAAGGAGTCTATGCTCTTTATAATAACAATGAATTATATTATGTTGGTAAGGCAAGTAATTTAAAACGTAGAGTTCGGCAACATTTAAAGGATCGTCATGCTTTATGGACTTCACTTTTCATTATATTTAACCAATAAATCAACACACATTGATGATATTGAATCCGTTATTATATCTATTTCAAATCCCAAGGAGAATAAAGTAAAACCAAAAGGGAATACAGATACAAAGTTAAAAAAAGAACTCGAGACTATGTATAAAAAAAATACAACAAGAAGAATTAGACAGTTTATTATTTAGTTCTAAAAAACATAGAAAAAAACAAATGGTTAAAAAAAGTGACTCAAAATCTATTTTAAAAAACCTTTTTTTAAGGAAAGTGCCTCAGAGAGTACAAAGGTAAGAAATATAAAGCGATTTTATTAACTTCAGGTAAAATCAAATACAATTATACACATCTCCTACGAGAGTAGCTCGAGCAATAGTTGATACAAGACATGTCAATGGATGGAATTTTTGGTATGTTCAAAACAGCGAGGGAAATTGGGTAAAGCTGTCTTCCTTGAAACAGGCAATATAAATATATGTGTTCTAATAAATGTTATTGAAATATTGATTCCTCTTTTGTGCTTCATTCCAAGCCTTGTCAGTTCCAAAAAAATAGGTTTAGCTGAAAATGTGGTTTTTATCACCCTCTAAAATCGATATTCTAAATCCACTTACTAGGGTGTGCCGATGAATTTAGAACCTTTTATAGAAATTACTCAAAAAGCAGCTTTAGTTTGTTATTCTTCCATTGGAAAAAAAGACCCTAAATCTTCTGATCAGCTAGCTGTGTCTTCTATGAGGGATTCTTTCAATGACTTAAATATGGATATTTCTATTGTCATTGGGGAAGGAGAACGGGATAAAGCTCCTCGTCTTTACACAGGAGAACAACTTGGTAATCCTAATTCTTCTGTAAAATGGGATGTAGCTGTTGATCCTTTAGAAGGAACTAATTTGTGTGCCGAAGATAAACCAGGAGCTTTGTCTGTTATGGGAATTTCAGCTAGAAATCACCTTTTTAAAGCCCCTGATATTTATATGAAAAAACTGGCTTGTGGACCACAAGCTAAAAATGTCATTGATCTACAAGCTCCGGTTAAGGAAAATCTTAAAAAAACAGCTCAAGCTCTTGGTAAAAAAATAGAAGATTTAAGAGTGGGAGTTTTAAATCGTTCTCGTCATGCTCGTTTAATACGTGAAATTAAAGAAGAAAAGGCTCAAGTTTATTTAGTAGAAGATGGAGATATTTCTCTTTCCTTACAGACTATTTTAAATTCAGCTCCCTTAGATTTACTTATGGGAATAGGAGGAGCTCCTGAAGGTGTTTTGTCTGCTATTGCTTTAAAATGTTTAGGAGGTGGTTTTCAAGGTCAACTTGTTTATCAAAATTCAAAAGAAAGAGACCGAGCTTATTCAGTAGGAGTTCGAAATTTAGATAAAATTTGGAATCAAGATGAATTAGTTCAAGGACCTGCTTATTTTATTGCAACAGGAGTTACAACAGGTCCTTTATTGGACGGTGTAAAAAAGGAATTATCTACTTATTTGTCTCATACATTGGTTTTAAGTAAGGAAAATGCTTTGCAAGAATTTAGAAAAAAACATATTTTATAAATTATTAACTGTTTAAATTTTTTACATTTTTACAAAAAGTTTGGTTTAAAATTTGTTTTTTTTTCTGAAATAGGTTATAATATTCATTAACAGAGCTTATCTATGAAAAAGTTACTTTTAATTTTAGTTACAGGTTTTTTTATAAATTGCACTTATGCTTTTTTTGAAGAGGAAGATATTCCATGTAAAAAACTTCCTGAATCTTTTGAAAAATATAATGATGATAGAAAACTTGTAGAAAACACTTTAGTGAAGGCTTTAAGAGATACAAGTCTTTTTTTAAAGAATTTAAATAAAAAATCTCCCAATGAAATTTCTTCTTTTACTAGGGATTTAGCAGAAGCTCTTGCAGTGAGGGAAGATTATGTAGATGAGTTCTCTACAAGGCAAATTAATTTTTCTTTCTCTTTATCTGAATGTGTAAAAAAGATGTCTCCATCTAAATAGAAAAGTTAGAAAAAAAAAGCAGATATTATTTCATAAAAATACAAACTTTTTTAGTCAAAAAGTCTATTTTAGATTTACAAGACCTTGTTTTTTTAACAAGTTTATTTTAAAATTATTACATGCATTTAAGTTTATTTTTACTTTTATTTTCTTACTCTTCCTCTCATTCTTCCTTATTTTTAAAAAATAAATCTAATCATTCCTATGAAATTTATAAAAAAAAGCGAGAGAACTGGAGACAGAAACAAAAACAAAATTTAAAACAAAGAAGAAAAAAGATAAAAAGAAAAACAGAACAACAAAAGTTGTTAGAATATTTAGAATATAATTTAAATTTAAATTCGAATTTTGTTTTGGATTTAAAAAAAATTCCTTTTAAAAAAAAGAAAGCTTTATTGAGTCATTACAGTCAAAAACAAGCTTTTAATTCTTTAAGAAAACAAGCTTTTTTAAAATATAAGAAAGGATATCAGAATTATAAAAAGAGACAAAAAATTATTTTATCTCATAGGTTAAAAAAGATTCAATCCCTTAGAAAGACAATAAATTTAATAGAAATTTCTCCGTTTGAAACTTTTTAATGTTCAAGCTATTTCAAGTCTTGCTCTTATTTTTGACAAACAGCTTTCTTTAAAAGGAAAGCAATTAATTATAGCTGATAATAAAAATATAACAAAGCTTAAAAAGTTTCTACAGTTTAAAAAAACAAACTTCAAATGGCATGAATTGGTATCTTTTCCTCTTCCAAAAAATCCCTATGCCCCTAGATCTTTTTTAAAGAGAATTCGTTGTCAATCTTATATGATTGAGGAAGGTTTTTCAGGAATTTTTTTAGCAACAGCTCAAGCCTTATTAAAAAAAACGTCCTCTGATTTTAATGTTATTGTGATTAAAAAGGGAGATTTATTTCCCTATAATAAAATGAAATCTTATAATTTGGTTGAATTTGTAGAAAAACCAGGAGATTTCAGTTCTCGTTCTTTTTTAATAGATATTTTTTCTCCTGCCTATGAAACTCCTTTAAGAATTGAGTTGTTAGAAGATAGTATCATGTCTATTCATTTGTTATCTTCTGATTTTAAAAGGAGAGTCAAACAATTAGATAAAGCTTTAATTAGTCCTTTATCTGAATGGAATTTAGCTCCTTCCTTACGTAAGGATTTGTGTGATCATTTAAGAAAGCAGGAAACTCTTTTAAATGTGTCTTTACCTAAAAAGTTGTATCAAAGTTATTCTAGAGGAGAGCCTTACTTTGGTTTTGAAGCTCTTTTAAATACCTTAAGCAATCAGTGTTGTTTGGATTATTTTTCAGAATTTGATGCGATTTATTTATGGGAACCTGAAAAAGTTAAAGATTCCTTTTTTAAAGAACAGATGAAGTGGGAAAAAGAACATCCTTTTTTCACTCCTAAAAACCTTTTTTTAGATTGGGAAATTTTAGAACATAAAGAATCTTTTCAAAAGAATAATTCTACGGTTCCTCTTCTAAAAGAATTAAAAAACTTTTTTTTATTTGAAAAAAAAAAGAATCTTAAAGAAAGCTTAGATAAGCTTCCGGTCTCTCATATTGTTTTTGTAGGCTCTCAGGTTAAAGAAATGAAAAAGAATCTTATAAAAGATCAAGTTATAGAATCTGTTGATTCGAATTTTTTAAAAGATAAAAACTTAATTTTTATTGAAAAATCTATTCCAGAAAGCTTTGTCGAAAAAGGAAATACAGCTTATTTAAAAATAGAAGATTTTATAAAAGAAAGTAAGCAAGATACAAGTTCTTTTGATTCTTTTAAAAAGAGAGCTCGAGCTTTAGAATTTTCAAAATTAGAAGAAGGGGATTTACTCATTCATAAAAAACATGGTTTAGGAGAATTTAAAGGATTGAAGTCTCTTTTTGTTCATGGATCGAGAGAAGATTTTATTGTTTTAAAATATAAAGAGGGTGATAAATTGTTTGTTCCTGCTTATAAGGTCGTTGAAATTAAAAAGTATTCTAAAAAGCTGAATGCAAAGATCACAGAAAGTTTGCTTGACAGTTTAGGAAATCCTAGTGCATGGGAAAGGAAAAAATCTAAAGCAAAAAAACATATTCATGAATTAGCTATTGAATTAATTGAACTTTATAAGATTCGTAAACAAAAAAAGCGTCCTAAATTTTTACCAGTAAAAGAAGCAATTGAAAGCTTTGAAAAAGATTTTCCTTGGAAAAAGACGTTAGATCAAAAAAAATCGATTCAAGAAATCATGTCTGATATGAATCAAGACTACGTTATGGATCGACTTTTAATAGGGGATACTGGTTTTGGTAAGACTGAAGTTGCTTTAACAGCTGTGTTTAGGGCTTTAGAAAATAATTATCAAGTTTGTTTTTTAGCTCCTACAACTGTTTTAAGTTTACAACATTTTAAAAATTTTAAACAAAGGTTTAAGAACACTGTTTATGAATTATCTCTTTTGAATCGTTTTGTTTCTAAAAAAGAAAAAGAAAATATTTTTAAGAAAATCAAAGAAGGTAAGATTGATTTTTTAATCACAACTCACTCTGTATTTAACTGGCAACTATCTTTTAAAAATTTAGGGCTTTTAGTTTTAGATGAAGAACATCGTTTTGGAGTCAAGCAGAAAGAAAGATTGTTTCGATTTAGAAAAAATTTAGATGTTCTTTCTCTTTCGGCAACTCCAATTCCGCGAACTTTAAATATGGCTTTAACAGGAATTAAAGACATTAGTGTTATTGCTCAGCCACCCGAGAAAAGAAAATCTGTTAAAATTTTTCTTAAATCTTGGAATTCTTCTTTAGAAAAAGACATTAAAGACGCTTGCTATAAAGAAAAATTGAGAGGAGGACAAGTTATTTACATCTATAATCGAGTCAAAACTCTTTATCAAAAAGCCAAACAAATATCTCAACTTTTACCTGATTTTAAAATAGCTATTGTTCATGGACAAACCAAACATTTAGATCATATTATGTTGGATTTTTTTAATAGAAAATACGATTTATTAATTTCAACTAATATTGTAGAATCAGGAATGGATATTCCTCAAGCTAATACTTTATTTATAGACCGCGTTCATGAAATGGGTTTAAGCCAGATTTATCAATTAAAAGGAAGAGTTGGACGTAGCGTGAAACAAGCTTATTGTTATTTGTTATACCCTGAAAAACAGAAGCTCTCTGGTTTAGCTCAAGAAAGATTAAAGCTTTTAAAAAAATATTCGTCTTTAGGAAGTTCTTTTCATTTGGCTTTACATGATTTAGAAAATAGAGGAGCTGGTTCTCTTTTTGGTTCTAAACAAAGTGGACATATTCATGATTTAGGAGAAGAATTTTATTTTGAAATTTTAAATGAAAGTTTAAAAAATCAAAAAGAGATTTTTATAGAACCAGAGATTCGTCTTCCTTTTTCTGTAGGAATCCCTTCTCATTATATTTCAGATCCGAAGTTAAGGTTACTTTATTATAAAAATTTGTCCGAAAGTTCTAGTGAAGAAAGATTCATCATTCAAAATGAATTATTAGAAGAGTTTGGACCCTTTCCAGAAGAATTAAAACATTTATTTTTTCTTTTAAAATTAAGAGAATTTTGTAAAAAAAATCTGATTAAGGATTTGAAAGCGAGCTTTAAATCTTTGACTTTGGTCTTTCATGAAGAATGTAAAATCTCATCTGAAAATGTCATTCAATTACTTAAAACTCAAGGGGGAGAAATGTTATCACAACAAGCCTTTAAAATTTTTCTAAAAACTCAAGATTTTTTTAAAGAGTTGAATGATCTTTTAAAGAATTTAACTCGTTAATAAAATTCTTTTTTTTAAAAAAAAGGGTTTTAAACTCTTTTTTGACTAGAAAAAAGAGCTTTTTCAATAGCAGGAACATGTTTTGTGAGAGCTTCTTGAATAGAGCTGTCTTTTTGAGCTTCATATGTGATAACAGGAATATCTCTTTCTTGACCGCAGTAGTCTCCTAAGCTTCCTGGGGTTGGATATCCAATGTAATCACTTAATTTATAACCAGTCATTTTTCTCATAATTTCAGCTTCGGGAAGACAGTTTCCATTTGTATTAATCATTGGATTCCAAGAGTGAAGAGATAAAATTAATTTAACAGAATTTTCTTGAATCCATTTTACAAGGGCTTTATTTTCTGGTTCACTACAGGCTGTCTTTCCTGGTTGATATCTTTCCTTTGTAAATTCAGATGTCCAGTTTTTAGTAGGTAAATTTCTGTTTAAATCTACTTTGTTTTGATTTTTTCTTTGAGCAATTAAGGAACCTTCAATATTAAAACAAGGAATTAAAGTCATTTGTAGTTGGTAGGGAAAATGTTGAATCCATTTTTTAAGTAAACCTAAAGCAATGTAATTTCCTTCAGGTTCATCCCCATGAACTCCTCCTAAAATCAATACAACAGGTCCTTTTTGACCAAAACAGTAGCTTAAAATAGGGAGACCTTGCGAACTCGTTCCAAAAAGCCTGACTTTAAACATAGAAGGTTAAAAAGAATAACAATAAAATCTTTTTAAAAGCAAGAACTATCTAAATAACTTAAAGCTGTCTCATGAATCTGTTATTTTTTAACTTGTCTTTACCTATATTTCTTGAAAAACTTTATTGATCAAAATAAATATCAGCTGTTTGGATTGGTTTTTATCTTTTCCATAATAGCTGAAAATTCAGGACATTGTTATGGTAGCATATTAGAATCTAATCTTATTTCCATCACTTTTTTCTCCGCATTTCTCTGTTAATTCTTTCCCCCTTTTCAGTTATTTGTTTAGGTGATTGCATATATCCAGTTTTTATTTTTAAATGCTCAGTTATACCAGCTAACTGTTCAGAATTTTTTTCAACTTTTTTAAAAAGGTTTTTAAAGTCTTGTTTTAATTCTTTTAGACTTTCTTGTATCGGTTTATTAAAATAATATGCTATTGCAAAAAAATAACTACTAGTCCTAAAAATGGTCCAAGATATTCAATTGCTTGCATTTTTACTCTTTCTTTGAAGGATAGCAGAAATCTTGTTTTATAGGAATTTAAATTTACCAAAAAACGTCGCTTTAATCTTCTTTTTCTGTTGAAAACTTTAGAATTCTGGTCAATCAGTCTTCAATACATAAATTCTATTTTCATATGGAATAGCCTCTTCAAAGCTTGAATAAATAAAGGTTTTCGAAAAAAATGGATTTTTTCTGTCTATTGACAAGTCAAGAAAACAAGCTCAAGTTAATTTTTTTGGATAAAAAAAATTGAAAAAAAGTATTTTTTTTCCGAAAAGAGTAAAAAGGACTATAAAATAGAGAATTTGTATGAATACAAAAAATAAAGTTTCTAATAAAGAAAAAAGTCAAGCTCTCGAAGATAAAAATGAGTCTAAAGAAATCTTGTTTGGAGCTTCTTTTTTTAAAGAAGTAGGAAAAAAGCAAAAAAAAATATCTACAGAAAAGGAAAAGCTTAAAGCTCCTTTAAATGTCGAATCCGCTGAGAGAAAACCTGATAAGCAATTAGAAAGACGTCCAAAGAAAAAATCCGACCTTCATAAAGCTGAGGATTTTAAAATGGTTCAATCACGAAAGTTACAGTTATTATCTCAATCTGGTGTGAATATAAAAATGCCATCTTCTCCTTTACAAATTCAACTGATGCAGTCAGAGAGTTTGAAAATAAGTCAAGAAAAAATCAATGATTTAGAAGAAGAACTTTTATTTCTTAGAGAAAAAAATGAAGATCTTCTTAATGCAGGGGAGTTATTAAAAGATAAAAATCAAGAACTTAAGGTGAAAATAGAGGAAATGGAAGTAAAAATAAAAAACGACAAAGCAGATTTAATTAAAGAAAAAGAAGTACTACTTTCGGCTTTAGCTTCCTCTAAAGAGCAGATGGAAAAAATTAAGAAAAGAAATAAGGATTTAGAAAAGAAAATTTCAAGTTATTCTTACAGTTTAAGTCATAGAGAGAGTTCTTTAGAAGGGAGAATTGAAATTTTAAAAATGGAAAATACAGTTCTTCAAAGAGAAAAAGATAAGAAAATTATTGAATTAAAAAAAACAATTGAAAAGAATAAATTTAATTTAGAAATCACTCAAAGGAAGAATCAAGAGTTAAAAATTTTAAATGAAGAACTTCAAAAAAGTTCTCAAAGGGCTGTTTCTGCATTAAGAGCTACCATTTTTAATTTAGAGGGAGTACAAAATGAAGAGTCACTCACTCAATCTCAAATTAAAAAAACTGGATAATTGTTATGATTGTAAATTATTTCCCCCCTTCTCTTTTATTAAAGAATAAAGAACAAAAACTTTTAGAAAAATATTTAAAAGATTTTCAAAAAAGTAGTTTATCTGAATTTTCTTTTAAAAAAGCTTTAACTGCTAAAAAGATTTTTCAAAAAATAAAGAATCAAAATCACTCAAACCTTTTTATTTTTGTCTTTGGTGGCATGAGTGGAAGCAGTTATCTTTCGGAGATGTTTTATCAAGACACAAAAAAACCTTATAAGATAAGTGAAATTAATGATAAATTGATTCATTTGTTATTAAAACAACCAAAAGAAAAACTTAAAAAATCTCATTTTATTTTTATATCTAAAAGTGGTCAAACTTCTGAAATATTATTTTATTTAAACACTTTAAAGCATATTTATTCTAAACAAAAAATTTCATTTAAAAATAAAATTACAATTTTAACAAGAGACTTAAAGAGTCCTCTAAGGGATTTTGCTAAAAGTAAACAAGTCGAGCTTATTTTATTGAAAGACAACTTACCAGGGCGGTTTTCTGCTTTTTCTTTAAGTGGTTTCCTTCAATTTTACTTCCAAGGATTTGATCCTTTAAAATTTTCATCTCATTGGCCTTTACTATCAAATCCTCTTCTTGATTTTATCTTTTCTCAAAAGAATAAAAAAGAACACTGGTTATGTTCTTGTGATATTTATATGGAAAGATTTGGAAATTGGTTAGAAATGATTTGGTCTGAATCTCTATTGAAAAAACAAAAGAAGAATTCTCCTCCTCTCCTTAAACATGTGAGTCTTTATAACTTAAGACATGCTTATATTGAAGAGTTAATCACTAAAAAAAAGGATATTTGTGTTTTATTGTTTTATTTTAATAAGGAATTAAAAAGTTCTAAGTTTCATTTTAAAGATCAAAAAATATCAAATGATTTTCTATCTTTTAAAAATCAAGCTAGAGATGGTATTGAAAAAACACTTAAAGCAAATAAAATACCCTTTTTAATATCAAAACTTGATTTTAATGAATCCTCACTTTTAGAATTAATTTTTTATTCTTATCAAATTTTATTTGTTTTAGGTAAAAGTTTTAAATTAAATATTTTTGTAAACCCTTATGTGGATAGTTTAAAAAAAGAATGAGATTTTTTAAAGTAAAGAAATTTTTTAGGAAAAACAAAACAGATAATCTCAAAAAAGATAATCAAAATGATTTGAAAAAAAATCCTGAAATTGACAGTCGTTTAAATAGTACTCATATGACAGAATTGACAGAAATTCTTAAAGAAAACACATCTATCTTACAAAAAAATCAAGTTCATCCCACTTCTCTTTTATTGTTAAAAGGACCTGAGGATTTAGTGGGAGTGTCTTGGAATTTAGAAGAATCTCTAATATCCGTAGGTAGGTCTTTTCGGTTGAATAATATTACCATTCCTAATCCTAGTTTAAGTAAAGCTCATTTTCAAATTCTAAAAGAAAAAGATAATTTTTATCTTGTAGATATGAAATCTACCAATAAAACTTACTTAAATGACGAAGAGATTGAACCTTATAAAAAATATCCTTTGAAAGATAATGATTATATTCGTGCAAGTTCTGTTATATTTAAGTTTTTAGGAGAAGGAAATATTGAAGGTATCTCATCTAAACAAATTTTAAATAAAACCCTAACAGATTCTTTAACAGGAATAGGAAATAGGGAGTTGCTAAAGAGAAAAGGAAAAGATTATTTTAATTTAAAAGTTCTCTCTTTAATAGTATTTGATGTCGATAAATTCAAGTCTATTAATGATGGATTTGGTCATACAGCAGGGGATTATGTCTTAAGGATGGTAGCAAAGAACTTATTAGATGTCACTCGAAACGATGATCTTGTTATACGTTATGGAGGGGATGAATTTTGTATTTTAAGCCCTGAACCTTTGAAAGTTGCTTATAAAGTTGCAGAAAGAATAAGATATAAGGTGAGTAATATGAATTTAAAGTTTCAAAATCAAAGCCTTCAAGTAGAACTTTCTATAGGGGTTACAGAGAAAAATAAATCTGATAAATCTTGGCAAGATGTTTATCACCGTGCCGATCAACTGTCTTATGAAGAAAAAAATCTAAAAAAAGCTAAAACCTAAAAAATCAAAGAGAAATTTAAGTTTTTAATTTCTTTAAATTCAATTTTTGAAATTAATTTATAATCTTTATCAGTTGAAATCAAAAATTTCAAAAAATAACATATATTTTATAAAATTAAATCTTGATAGATCAAAGAGATTAAGTCATAAGAGTAAATATGATTAAATGTGAAAAACTTTCTAGAGATTTCAAAATTTATACTAAGGAATCAGGTTTAAAGGGAACTTTAAAATCTTTTGTAAAAAGAGAACATTTTATTAAACCGGCTGTTATAGATTTTGATCTAGATATTAAAACTCCAGGCTTGTTAGGATTATTAGGTCCTAATGGTTCAGGTAAAACAACATTAATGAAAATGTTGACCGGAATTATTGTACCAAGCCGAGGAAAAGTAACAGTCTTAGGTTATAAACCAAGTGATCGGAAAAACAATTTTAAAAAGAAAATTAGTTTGGTTATGGGGCAAAAATCTCAACTGATTTGGGATATTCCCGTAATGGATTCTTTTTTGTTATTTCAAAAATATTATGAAATAGAGGAAAAGCTTTTTAAAAAAAAACTTCATGATTTAGGTGAAAGATTAGATACCATCAAGCTTTTTCATACCCCGGTTAGAAAACTATCTTTAGGCGAGAGGATGAAAATGGAAATTATGTCTTGTTTGTTACATGAACCTCAAGTTATTTTTTTAGATGAGCCAACAATTGGTTTAGATATCGTTGCTCAAAAGAAACTGCGTCAATTTTTAAAGGAGTACAGTGAAAAGAAAAAACCTTTAATTATTTTAACATCTCACTATATGGCGGATGTAGAGGCTTTATGTGATAAAATTGTTTTGTTATTAGATGGTAAAAAGACATTTGAAGGATTGATTGAAGATTTTAAAGGTCGTTTTAAAAGAAAAAAAACAATTGTTTTTTATTTTGATAAGCCTGTTAAAAAAAAATTTAAAGAATGGACTAAAGAATTTCACTGTGAATGGAGTGCAAATGATAGTCAATTAAAAGTTTCTGTTTCTGATGATAGATTGAAGGAAGTTGTAATTAAAGCTTTTAATTCTTTTCCTGTCAGTGATTTTCATACAGAAAAAGTAGGAATTGAGGAGGTTATGGATGAAATATTATCTCATTGTTAAAGATTTTTTTAAGCTTTATAAGCTTCCTTGTTTTTCTGGTATTTTTCTTGGGTGTAGTTTTATTCCCTTTCCTTTTTTTGCATGGTTTTTTGCATTTGTTCCGTTATGGTTATTTCTTTATCGTCAAAATTCTCTAAAGAAAATTTTAGTAGCTTGTTTTTTAACTCAATTTATTTCTACTTTTATAGGTTTTAATTGGATTGTTTATACGGTTTATGTGTTTGCTCAAATGAATTGGTTTTTTAGCTTTTTGATTCTTGTTTTATTTTGTTGTTTTGCTAATAGCTATATTTTAATTTCTGGTTGGATCTGGTTTCTTTTAAGTAAAAAGAATTCTATTTTTAGTATAAAATTAATTTTATTTCCTGTTTTATTTTCTCTTTTTCATTCTTTAATTCCTACGTTATTTCCTTGGAATATGGGATATCCTTGGTTGTGGGGAGGTTTATGGGGAATGCAAACAGCTGAACTTTGGGGGTTTCGTTTTTTAAATACTTTATTTTATATTTTTAATTTATTGTTTCTAATTGTTTTTTATCATATTAGAAAAAAATCTTTAGACAAAAATTATCAACCTGCAAAGTCTTATTTTCAAAAAGTAAAACAGAAAGTAAGTTCCTATTACCTAGATTCTATAGCTTTGAAAGCTTTAGCCTCTGCAATTTTTTTATTTCTTTTTTTAAATCTTTTAGGTTTGTATTTAAAACAAAGACTTCCCGAACCTGATCAAAAATTAAAAGTCATTGTTGTTCAACACAATTTAAGTGCCTTAAATAAGGTTTCTGAACATAGAATTTTTTTTAATTTACAAAGGTTAACTTATCGTTCTTTAAAAACAGCTTTTCAAGAAAAAAAAGATTTAAAATCTTTAAAAGATATTGATCTCATCGTATGGCCAGAGGGAGCTTACCCTTATCCTTTAAAAAAATCAAATCAAACACATTCTCCTATGAAGGATTTAATAAAAAAGATAAAAATTCCTATTGTAACGGGAGGAACTTCTATCACTTCAGAGGGACAAATTCAAAATTCTGTTTTTTTATTTGATAGAGAAGCTTTGTTATTAAAACCTATTTACAGTAAAATAAAACTCTTAATTTTTGGAGAATATTTTCCTCTAATTGATAAATTTCCTATTTTAAGAAAACTATTTCCTTATTTTTTTTCTAGTATGATTCCTGGAAAAGTATTGCAAGCTCAGGAACTTGAAGGGGTTTTATATGCTTGGCCGATTTGTTATGAGATTTTATTTGATAAATTAACTAGGACTTTTGCAAATCAAAAAGCGCAGGTTTTTGTTAATTTTACTATTGATTCTTGGTATGGTTTTTGGCAACAACCTTATCAACACTTAACAATGAGTTTTGCTCGGGCTATTGAATTAAGAAGACCTTTGATTCGATCTACAAACACTGGTTTTTCAGGAGTGATTCTTGCAAATGGAGATATTGAGTCCATTTCCCCCTTGAATAAAGCTTGGTATGCTCTGTATGAAATCCCTTATTATAAAAAACCTCTTCAAACTTTATTTATGAGTTGGGGATATTTTATTAATGAAATATTTTTATCTTTTTTAGCTCTTTTCATAGCTTTTTTGAAATTTAGAAAACACTTTGAAATTTCAAGAACAAATTGAAAAAAATCAAAAAGACTTTACTCACTCCCATCATTTTCATGTGTAAGAATTCCATTCTCATTAATGGACCACACATCAAGACTGTTCATTTCTGTTATAGCGACCGCAGTAAAGCTGTTTTCTTTTGGTTCAGATTGTCTGTTTTTTAGCTTAATGCTTAAGGGAAGATCTAACACATTGCAAGAACTCGGAAAATCATGTAAAGTGCAGTTTATTTTTACTGAGCATATATTACGATTTGAAAAGAAGCCTGTATAGGTTACATTAATTTCTTGTATGGGAATTTGATTCAAAACGAAGGTTCTCATGACTTGAGTTTGATAAGCTAAAAATAAAGACCATTTTTTTTTGAGGGACAATCACAATTTGATTCAACGGACTTCAGCTTAAATTCAATGTAACCTTCAATGCCGTATAACTTTTTGTAGTTTTCTAGATCGTCAGGAGAAGTCGAAGCATCTAGATTAATTTTATTTTCTTTATTTATGATTCTTTTAAAAAACTCATTTCTCTAATGTAAAGCTCTTTGACCTTGGAGTAAGTCATCATAATGTTTGAGATTGTTTTTACTAAATCTATCATACCAATTCTTTGTTTCTCTTGAGTCAGCCTGGAGTTTAAGTTTGAAAAGATTTTAACGATGTTAGCAAATACAATTAGCATGATCACTGATAGCAACTAAAACCTCTACTAAAGAAAAAACTTTGTTCATTGAATTTTCAATTTATTATTATTTTCATCTTAATTAAGTTTTTTACAAGTATTTAAAAGAAAGTCTAAAATGAAAGTGTTATTCCTTCAATCAGAGTGACTATTATGCCTATATAAGTATGTTTTGTTAATTGATAAATTTCCTTTTTAAGAAAAATACAAGCTCTTGTTATATAGTTTAATAAATTCTTTTTCTTTGGAAATTATATATTTAAGATGATAAGCTCAATTTGTTTTGAAATATAACATTCATGAGTCCTGTCAAAATGATTCACAGTGTGAAAGTTTAATCTAGTTTTTTAAAAGGATTTTAGATTTTTCTAAAAAAGCTGTATATTTTTAAGAATTCTTCTTTAATTTTTTAATTTCTTCTTTAGAAAAACCTGTAATTTTAGAAATAAAAGCAATATCTACTTTTTCTTTCAAAAGATTTAAAGCAGTTTCTTGACGTCCTTTTTGTATGCCTTTTTGCAGTCCTTCTTGCCTGCCTTTTTGCATGCCTTCTTGGATTCCTTCTGCTTTAATAGATTCTCTTACATTTTCCATAATTCCTCCTTCTGTTAATATCCCTTCTTCTATAAGAAGCTTCTCAGTTGCTCCCCATATCTTCATTATATCCGTA
>JACOND010000003.1 GCA_014323935.1 Bdellovibrionales bacterium
TTTTTCTATTTTAAGTTTTTCTAAATCATAAGCTTTACACTCTTCTTTTGAAAAGATGAGCTGAAGTAATTCCTGACTGAGTTTAGGATCTGAGTAAAAATCTTTGAAGAATTTATCATGACTGAAAGAGGAGTTTGTTGTATTTGGAATGTTTTTTTTCATAAACTCAAGTTGTCTTCTTCGAAGATTTAAAAGAAGTTGAAAAAAAATACAAGCTCTTTTTTAATATTGTTCATAAAAAATCTTCTATTCTCAAAGTAGAAGACTAACTTTTTAATAACTGTTTTTTTAATTTTTTATTTAGACAAACCTGTAACTTTAGAAATAAAAGCTCTACTTTTTCTTTCAGCATATTTAAAACAATTTCTTGCCGTTCTTCTTGCATTCCTTCTGCCTTTATAGATCTCTTACATTTTCCATAATTCCTTCTTCTGTTAATATCCTTTCTTCTATAAGAAGCTTCTCAGTTGCTCCCCATATCTTCATTATATCTGTATTCCACATCAAATACTCCACGATTATTAATTCTACTCTCCTTCTTACTTAAATTCTTTAATACTTTTTTAAAAAGTTATAATACCTTTAAAGGAGATATATTCTTTTTTAAACTTCACGCCTTTTTAACTTCTCAGACGCCTTTCTTATTTCTGGGTCCTTGATGTTTATTGCCTTTGGTTCATAGTTTAACATACTCTTTCTTGATTCTCTAGGAATTAAAAAAGACTTAAAATCTTCCTCTTAAAGAGACTTTATGAATTTTTTATCTCTTACTTCCATGAATTTCATTTTTCTGTAAGTTTGAGGGTCTTTAGTTTTATTTAAAATTTCATTAAAGATAATGTTTACAAGATTCCCTTCAACAAAACTTTCCATAAACTTACCCCATAAAGTCTCACAAAGAACTCTCGTTTCTTTTGAACCTTATTCGTTTCAGCAGAATTTTTTTTAATCTGCTCACCCGTTTCTTTTTGGCTTTCACGAAGTTCCTTTAAACCTTTTTGATTCTCTTTGATAAGATTCCAAATTTCTTGGGCTTGGGGTGAAACTGAAATGACAAAAATCTATAAAAAAAGAGCTTTTTGGTATTTTAGTAAGTAAAGAGTTTCAAGGCTTTTTTTATAAATGATAAAAACTAAGGTTCATTTTTCTTAATTATAAGAAACAAGATTTTAATCCTATAGTTTTATCATCGAAGGATGAAATCTCTACAATTCCCATAGTGATAGTTATTCCCGTGACCATTTAGAGTCTTTTGGATGATCTTCTCTCTCTTAAATTCAATGAAAGAGTTGCTTTTAAAGATTGGAATATATTATCAATAATTTAAAACTTTTAATCATTAAAAAAATTCATAGATTGACAAAAAAATTTTTATAATCCATAATTAAGTTGTTGAAATTTATAAAAATCAATGACTAAGTTATGTAAAAATCATGCTTTATAATAGAAAATTAAATTTAAACTCTCTTCTTAAAAACAAATCTTTTTTTTTGTTTGGAGCCAGAAGTACTGGCAAAACAACCCTTATTCAACAAAATTTAAAAAACTATAAGCTCTATGATTTATTAGATTCACAAACCTACAGACGATTACTTAAACGACCAAAGCTCTTAGAAGAAGAAAACACAAAACACAATTTGATTGTTATTGATGAGATTCAAAAACAAGCTCTTCTTTTAGATGAGGTTCATCGTTTGATTCAAACAAAAAACTACCGTTTTTTATTAACAGGAAGCAGTGCTAGAAAACTCAAAAAAGGTCAAAGCAATTTATTAGCAGGCAGGGCTTGGCAAGCTGAACTATTCCCTCTTTCTTGGGTGGAAATCCCTCGTTTCGATTTGATAAAGTATCTTAACCTTGGGGGCTTACCTATGGTTTATAATTCTAAAAACTATAAAGAGGAGTTGGACTCTTATGTGAGTCTTTATCTAAGAGAAGAGATACAAAATGAAGCTTTAAGCAGAAATATTCAAGCTTTTGCCGAGTTTTTAGATTTAATTGCTCTTTCTAATGGGGAAGAGATAAATTATGAAAGCTTTTCCAAAGATTTGCAAGTTTCACCCAGCACTCTTAAAAACTATATAGAAGTACTCAGTGATACTTTATTAGGCTTTAGACTTCCAGGCTGGACAAAAACAAAAAAACGAAAAGCGATTTCAAGAGGAAAGTTTTACTTATTTGATTTAGGTGTGACAAACACGTTATGTCATCGAGGATTCATTGAAAGTAAAAGTGAGCTTTTTGGAAAAGCTTTTGAGCATTTTATTATTTTAGAAATGAGATCATACTTAAGTTATTTTAGAAAAAAATTAAATATGAACTATTGGAGATCAAACTCTCAAACAGAAGTGGATTTGCTTGTTGGTGATAAAGTTGCTATTGAAATCAAATCTAACTCTTTGATACAAGACAAGCATCTCAAGGGGTTGAGACGATTAAAAGAAGAGCAATTGCTAAAAAAATACATTGTTGTTTCCCTGGATAAAGAAGAAAGAATAACAAAAGATAAAATTTATATTATGCCATGGAAAGCTTTTTTAAAAAAACTCTGGCAGGGAGCTATCATTTAATGGTAGGAATGAAGTCTACTCATTTTTTAAATATGATTTAGATTTCTTTGTAATTACTTTTATTTATTTTTTGACAAGACTTTTTTTTATAGATTTCACTTGAGTTGAAACTAAAAGAAATGAATGAAGGAGTCTGTTCAAAAAACTTGATTTTTGAGCAAGGTTTGAGGGATAATAATGGAAAAGCTGATTCAATTACCTACAAAAGAAACTTTGGAAAATCCTTTTTTATTAAAAAAGTTGGTGTCAGCTCATCGTCATTTAGCTGAATTAAAAGGGATAGTTCAGATCATTCCTAATGAAAAATTTTACTTATGAATTTAACACTCCAAGAAGCTAAGAACAGTTCTGCTATTGAAAATATTATTACGACACAAGATAGTTTATATAAGTATCACCTTCAATCTAATAGAGCTAGCTCTCAGGACAGAGAAATTAATAATTACTCAAAAGCTCTTTTGTTTGGTTGGGGAGAAAGTTAAATCATCGGGAGGAATCTCCTGTAATACTATTATAGAAATTCAAAAATTTATTGAACCTAAAAAGCAAGATTTTCGTAAGCTTCCAGGAACGGTTTTAAGAAACACAGTGACAAATAAAGTTATTTATCAAACTCCCTCTCCAGAAAAACTCCCTGAACTCATGAAACAATTTGAGAACTTTCTTAATACAAAAAACTCCATGGATTCTCTTATAAAAATGGCCGTTTCTCATGTTTACTTTGAAAGCATACATCCTTTTTATGACGGAAATGGAAGAACGGGACGTATTATAAACATTCTTTATTTGTTGCTAAGTAATCTTTTAGAAAGTCCGATTTTATATCTTAGTCACTATATTCTTAAAAGTCGCTTAAAATACTATAGTTTACTTCAACAAGTAAGAGATCAAGAAGATTGGACGGATTGGATTATTTATATGTTGGAAGGAATTTCTATAAAATCTCAGCAAAAAAAAGATTTGGTTAAAAAAATTGAGATCTTATTTAAGGAGTATAAAAATAGGATTCGTGAAAATTATAAGTTTTATTCTCATGACTTAATAAACAGTATTTTTTCTTATCCCTACACTAAGGGCTAAGCTTTTGGAAAAAAATATGAATATCTCCAGAGCAACGGCAACTCGTTACTTAGATATATTGGCAAAGGATAAACTCCTAGAAAAAAGCCAATTAGGTAGAGAAAACTTTTATCTCAATAAAAAATTATTTGATATACTAAAAAACTCTTAGTTTTTGTGTTTTTAAACTGAGGTGTTTTTTTAGAGAGAACTTTATTGGTTAGATTTGAGGAGACAGTATAGACTCAAATTCATTTTCCGTAGAAACAGCTAAGTTTTACCTTTATATTAGTAGATTGAGCTAAATCTCTAACCCATAAAAGCTAAAATTTTATAGCTGAGATCAAAAAACAATTGACGGTTTTCAACTCAATAATAACAAGGTTTTTCCTGACATAAAAAGCACTTTACCTATTAGATTAAATGAAGACTCAAATTTCTCCTCAAGAACGTGGGTAGAAGCAATGAAATTGCAATTTGAAGCTTATAAAATGAACAAATACTTTTACCTCCTAATGGCTATGAAGTATTAAAAATCACATTAACCGATCAAGACCGCATTAAAAATATCAAGAATAACTTTGTTAAATTTGAGTATTTATTAATTCAATGTTGATGAAGTTTTGAGGAGACTTTCTTTTGGAATAGAAGCAAAGAAATTTGAACAAGCAATGGATCATTTTACTAGGTTATAAAACTGAAAGACCTGATAAAGATTATAAAACTGGTTCTGATAATCTTTAGGCATTAGGAATACCTATTTATAGAATGTAAAAATGAGGTAAAAGATAAAAGAAGGTTTATAGAAAAACATGAAACGGGTCAATTTGAAACTAATTCTACTTGGTATAAAAAACACTATCCTAATGTTAAAACTCATTTTGCAATGGTTATTCCAACAAAGAAAGTAAATTCAAACGCAGTTTTTAATGAATCTGTTCGTATAATGTGTAAAGGAAAACGAAACCAACTAAAAAGTAAGTTTCGTTCTTTTATTCTTGGGTTTCAAACAAAAGACCTTAAAAGTATTTCGGAAGATTTTATAAAAAAATCATTAGATCAACATGAATTAACTACGGACAATATTATTTCAAACTACTTTGAAGATCATTTTCAGATGAAATAATCGATACTCACTTTACTTTGACTATGACCTAAAGATATGCCATGGCTTCAAATTAAGAAAATCATGAAAGTTGCTATTGTCTTTTTTATATTTCTGTTTTTCATTATGGGATTCTTGATTTTTTTACCTGCACAAAGGTATTACCGGGTAGTATCCGTTATTGAGGCCCCGATTGATCTTGTATTTGAAAGAGTTACAAATCTAAATGCTCAGAGTTGGCGGGCGAGATGTTGAAAAAATATCTGTGCAAGATGTTAAGTATGGTAGTGAAATATGAATCGAAGAGCTTAAAGATGGGTATCAGATTAAGTTCAGAACTCGTGTAAAAGTGCTTAATGAGAGGTTTGAAATCGAAGTTATTGACAATCCTTATTTTGATGGTTTTTGGATTGGAATCTTCACAAAAGTCGACGAATCAAAAATTCAGGTGGATTTTCAAGAAAACATACAGTTAAAAGGGATTATTTCAAAGGTTTTTTCTTATCTCTTTTTTGACATTAAGAAAACAGTAGACAATTATATTGAAGACTTAGCCAAGAGTTTTGAAGAGAAATAAATATTTGCTTAGGAGATGAACTTAAAATCAACTTATAAAGATTTTTCGATTTGAGTTTCCCAATTTCTTTCCATTAAAATTTCAAACACAAGTTTCTCTTCATTTTTAGATGCTGTTTCCATAGTTCCAAAATTTTTGGGACTATTAGAGTACTTTTCAAGAAGAGTAAACAGTCTTTTCTTGTATTTGGTATCATCATTTCCTTTTAAATGATCACCCTTTGTTTCTAATATAAGATACTTGTCGTGATTTGAATCAGAAAAAGCTAAAAAATCAGGATAGACCTTTCGTTTTTGCCAACCTTGTAAATAGTAACCTTGTCTAGCAACCATACGATGCCACCAGCTAATAACCTCTTGTTCATCTAATACCAAGCCAATTTTTCAAATTGTTGTAGTTCTTTCCATAAGTCTCTTCAAACAAACTCAGTTGTAAATTTTTATCATTTCTGCGTCTCAAAACTTTATAATCTTCATTATGCATTGAAAAATCCATATTTTGAGGCATACCCCAGTTTAAGATCAATTAAAATTTTTAAAACAACAAAGTTCAGCTTTTTTTAATTTAGGAGTTCTAAATTGCCCCTTACTCACAATTGTAGGATAATTTGGAGTTTAGCCAATTCCATCTGAGAGATTGTTTTTCATATTTAAAAAAATTGGTTTTTATCTTTGTTTTAGAGTATTATGAATAAAAAATATTTACAATTTAATGACAAGCATATTTATAAAATTATTATTTTTCAAAAAAGTTATAAAAAACACTCTTTACAAGTGTGTATATTTGAAATATAACTTCAAATATGCAAGGTTTTTTAAAAAGAACAGATCTTCTAAAAAAGCTAAAAACTCTTTTAGCAAACTATCCCGCTGTAGCTCTTTTAGGTGCTAGACAGGTTGGAAAATCAACTTTAGCTAAAGAAATTTTAACTCAGTTTAAAAATTCTATTTATCTTGATTTAGAGCTTCCAAGGGAATGGAATAAACTTTCTGATCCTGAAGCTTTTTTTGAGTTTCATGAACAAAAGCTTGTTTGTCTGGATGAAATACAGCTCAAACCCAATCTGTTTCAAATTTTAAGGGGAGTTATTGATCAAAGAAAAAGAATGGGGCAGTTTTTAATTCTAGGAAGTGCAGGAAGAGATTTCATACAGCAGAGCAGTCAAACTCTTGCGGGAAGGATTGCTTTTTTAGATATCACTCCATTTCATGTTCAAGAAACCGGAAATAACTTGTTCTATAAGCACTGGTTGAGGGGAGGTTATCCTCTAAGTTTTTTATCTCAAAGCGACAGCTTGAGTTTAGAGTGGCGTTATAATTATATTCGTACCTTTTTAGAGCGTGATATCCCTCAACTTGGTTTTAATATACCAGCTAAAACTCTTGAAAGGTTTTGGACGCTTTTAGCTCACTCTCAAGGACAAACTTTGAATAACTCTAAGTTGGGGAAAATTTTAGGGAAAAGCTCACATACAATAAGAAGTTATATTGATATTTTAGAACAAACTTTTATTATAAGAGTATTAAAACCTTATATAAAAAATGAAAAAAAACGCCTCGTGAAATCTCCAAAGCTTTATATTAGAGACACAGGTTTGCTTCATGCTCTTCTCAATATTCAAACAAATGATGACTTATTTAGTCATCCTATTTATGGAATATCTTTTGAATCTTATGTTGTGGAAAATATCTGTTATCATTTAAAGAATTGGAATTCTTATTTTTATCGCACAAGTTCGGGAACAGAGTTAGATTTAGTTTTAGAAAAAGCAGGGAAAGTTATAGCTATTGAAATTAAAGCGTCAACAACAGCAAAAACGGACCGTGGTTTTTGGAAAGGAATAGAAGATATTAAAGCAGATGAAAAGTATATTATAGCCCCTATTAAAGACACTTACCCGATTCAAAAGAATGTTAAAGTAACAAATCTATCGCATTTTTTAAATAGTATGAAATTATAAACTTAATAGAAGAATTTATCCTCACTGGTCTAAAAAAACTTATATTAAAGACATGAAGGAGTTTTGTTTTAGGTAAGGAATTTTGTACAATTGATATTATAGACAGAGTTAGTTTTTTAATGCATGATTATTAAGAATAAAAAGTTAACATATCAAAGTCTTATAAAGTACATATAATTATCAATATAGCAATAGTTTTATTGATTTATTTGCTAGAATTGATGCGACTGTCTTTTGCCTGCTTCAGCGACTCATATGTTATATCAAGAGAAAATGACAAAAAAGCTAAATTTACTTATAAAGAAAATTTTATAGAAAAATAAGCAATTAAATTTCAGATTTTACTTTAATTTGAAATTAAGTCTAAAAGATGTAAAAAAAGAGGACTAACTTTTATTTATTTCTCTACAGTTTTTTATTTATGTTTATCTACATCTTCCACTGCCAGTACAAGCACCTACGACAGAATTCAAATTAAATTTCTTATCTATGAATGAACCATCATTTTTAAAACTGATACAAGCTTATGACCTTTATTAAGAACAAAACCCTTGAGTAAATTAACATCAAAACAAACCTCTGTATCTCCGGAGTTTTTTCTTGCTCTTATTCTTACAGATTGTGTTTTTTCTAAAGTCATGTTAATGTCAGTTGTTGCACAATCAGTAAAAGCGTCTATAGCCATACAAGCTTTAAAGGATTTGTTTATCATGTTGATAGAAGCTTCTACATTTTTAACTTTTGCATCGTTTTTATATTTGTTATAAGCAGGAATCGCAACCGCTGTTAAAACTCCAATAATAGCAACAACGACTAATAACTCTATAAGAGAAAAAGCTTTCTTTAAATTTTTCCTTGGAATTCTATGGGGGGGGGGTAGAAGGTAATTTTTTTTATAAATAGATTCATTTTAAAACTCCTTATTAATTAAATAACTTTAACATTATATAATTAATTTAATTCCCAAATCAAATTTTAATAATTTTAGTCTAAGTTTAGAATTTAATACAAGTTTTAGCTTGTTTTTTAAGTTATTCAAGGATATATTTCCCGCACTTTAGAGTTTAATGAAATAGTATTCCTTTATTTCTAATAAGATAGATACAAACCACTTCTTAAAGATATCTATTTTTTATCGAAAAATCTTTTTTATTAGTTAAGAGTCTCTAAAATAGAATCAGGATTTTTTGATATTTTTAGCTTAAAAAAACTAAGTTTGTTGGCATCATTTAACTCAGCGGGATTAAGTAAAATTCCTCATTCTTTGTTATTTCTCCAGTAAAAAAAAGAAATTCTTTTTTTAAGCTCAACAACTAAATTCTTTTCGGATTGTTTCAAAAGAGGTTTCAATTCTTGCTCTAAGATTTTCTCTACTTTTAGAATCAGCTTTTTATTTAAAGAATCAAAAGCTTTGACTTGATCATCAAAATCAGAGAAAATTTTATAAATGGAAGAAAGAGAAGATAAATTCTTCAAAGCCTCTTCTTGTTTAGAGTTAGATTGTTTTAAAAGAAAGCAAGAAAAAGAATTAAAATAGCTTTCTTTTATATCGACCAAATAAGATTTATTATCTTTATTTCTAATATTAAAATCTATAAGATCATCTGATCTTTGAAAGAGCAATCCCATGTAATAACCTATTTTATCTAAAATAGAATAAAGTTTTTTGCTTTTTCTGTTTTTATAAATAAAAGGAGCTTTAAGGCACCATTTAAATAAACTTGCGGTTTTAAGTTCACTGACCTGGTTTCTTTGATGAAAGCTCTTATTTTTAAAATCTAAAAATTGTCTTTGTAGAAACTCTCCTTGAGCTAAGTTACAAATCACCTGGGCAGTTTGTGTTAAAAGTTCTAAGTTTTTTTCTTGAGCTAAATAAATAATAACTTTTGCTAACAAATAATCTCCCACTAAAATGGCTTGAGTTGGTGAAAATTCTAACCAAGCGGTTTTACTGTTATGCCTTCGTTTAGATTGATCAATAAAGTCATCATGGAGAAGAGAGGAGTTATGAATGTATTCTACCAACCTTGCTAAAAAGAGTTGCTTGCTTTTTTTTAAGCCAAGATATTTGCTAACTAAAACAACAAGCTGAGGACGAATTTCTTTGCCCTTAGAGAAAATTTTCTCACAAATTCGTCTTAATTCTAAAGGTTGTTTTTTTAAATCCTGTCTATCTAAAAGGTCTATCATTTCCTTTTCCCCTACAAGGAATCCAAAGTTTTTAAGTCCTCTGAAGTTTTTTCTTTCGTAAGATCTTTTTTTTGAGCTATCAAATGAGTGATTCGCTTTTCTATAGGACCTCGATCTTTTGCAGACGGGCTTAAACGAAAGTAAATTTGATAGTAACTATTTGCTAATTCATACTCTTCTTTGATTTCATATAAAGAACCTATTTCCCGGTAAACTGCCGGATAACCTGATAACCCCTTTTCTTTTGTTAAACTGACAGCTAACTGTAAAGCATTATCAATCCGTCCAGCTCCCTTATAACATTCTAACAGGCTCATAGAAATTTCAATACTTCGTTTAACATGCTTTAGAGCTTTTTGGTATTCATTGATACACAAATCATACATTTTTTGTTTTTCATGACTGTTTTCAAAAGCCTGCTTGGACTTTAATTTGTAAATATCTCCTGTCAGTTGATAAGCTAAATAGTTGCTAGGGTTTTTTTCAATTTCAATGGAAGCTAAATCCAAAGCCTTATTTAAACTATCTCTTCCTTCTTGATATAAAATGGCTAAAGCTAGGTAATAATGAACTAAAGGATAATTTGAGTTGATCTTTAAAATTTTATAAAATTCACTGTAAGCTAAATCATAATTTCCCTTATCAAAGTGTAGCTTTCCTATGTAAAATAAAAGACGAATATCTGAAAGATCTAACAAACTCGCTTCTCTAAATTGTTTAATCGCCTCATCATAGTAATTTTTATTTTTTACAGCCCTTTGACTGTAAATGCGACCTAAAAAAACATAAGCGGATTTAAATTTAGGATTTTGAGAAATTAGGAATTGAAATTCTTTTTCAGATTTTTCAAGCTCTTCTCTTCTAAAAAAATACTCTCCTAAAGCTTGAGAGTATTCTGAAATATCAGGGAATTCTTTAATGAGCTTTCTAAAATAAGTTTCTGTGTTATATAAATCTCCTGCATAATCTAAAGTGAGGGCATAACTGATTTGAGCGGAAATATCACTTTCATTTTGATCAAGAGCTTTTTTTGCATAAAAATAAGCTCTCGACATATCTTCTAAAGCTAAATAAGAACGACTCAGTAACACATAAATTTCCCTCTCAAAAGGAGAAAATTTTAAAGCTTTTTTGCCATAAGCGAGGCTTTGCTTATGAAACCCTTGACGAAAAGCTAAGTTGGCATAAGCTTTAAAAAGTTCTAAACCATTAGGATTTTTTTTACTTACAGAATTTAAAACCTCTTTTGCATTTTCATAGTCATAAAGTTGAGATAAATAATCGGCTAAAAGAAAATAAGAGTCTAATAAGTGAGGAGCTGTACTGATAGATTTTTTAAGCCAGCGAATCGCTTGATTTGTAAAACCTAAGGTCCAATAACATTCTGCACTCCTCAAAGCTGCTAAACCGCTAGGACTAAGCTTATAAGAGGACTCATATTCTTCAAGAGCTTGAAAATATTTGCCTTCATTAAAAAGTAAATCCCCTTTATAAATTAAAGCTTTTCCTTCAATTTTTATGTCTTTAAAAACATCCTCACCTTTTAGTCTACGTTTTAATTTTGCAATCTCTATACTCTTTGGAAAAAGAGCGTAGGCTTTATGAGAGTATTTTTTAGCAGATTCTTTATTTCCCTTATCCAAATAAGTGTTAGCTAAAAGAACATAAGCTTCAAATAAAGTCCTAGGATCCATTCCTTGAACTGAAGAAGAAAAGACCTCCTCTAAAATTTTTTGACCCAGAGCTTTTTTTTCAAAATACTTGTAATTTAAAATCCCAAATCTAATAAGAGCGACAGGATGCTTTGGAGAGAGAGATAAAACCTTTTGATACTCTTGAGCGGCCAATTTGTATTGCACGTCTTCATAATAAATGTCCGCTTTTAATAAAAAAGGTGCGATCCATTTTTTTTCTAAAGCAAAAATACTATTTAAAAAACTAAGAGATTGTTTTTTTAAACCTAATGCTTTTAAAGCTCTTGCCTTTAGATAGAAAAAAAAAACAGGACTAAATTCTTGATCTTGATTATTTAAACTCCGATTGCTTAGGCTAATAACTTCTTCAAAACGTCTTTCTATATAAGAGTTAACAACAAGACAAAGTTTAATATAATTTTTATTTAAATTTTCTTTTTGAACTAAATTTAAAACTTCTTTTAAAGCTTGTCTATCTTTAGTCGACTGACGAGAAAAAGGCCAAAGTTCTAAATGTGTTAAACACAAAAACATAGAAACCAAAGGCTCTGAGGGGCGAGCTGATAAAATTTCTACATAATGTTTTTGAGCCTTGAGATAATCTCCTACAAAACTGTTGTTAAATAAAAGTAAGGCGTCTTTAAATTTTTCTTTAAAAAGAGCTTCACTTAAAACATGGTTTTTTTGAGAAGGAGCTAATAGCTGAACTTCAGTAAATCCTTGATTTTTTTTACTTGGCAAAGCAAAAACTAAAACACCTAAAAGTAACACAACAATCAAAACCTTAAAGAAGTTAACCAAAAACGAATTGTTTTGGTTTTTTTTTTGCATTTCAATAACTTCATTAAATTGCTCTGATAAAATCTCATCTCTAAATTCTTTAGTCAGTTTAACTCTTTTTTTTTGAAAAGCTTTTTTATCTGTTTTAACCTTTAAAATTCGAGTCGGCTCTAAAGGCTTAGAATCCTCAGAACTATTAGAAAAACTACTTTCTAGATTTTCATGGGAATCTCTTTTTTTTCCAAAACGATTTAATTGAGAAATAATTTTTTTATAAAAAACAGGATGCGTTGAAAGAGCTTTCCATGTTCCTGTCGGATAATTTGAAAAGAACTCATTTCCTTTCAATTCCCTTTCTTCAAGATAAAAACAAATTTCTTCTTCTGTGTAAGGACCAAAAATCCGTTCTTTTTTATCTTTAACAAGATAAAGTTTTTTTTCCATCTTTTCTTATAATATCAAAGAACTTAAAAGTTTGTAAATAGCTCTGTTTTAAAAAACACTATTTCTCGAAGTGAGGGACTAAATTATATAAATTGTCCTGTGAAAATACCTTTCATCGAAAGAATTTGAATGTCTAAATTTGTACTTTGTTATTGATTTGCCCTCTGCTTTACCTTATCCGTGGTATCCTTCAATTAAAATATAAACTTCTGAGAGGAGTTTTTACCTCTTCTTAAAAAAATGGAATATCTTTTACTCTGTCTTGCATAAGATTAAACATTTTCTATTTAAAGATTGAGCCAACTCAAAAGCATTTATTTGACAAAAATTCCTTTAATATATTAAAATAACAAACCTTATGAAATATTTAGTTTTTCTACTTCTTTCTTATAATTTAGTTGAATCAGCTTCTCCTCAAAAACTTTCTACAAGTCTTCCTAATAAAGAAATTTCATCTAAAGACTCTGAAAAAACTAGTCTTAAGAAAACTGAAGAATCAAGTTTTCAAGGAATGCCAACACAAAACAAATCCGTCGTAGAACTTATGGAAAGCCGATATACAGTTCGTACCTTTAAAACAAAAGATGTAAAAAAAGAGGATTTAGATCAAATTCTAAGAGCTGGACTCTTATCTCCTTCTAAAAATAGACTTTTTCCTTACAAAATTGTTGTTTTAACAAATTCCAGAAGAGGAAAAAAACTGAAAAAGAAACTCTGGTCTAAATATGCTATTTGTTATCATTGCTCAGAGACAGGAGAAAAAATGGAACAGAGAATCAACTCCATAATAACAGCTCCTGTTAATATTATGTTTTTCTTAGATTTAAAACCTGATGTTTTTGATAAAAATAGAATTTATACTTCTTTAATTAAAAGGTCGACTCGAGACGCTATGATTCCAGCTACAGTTATGATGTTACAAGCAGAACAGTTAGGTTATGGAACTGCTTTTACGGGGGTATATAATGATAAGATGGAGGAATTCAAAAAAGAACTTCAAATAAATGCAGAAAATAAATATTTAGTGACTTTATCCATAGGACATAGAGAAGAATTAACAAAAACAAATAAAAAACATAAAGATTTATTAATTGATTTTGATTGTATAGGAAAGCCAGAAACTAATTCTCGTTATATCGCTTTAAAATATAGTAATAAAAGAGATCAATATGGGAATCTTATTCCTTCAATTATCAGTAATGCCATCGATGTGGGTCCTAAAAATACAGAAAAAACGGAATTGATAAAAAAATATTAATACTGTCTCTAGCTTTCCTTTTTTTTTTAAGCCGATTAAAAAAGATTGAAACTTGAGTCAATAAGGTTTTTTGAGAATAGGAACTAGCTTTTTACGAAGTTTTTTCATAAGACGTTCTTCACTTTGACGAACCGCCTCCCGGCTGATTCCAAATTCATCTGCAATCTGCTGTAAAGTATGAGGGGGAGATTTTAAAAAGCGATTTTTCAGAATGCTTTTTTCTTTCTCATTGAATTCTTTCTCCATTTTCTTAATGTGTTTTTTTAAAAGTTGAGACTGTTGCTTTGAAGAGATTTTTTCATCTAAAGACATATCAACAGATTGAAGATCTAAAAAGCTTGTGCCAGCTCCTTCTTTTTTAAGAGGTTGATCTAAACTTAAATCTTTTTTTAAAACAATTTCTTTCATTTGCTCTATCGTATCTAACTTATGACCCGTTTGCTTTGCTAAACCAATTAAAAGCTTTTGTTTTGAATAATCTTCTAAAAGTTGTTTTTCTTTTTGTAAAAGATAAAAAAGTCTTTGTTGTTTTTTATTGGTTCCTAAACGAACAATGGAGTGCTGTCGAATTAAATACTCTTGAATATAACCTCTAATCCACCAAACGGCATAAGTGATTAAACGAGCTCCTTTATAAGGATTAAATTCTTTAACTGCTTTAATCAAACCTATGTTTCCTTCTTGAATTAAATCCATCACTTTAGAACTAAATTTACTGTACTCAGAGACCACTTTAACAACAAATCTTAAATTAGATTGAATTATTTTTTTAGCAATCTCAGGATCTCTTGTTTCATAATAGTCCACCGTTAATTTGTATTCTTCTTCCTTAGATAAAACCGGAATTTTAGAAATATGAGCCATATAATTTTGTAAAAAATTTCCCCCTTCTGAAATAGAAGGTAAAACCTCAGGAGATAATACAGGGCTTGTAGAAGAAACTTTTTCAACTCTGTTTTTTATCTTTTTTTTCTTCTTTGACATTTTAAATCCATCAATTTTATTATTACAAATAACTTATCTTACATCATAAACAAAAAATTTAATTTTATCCCGGTTTAATCTTTTTAGAAAGCTCTTTAAATTTCATTTTTATTTTTTGATGTTCTTCTTTTTCTAAACGAGGATCTTGAGAAATCAAATCAAAAGCTGATTGTTTTGCTAAAAACAAAATCTCTCTATCCCTTATCATATTTGCTATCTTAAAATTAGGAAGACCTGACTGACGACTTCCTAAAAATTCTCCTGGACCTCTTATTTCTAAGTCCTTTTCAGCAATTTTAAAACCATCCAAAGTCTTTTGCATAATATAAGCTCTTTGAGACGATTCCTTTGAAAACCGTTCCCCTAAGATCAAAAAACAGTAACTTTTATAAGACCCTCGCCCCACTCGTCCTCTCAGCTGATGCATTTGAGATAAACCAAAACGTTCGGCATGCTCTATAACCATGACACTTGCATTAGAAACATCGACTCCAACTTCCACCACAGTTGTTGAAACTAAAACTTGAATCTCTTTTTCTAAAAACTTTTCCATGACGAGTTGTTTTTCTTCAGGACTCATGCGACCTGTCAAAATTCCCCAGTTTAAAGTTTTATAATAGCTCTTGAGTTTTTCATATTGATCCCTTGCATTTTTTAAATCTAACTTTTCACTTTCTTCGACAAGAGGATAAATCACATAAGCTTGACGACCTTTTTCAATTTCCTTTTTAACAAAATCAAAAACTTTTTTTCTATTTTTAGGAAAAACTCGGTGAGTTTCAACAGAACTTCGACCAGAGGGCATTTCATCAATAACAGAAACATCTAAATCCCCATAAACAGCCATAGAAAGGGTTCGAGGAATGGGCGTTGCCGTCATGACTAAAAAATGAGGATCAAAAGCCTTTGATTTTAATAAAGCTCTTTGATGAACTCCAAAGCGGTGTTGTTCATCAATGATAACAAGAGCAAGTTTATAAAACTGAATATCTTCTTGAATTAAAGCATGAGTTCCGATACAAACCTGACAAAAACCAGATTGTAAAACTCCTCTAAGAATTCTTTTTTTTGAAGGCTTCATCTTTCCTGTTAGTTTTTCCACTTTAACTCCAAAAGGCTCTAAAAAAGAAAGAGCGTTTTTATAGTGCTGTTCTGCTAAAATTTCCGTAGGAACCATAAAAGCTGTTTGATAACCTGCTTTTGCACAAATTAAAGCAGAAATAAGAGCCACAACTGTTTTACCACAACCGACATCCCCTTGTAATAAACGATGCATCGGATGAGTTGATTGAATATCCTTAAAAATATCCTTTAAAACTTTCTTTTGAGCTGTCGTTAGTAAAAAAGGGATTTTTTTTTGTATCTCTTCAAAAAAACTTTCTTCAAAGGAAATAGAAACTCCTTCCCCTGTTTTCCAACCCTGTTTTTTTAAAGCAAGATACATTTGAAGTTCAAAAAATTCATCAAAAATCAACCTTTTTTGAAATTCAGTTTGAAAATTCAAATACTCATCTACTCTCTGATTATTAGGAAAATGGAGACCTTTTAAAGCTTTAAACTTTGAAATAAGACCATATTGTTTAATCAACCAACTTGGTAAAAATTCCAAATCCTCTTCTTCATCCTTAAGAGATTTGAAAATCTCTTTCATAATACTTCGAATTTTATACTGTGTCACTTTATCAACTTCAGGATAGATAGGAAGAATTAAATCTTCCTCCTTTATAACTTCAGAAGTTGCAGGAAAAATTTGAGGATGATTAAAAGTTAAATGATTCCGAAAAACAGTGACCTTTCCTCTCACCTCTACTTTTTCACCTACTCTTAAAGAATTAAACCAATTTTTATAAGGCATTGTAAAAAAACGACAGGGAATACTTTGATTTCCATCACTGATTAGAATTTCATAAATTTTTTTATTCCTCGCTCTTAAAGGAATGATTTTTTTTTTTATAACATCGGCTTGAACTATACAGGGCTGTTCAGGAACAAGTTCTGCAAAGGAAGAAAATCGACGGTTATCTTGATAGGTTCTAGCAAAACGGTGAACAAAATCATAGACTGTTCGAACATGAATCTTTTCAAAAATCTCCCCTAATCTAGGACCAACTCCTTTGACATATTTTAAAGAAGTCTCCCATTTGAGATAATTTTTTTTATAATCTTTCATTAAAGCAAGATTTTAGCACTTCTATGTCAAAAACTTAAGCTTTAAAGTTAAAAATTTGAGATTTATTTAAAAATTCTCTTTATTTTATGGAACGAAATATTCTTTTACCTCTGATCGTCAGAGGATTACAAAGAACTCTAAAAGAAAGAAAAGACTCTTCACAACTTAACCAAATACCAAAGGCCCGCCCTAAAATATTGTCTAAAGGTAAATACCCCCAAATTCTGCTGTCACTTGAAGAATCCCTATTATCACCTAAAACAAAAACCGAATCTTCGGGAACAAAATAAACTTGATCGGACAAAGTCACAAAAGACATCTTATCTTGTATCACGCGGTAACGTCGAGAGGTGCTTTCTTCTATAAAAAAGTCATACTGATTATAACTTCCCCCTAAACTTTGCTCACTGACAAGATAAAACTCTTTATTTTCTTTAGGTTGAGACAAAAACTCTCTAGGTATTTTTTCATCATTGACCCAAACTGTTCCCTTTTCATCTAAAAAAATCTGATCTCCAGGAAGACCAAGGACTCTCTTTATCATAATCTTTCTATCTTCTGTTGATTTAAAAACAACAACATCTCCTCTTTTTGGAATCGCTTTTCTCCATAAATATTTCTTTGAAAAAGGATAACGAATGCCATAAGCCATTTTACTAACCACAATATGATCTCTGACCAATAAGCTTGGAATCATGCTTCCTGAAGGAATAACAAAAGGTTCTATAAATAACCATCGAATCATTAAAATTAAGGAAACAATACCGACCGTAGACGTCGAAGCTTTTAAAAGTTCAACAAATAAGTTTTTTTTCTTTTTTAACATATTAGCAAGAATTTTCTTCAACTAAGATCTCTATCAAGAATTAATAGTTAAATTCCTTAAAGAATAAAGTCAAGTTCTTTGGAATTTTCCTTTTTTAGGACTCCTTAATCTAAAGGATTTAGATTTTTTGTTTGTAACGTGTAACAAGATCTTGAACAGCTTCTTTCCAATGAGGATATTGAAAGCTAAAACCATGATTTAAAAGTTTTCTTGGAATAACTTTAGAGCTTCTTAAAATAAGCTGTGTATCTAGTTTTAAAACAAAAGCTCCTATTTTTGCCATGGTCCTTGTAACAGGTAAGCTGAAAGGAATTTTCCATTCTTTTCGTAAAATTTTCATAAAGTCTTTTTGTGAAATAGGATGAGGAGTAGAAAAATTGACAGGACCTTTGAGATCTTCATTTTTTATAATATAATCTATAGCGGAAATAAAATCTTTATCATGAATCCAAGAAATAAATTGCTTTCCTCCCGCAAGGCTTCCTCCTAAACCTAAATGTGATAACTTTGAACAAATAGAAAAAAAACCTCCTTTTTGAGGAGACATAAGAAAGGACATTCTCACAATGACTTTTCTAGTTTTATTTGTGGAAACAAAATTTACAGCCTCCTCCCAATCTCTAGCAAGCTTAGAGATAAATCCCCAATTTTTAGGAAGCTCTAAAAAACCCATATTTCCTTCAAACTCATCGTTAAAACCTTCAAAAAGGTGAGAGTAAATCGTGGCTGCACTCATTTGAATCCAAAGCTTAGGGGATTGTTTTGTCTTTTGCAGAGCTAAGGCTAGGACCTTTGTGGAATCTATTCTCGAATCGTATAAAGTTTTTAAGTTTTTTTTTGTATAAGAACACTTAACAGATTGACCTGCTAAATTAATGATAAGGTCTAAACCTTCTAGTTTTTCACTCCATTTTCCAACACTTTTTCCATCCCATAAAATATGATTCTCTTTGACAGGAGTTCGAGTTAAAATAAAAACTTTGTAACCCCGATTCACGTACTCCTTTTCTAAAATCTGACCTATCTGCCCTGTTCCCCCGGCTAAAAGTATTCTCATAGAATTGTCCTTCACGGTTATAAACTCAATTTAAGATGTCCTAAAGACATTTAATAGGAAATTGATCTTTTTTATAATAAATAATCTCATTAAAATAAATTTATTTCTTTTTTTATTTCTCAGTTTTTAAAAGAGCCATAAAAGCTTTTTGAGGAACTTCAATTTTTCCTATAGCTTTCATTCTTTTTTTCCCAGATTTTTGTTTTTCTAAAAGTTTTTTCTTTCGAGTCACATCTCCTCCATAAAGTTTAGCTGTCACATCTTTACGATAAGCTCCTAAATTCTCCCGGGCAATGATTTTAGCTCCCACGGCAACTTGAATGGCAATTTGAAACTGTTGCCGAGGAATCAGTTCTTTTAATCTTTTTGCTAAATACCGCCCTCTTTGTTGAACCTGACTTCTATGAACAATAACAGAAAGAGCATCTACAATTTCAGCATTTAATAAAACATCCATTTTTACCAAATCAGACTTTTCATAGCCTCCCAACTCATAATCCATAGAAGCATAACCTCTAGACAAAGATTTTAAACGGTCATGAAAATCTACAATCATTTCATTTAAAGGAATTTTATATCTTAATATACTTCTATCACTTGCAATGTATTCAATCCCTTGCTGAACGCCTCGTTTTTCTTCACATAATTTTAGTAAAGGGCCTATGTACTCAGAAGGACTATGAATTTGTACAAGAACAAAAGGTTCTTCTAAGTAATTGATTTGAGTGGGATCAGGAAGCAAAGAAGGATTTTCCACATCTAAAATCTCTTGATTTTTTAAATAGGTTTTGTAAATAACACTTGGAGCTGTTGTGATTAATTGCAATTCAAATTCTCTCTCTAATCTTTCTTGAACAATCTCTTTATGAAGTAAACCTAAAAAACCACAACGAAAACCAAATCCTAAAACTTTAGAAGATTCCATTTCAAAAGTTAAACTTGAATCATTTAAACAAAGCTTTTCCAAAGATTTTTTCAACTGTTCAAAATCATCTGAAGAAATAGGAAAAATTCCTGCATAAACCATAGGTCTTGATTTCTTAAATCCTTCTAAGGCAGGGATGAAATGAGTTTGTTTATGCGTGATAGTATCTCCTACTCTCATATCAGAAATTTCTTTAATCCCTGTAATTACAAAACCAACTTCACCCGATTTTAACTCTTCTAATTCAGAAACAAAAGGAGTAAAAACTCCTAGTTTTAAAACCTCACATTCTCTTTTTGTTCCTTTTAAAAAAATCTTATCTCCTTTTTTAATACTCCCTTGTTTGATGCGACATAAAGCAATAACTCCTTGATAAGTATCGAACCAAGAATCAAAAATTAAAGCTCGAAGAGCTTGAGAGTGACTTTCAAATTCTTTAGGAAGTTTTTCAGAACAAGGAGGAGGAACTCTATCTACAATGGCTGATAAAATTTCTTGAATACCTATTTTTTCCTTAGCACTTGCAAGTAAAATATCATGTTCTTTAACGCCTACCAATTCAATCAGTTGCTGTTTTACCTCCTCAACTCTTTGAGAAGGTAAATCTATCTTATTGATAACAGGTATAATTTCTAAGTTATTTTCCAAAGCTAAAATAGTATTTGCCATGGTTTGAGCTTCAATTCCTTGACAGGCATCAACGACAAGTAAAGCTCCTTCACAAGCAGAGAGAGAACGAGACACTTCGTAAGAGAAATCGACATGACCTGGCGTATCTATTAAATTTAACTGATAGGTTTTTACTCCTTTTTGAAAAAACAGCCTTACGGTTTGAGCTTTAATAGTAATACCACGTTCTCTTTCTAAGTCCATGCTGTCTAAGAAGCGATCTTTTTTTGTACGTTCATCTAAAGCTTTAGTTAATTCTAAGAAACAATCTGCCAAGCTAGATTTTCCATGATCAATATGGGCAATGATAGAGAAATTACGAATATTTTCTATAGACATAAGGATTTAAGATCTTTTATCTTCTTTTAAAACCTATTTTTTATAATTTATTTTAAGTCCCTTTCTTCAAAAAAAGAAATTTGACCTGATAAACTTTCATCATACTTTTTTAAAATTAAATCAATTCCCTGACGAATCAACTCAGACATAGGAATTTTAAGACGATGATTTAACTCTTTAAGTTGAGATTGTTGTTTTTCAGTGAGATAAACTGTAGTTGCTACTTTATTTGACATCTTAATTAAGATTTAGCGAATCTAGATAAAAAGAGCAATGAGATTCCTAAAAAAAGGATTAAAAAATCTGAAATACTGTTTAAAAAATACTTTTTTCTTGATAAAAGCTTTTTAAATGTCTATTTCTAGAATTTTACAAAAAGAGCTTTTAAATTGGTTTCATAAACACAAAAGAGATTTACCTTGGAGAAAAAAGAAAGACCCCTATTCTATTTGGATATCTGAAGTTATGCTTCAACAAACAACCTCTAAGGCGGTCATTCCCTATTATGAAAAATTTCTAAAAAAATTCCCGACCTTAACTCACTTAGCAAAAGCGGATAAAAAACAAGTTTTTTTACTATGGTCCGGATTAGGTTATTACAAAAGAGCTGAGAATTTGATTCAAGCTGCTAAAAGAATTCATAAACAAAAAAACTTTCCTCAAACTTATAAAGAACTTTTAAAACTTCCTGGCTTTGGTCCTTATACTTCAAGAGCTGTTAGCTCTTTAGCTTTTGAAGAATCGGTAGGAGTTTTAGACGGAAATGTGATTCGTTTCTTATCTCGCTTTCATGGATTAGCTCTTGCCTCCTGGAAGAGCAAAGAAAGAGAGCAACTTCAAAGATTAAGCTCTCTTTGGGTTCAAAATCAAAAAGCCTCCCAAATGAATCAAGCTCTTATGGAAATAGGAGCTCTTGTTTGTATTAGCCCTAAAGCTCTTTGTCTGCTTTGTCCTTTAAGAAAAAACTGTCAGGGTTTTAAAAAAGGAATTCAAGATAAACTTCCCTTAAGAAAAGAAAAAAAAGAAACCGAATTTTGGCTTTACCATGCTGAAAAATACCATTATAAAAACAAATGGGCTTTTACTAAAAATACAAAAATGCCCTTTTTAAAAGGTCAATGGATTTTTCCTGGAAAAACAAAAAAACTTAAAAATCCCCTAAAAGACTGTAAGCTTATTCATAATATTATGAACTATAAAATTTTCATACATGTAAAAAACAAAAAATCTCTCAGAAATAAAAATCAATTCCAATGGTTTTCTCAAGCAGATATCCAAGCCTTAAATCCTTCCTCTTTAATAAAAAAAATCATAGACTTTTGAATGATTCTTTTACAATAAATATCAAAAATTTACGTTTTTAATGTTTAAATAAAAAATCATCTGGACAAAAAATAAAAATTAAACTTGATTTCTTGTTGAAACTGTATTAATTAGCTCAAAACTTAGTGAAAAAAACAACAAAGGAGTAAAAATGATAAAATTATTAACAACTGCACTGAGTGCTTTAACTATAATCGGATGTAGTTCTTACACTGTCAAAGTCAATGTAGCCGGTGTTACAATTAATGGTCAAAAAGTAGAAGAAGGAGCTTGCGTAAGATATGACGACTCTTTATTTGGTTTATTGGGGGATTTTCCTCTTACAATTACTTTAAAAGAAGAAAGTAAAGATTATGAAGCCAATGACTATGAAGTGACTTCTGAAGAAGTTAAAGTCGTAGACACAGCTTGTGAGGTCGAAGAGAAAAACATGGAAAATGAGACATCCCCTGAAGAAGAAGAAAAAAAGACAGAAATTGAAACGGAAAGTAACGAAGAAAATACATCTCAAGAAAACAGCGAATCAGAATCTGCAACAAAAGAGTAATATTATACAAAGAAGGCTTTCAAAGAGAAAGTCTTCTTTTATAAAAGCCTTACATTTTTAAAAAAATAGAACTAATTTTTCTTCATTTTTTAAAGAGCAACCCACCAGCAAATTTAAAATTACTAACTCTTTTTTATCTTGTTTTTTACGAATTCATTTTCTAGAAATCTTTTTTGATCTGCAACTTCCATTTGCTTTAACAAATCAGGATAAATTTCATTTAGCCTTTTTGCTACTTTCCAGTATCCTTGATCCATAAGAAACTTTAAGAGCGGTTTTCTATCAAATCGAATATTTTTTAACCTAGGATATTTTTCTAACAAATATTCCACATTCTTTAAGTTACCCTTTTTACATTCATAAAGTAAAGCTGCCGAGGGATGTATTTTTTCAAGGCTAAATACATCAAGACAGCTACTTCCATAAGCGGGGGGGTATTTTAATAAAAAGAGCTAAAAAAAAACTCTTTTTTATAGTATAATGTATAATAGACATACAGTGATTGTATCAAGTCAACAATTTTTAAAACAAATTATTTCTGTAAAAAATGTATTTTTTACAGATTCTTCTTAGATTTTCTTTAAAAGAGCTTTTATTTATTACTGTATCCTCTTTTTTAATTCATTTGTTACTTTTATATGTCTCTTACTAATGGCATAATCTCTAGGAGTCATTCCCTTTCATTTTTAAAGAGCAGCTCCCACCAGCAAATTTAAAATTAATTTTATTGTCACTAACTCTTTTTCATCTTTTTTACGAATTCTATCCATATTTTCTAGAAATCTTTTTTGATCTGCAACTTCCATTTGCCTGAACAAACCAGGATAAATTTCATTTAGCCTTTTTGCTATTTTCCAGTATCCTTGATCTATAAGAAACTTTAAGAGGGGTTTTCTATCAAATCGAATATTTTTTAACCTAGGATACGTTTCTAACAAATGTTCCACATTCTTTAAACTACCCTTTTCAAATTCATAAATTAAAGCTGCCGAGGGATGCATTTTTTCAAGGCTAAATACATCAAGACAGCTACTTCCATAAGCGGGTATGATAAAAAGAACTAAAAAAATAAAGGAAAAACTCTTTTTTATAGTATAATGTATAATAAACACATACCTATCTTATCATATTAATAATTCTTAAAACAAGTCATTTTTCTAAAAAAGTGTATTTTCTACAGATTCTTCTTAGATTTTCTTTAAAAAAGTTTTTATTTGTTACTTTATGCTCTTTTTTAATTCATTTGCTACTTTTATATGTCCCTTACTAATGGCATAATCTCTAGGAGTCATTCCCTCTTTATCCAGATAACTTGCTAAAAGAAAAACTTTATCTGTTAATAATCTTCTTACTATCTCTAAATAACCATATTCACTCGCATAATGTAAGGGGAATTTTTCAAAAATATCTTTCGTATTTATTGGTTCTCTATCTTCAAAATTCAATTTATGAAAAGCTATTAATCTATCAAGCATATCTAAATTTCCATTTTTACTGACGTGATGAAAAACTGTCCTTTCTTTTTCATCTTTAAAAGTTGTTAAATTAGAAATATCTCTAGGAAAAAAATGAAAAAGACCGATATCGTCTCTTTTTACAATTGAAAGGAAATCCTCTGCAGAAAGTTTCTGACTTTCTTGCTTAAATAATCCTTTCAAATCCTCTGCTCTATTTAAACCCAACTTAAAGGCAATCCCTAAGATTTTGTAAAACTCCCCCTCATTATTTCCTTTCCCTTTCCATGTACTTATCTCTTTTACTATATCAAACCTTTCTGATTCTTTAAAAGATTCAAAAATAGAAACAAAATCAGTGAAAGTTATTTTAAACTCTGTTATTAATAGATAAAATATCTTGTACTTTAATCTCACTGATTTTTTTACTCTCTTTGATAAAAGCATTTTTTTTAAATACTTTTCTACTTCTTTTGATGAAAAAAGCTTTGATCTCAAATCCCTAAAAGAAACTACACTGTCTATAAATTCCATTAAAGCTTCTTCTTCTAAAAATTTTAAAGCATTTTCTATGAGTTGAGCTATATCAAAATCTCTTAAGGAATAAATTTTATCTTTTTTTACAGCTGAGATCTCAGTACCTTGAGGAGAATCTAACGTGAATTCTAAGGAATCTAAAAGATTATAAACACTAGAAGAATCTTTTATAACAGGATAAGGAAGAGAACGAGGGTAAAAATATTTTAACAACACTCTTTCTTTAATTTCAGGTAAATTTTTTTTATTGAGATAATATAAGCCCCTTTTGTAAAATAAAATTTCTCCTATTTCTAAAGGAATAGCTAAAGTATAGTCTTTCTCTTTTAAACTCTCTCTCAAGGCGGATAAAATAATAATCAACTCATTGTCAGGTATCCCTTCTATTTCTTTTAAAAATGCTGTTTTTATACTCTTATTCCCTTTTACAGAAGTTCCTAAGACAACTGTCATGAGACCTGAAGAGGTCAAATCATTAGGATGAGTTATTGTAAAAAAATAATAATTAGGATTTAACTCTAAGCCTTCAGGGAAAAAGATATGTATTTGAGGGCAAACTCTCTTCAAACATGATCTAAAAGAAGATTCTAAGGGACTTAAAAGTCTCAGAATGTAATCTTCTTTTAAGAGAGGAGATGACACCTTTTGAGATCGAAAAAAAATCCTTTTACTTTCTAACCGAAGATATTTATTAGAAAGTTCAAGGAAGTTTTCTAATACTTCAGATACCATTTCTTTTGTATAAAAATGTTCAGGAAAATAAAGGTCTAGATAAAGGTATAACAAATTAATTTGATCGAGAGTCAATTTTAAAGGAATTTCTCCCATAGCCTCAGCAAATTCTTTTAAATTTGTTATAGGTGTTTTTTTATCTTCAAAGACTAAAAAACAATTTTCACTGGCTAAAGATAACTGAAGAAAAAGACTTAGGACTATAACATAACTCTTTTTTTTTAGAAAAACTTTTTCTTTTAAAAACATAATTTCTTTAGACTAATTAATTTTCTCATGAAGTTGCAGAAAAAAAAGAAAATCAAGAAAAAAATTCATAAAAAATTCATAAATTATTATTTTCTTTATAAAAGATTTTTTTATTGATTTCTTCTTCAAAAAAAGTTTTAATTTTTACAAATAAAACAAAAAGGGAGGTTAAAATGAGATTATTACTAAAATTTCTCTTTCTAGAAAGTTCAAAACAAAATATCAATGAGGCAATCAAAGATTATAGCTTCTTGTTTGTTCGAGTGACTACAGGGCTTACTATGTTATTTGCTCATGGTATTGGTAAAATGACAAATTTTTCTAAAATAGCAGAAAATTTCCCAGATCCCTTTGGCTTTTTAGGTTCAAATCTCAGTTTAGGCTTAGTCGTCGTTTCTGAAGTTTTTGGCTCCCTTTTACTAGCTATGGGCTTACTCACTCGATGGGCAAGTTTTAGCTTGTTATTTACTATGTTAGTTGCTGCTTTTGTTATTCATCTCAAAGACCCTTTCTCAACTAAAGAATTAGCATTTACTTATGCTCTTCTTTTTTTTTATTTCACCTTTGCAGGAGGAGGGAAATACAGTTTAGATGCTTTAATTAAAAATAAAATTTAAGGTCTCATTTTTCTCAAATTGATTTTAAGATCTGATTGTTTAAATCATGCTAAACATCTTAATAGGACATCGAGGAGTTGGAAAAACTTATTTTTTAAAACAAATAAAAAATTATTACAAAAAAAAACAAATTCCAGCTCATTTTATTGATTTAGATGAAGAAATAGAAAAGGCAAGCCAGAAAAGTTTGTTTGAACTCTTCACAAAAGGAGAAGTTTTTTTTAGAAAATGGGAACAAAAAATTTTTAAAAAAATAACCCATTCTCTTAAAGACAATGAAATTTACTTTCTCTGTGTAGGGGCTGGCTGTGTTTTAAAAAAAAAACCTGATTGGAACATCATTTACCTTTTTAGAGAAAGCGATCGACAAGGACGTTTTTTTTTAAAAAAACCTCCTTTAAGCAAAACCTCTTCTTTAAAAGAATGGAAAAAACTCTACAGAAAAAGATCCTCTTACTATCTCCAACAAGCTGATAGCCATCTTTATAGAAGAGAATATTTTAAAAAATTAAATTTCTCAGACCTTATATTCTTAGGATTGACACAACTTAAAAAAGAGGTCTTTAGTTATCGCCTTTACCCAAAGCTCCTTCCTTCTAATGAAAAAAAATGGAACTCTTTTTTTAAGGCAAGATTCAAATGGGGAATTCGTTTTTTTGAAGTTCATGACCAAGATTGCTCTTTAAATTTTGTCCGGAAGATACAAAAATATCTTCCCTCAGATAAAATTTTATTTTCTTCTCAGCAATCAAAAAAATTCCAAGCCCTTAAAAATAAAAAATATTGGTCTTGGGATTTAAGCTTAGGTTCTCCTCCTAAAAACACTCAAATTATTTCCCTTCATAAAAGAAATTTGAAAAGTTTAAAATTTCTTTTAAATCAACTCTCTAAGTATAAAGATAAACATCTCAAACTGGCTGTAGAAATTTACAATCTCAAAGAACTTCAATTGGCTTATCATTGGTGGAAGGAAGATCCTAAAAATAGAAGTTTCCTTCCTCGTTCTTTCGATGGGAAATGGTTATGGTTTCGTCAAATTTTTGGTCCAAATATGTTTTTACATTTTATTAAAGAACATCATCTAAGTTTTTCAAAATATAAAAACCAGGACGTCTTAGATCAACCTTATCTATCAGAAGCTCTTCCTTTTTTAAAAAAATCTAGAAATTTTGCAGGGCTTTTAGCAAACCCTTCAAAAACTTTAGCAAGTCCTTCAGAACAAAGGGCTTTTTTTCTTAAAAATTACTCTTTACCTATCACAGCCTTAACATTTGAAGAAGAAGAAATAAATCAAGATAATTTAACTATTTTAAAAGATTTAGGCTTTGTTTTTTTTGCTGTATCTTCCCCTCTTAAAAAAAAAGTTTTTTTACATGCGGATCAAACAGATTCTCTTTCAAAACAATTTCAAAGCAGTAATACTCTTATTTTTAAAAGTAAAAAATGGAAAGCTTTTAATACAGACTGGCATGGGTTAAAAGTTTTAAAAAAGTACAATTCCCCTTCTACAGTTGTTTGGGGGGGAGGAGGAATCCGTCCGGTTTTAAAAAAAATTCTACCTCAAGCTCATTTTTATTCCGCTCGAACAGCTCAGAATTTAAATCTATATAAAACTTATAAAACACTTACTCCAAAAGTATTAATATGGGCTGTTGGTCGTAAACGCATGCAAGAGTCTTGTGTATGGCCTTCTAAACATTGGAAACCTTCTCAAATCATGGATATCAACTATACAGAAGATTCCCCTGGTTTAGAATATGCTTTAAAAATTAAAGCAAAATATCAAAACGCTTGGTTTTGTTTTAAAAAACAAGCCGAAAGGCAAAGAGAACTTTTTAAAAAACATTATAAAAAAATCCTTTGATTTTTTTATATAAAATCTAATTCTATGTTTATAGATAAAGTTTTATTTAAAAAAAAGACTCATCTCATATTCGTTTCTTTTAGTTTTTTTATTCAATTCTCTTTAACTCATAAAGACTGCTCTTCAGTCTTTAAAGCTGAAAATCTACAAATCGAGGTCGCTAAAGCTTTGACTCAAGGCTTTCCTATTGCATCCTGTCCTGATTTGTTTAACAGTTTGCATAAGTCTTTTTTTGATGAACAGAAACTGAAGTTTATAACATTTAGAACAACACCCTGAGATCAAAAAACCCTCAATTAGAAACTATAAACTGTAGCGTTTAAAGATTATTTCAAAAAGAAAAGTTAGAACTTTCAAAAGAGAATCTGATTTTAGTTATACAAAAAGGAGGAGAATCTTCTACATTTTGTTCTTAAAAAGAATCCAGACTATTTAAAAGTGGAAAGATAGCTTTACTATATTATGTTAACGAAAATCTTTTTTTAAAGATTCTAAAGAGATGGTAAAATTTCATCTGGGTTTATTTATTAAAGTAGATAATACCGGCAAAAACATTTTATTTCATGCCTTGTAAATTAGGATTTTCAGAAAATAGCACTAAAATTGATAAAAATGAAACCTAACTTAGCCTTTATTAAAGATAAAAGAAGCGACTGATTTCTATGGAAGAACGACCCCGCTGAGAAAAGACATTTTACAGTCACTGAGATCTTGAACAAAGCTCCTCCTAAATTAAAAGAAATAGAAGATGAATTTTGGAATGAAAACTTTAGATTATGCTCTTATAAGTGGACATCCAATTTTCCTGAAAATGTAAATAAAAAAATAAAAGATAAATTCTTTTAAAAGAAATACAATTTAAAGCTCTCCCACTTCTTGTCATTCCTTTAGGAACTTGTTAGATTAGCCAAAATGTCAGCTAACAGTTTGGGGAAGATTTTTAAACTTCACAGTTTTGGTGAATCCCATGGAATAGCTATGGGAGTTGTTCTAGAAGGTTGCCCTGCGGGCTTAACTGTTTCTAAAAAAGTGTTACAATCTGAATTAGATCGTCGCAGGCCTGGAGCAAAGGCTTGGGATTCTTCTAGAAATGAATTAGATCAAATACAAATAATCAGTGGCGTTTTTAAAGGAAAAACCTTAGGAACTCCTATTGCTGTTTTAGTTTTTAATAAAAATTCCAATCCTAAAAGCTATGAATTTATAAAAAAATCCCCTCGACCAGGACACAGTGAAGATCTTTGGAAATTTAAATTCTCTCACTATGACCATAGAGGTGGAGGTCGCTCTTCAGGCCGGGAAACTCTTGGAAGAGTGATTGCAGGAGCTTTTGCTAAAATGATGATTAAAAAACTTTGTCCTGACTTAAAAATATTAGCTTTTGTTAAACAAATCGGAGATATAAAACTTTTGGATGAAGAAACTCAAATTGCTGAAAATCTTTTAAAAAAATCTCAAAATGTGGATTCTTTTTTAGCTCGTTTTCCTCACAAAAAAAAATCACAAGATGTTTTTGATCTCTTAATGAAAGCAAAAAAAGAAGGAGAAAGCTTAGGGGCTTTAACAGAGCTTTGGATAGAAAATATTCCAAAAGCTTTAGGACAACCTTTATTTCACAAATTTAAATCTGACTTAGCTCAAGCTATCATGAGCTTAGGAGCGAGTTGCTCTTTTGAAGTCGGTTTAGGAAAAGATTCAGCTTCTCAAAAAGGCTCTCATTTTCATAAAACTAAAACCAATTATGGAGGTATAAGAGGGGGATTGACAACAGGAGAAAAAATTATAATAAAAACCACATTTAAACCTCCTTCTTCTTATGGTACAATTGCAAAAAAAGGTCGTTTTGATCCCTGTATCGGTCCTAGAGTGATACCTGTTTTAGAAGCCATAGCTTATTTTATCACAGTCGATCATTTACTCTTGAGACGTTTAGATCGCCTGTGAGTTTTTATTCATCCATTCTTCAAAGATTTTTTTATCTTTTGAATTAAAAAGAGTTTGAACTGTTTTTTCTTCAAAAGGATAACACTCATACATGAAAATCTTTTTAGGACTATATATCTCATTTAAAACCCAACTGTAAAAAGTCAATTGCTTTCTGGCTTGATGAGAGAGAGAACTTTTATAATCCACGACATGTAAAACCTCAAAATCTTTAAACCATAAATCAATTCTTCCCTTTAAGATAAGCCCTCTTTTCTTAAATTTAAAATCCCATTCTGAAAAACCCTGTTTTAAAAAAGTACTCAAATCAGGATCTTTTAAATTCAAAACATAATTCAAAGCCTTCTTGATGCTTTGATGAGTTTGTCTTTCTTGAACAGAAATTAAAGTTTGTAAATCAGAGTAAGAAAAATAACAAAGCTTTTGTAAAAAAAAATGAAGTTGGTTACCTAATTGAATTTTAGACAAAGTGTTTTTTATTTGTTTTTTTGAGTGAAAAATTTTATCCGGATTTTTTTCAAGAGATTCTATATCCTGAATAAAATCTTGAGAGGACTTAAATAAAGTATTTTCTGGAAAGAGATTCAAACTCCTTGTTTTAAAAGAAGCTTTCTCATTAGAAATTTTCAAAAAATTCTTTTCTTTTAATTTTTTTTCAAACATCGAATCAGAAACTTTTTCTGATTTTAAATAAGCCCTCTTTTTTAAATTCTCTTGATTCAATTCCTTACAGTTTCTCACATTTAAACAATATGACTCTTGTTCATATTGACCAGATTTTAAATTCCAAGTCACAATCTTATCTTTATCCTTTGTAATTTGAATCAAACCTTTTATTTTCTTTAAATAACTCTCCATACTATTTAACCAACTATTTTTCTCAGGACTTTTCCCATGAGGAATAAATAAAACCAAACTCTCTTTAGCTCGAGTCATAGCAACATAAAACAATCTCTTATGTTCTTCTAATTCCTCATTTTTTTTCAAAGCAGAAAAAAGTTTATGACCGTAATTTTTCTGCTTTTTTTTATTTCTTCCTCCTATAGGAACAGAAAAACTCATCTTTTTTCTACTCAAATCATAAACAACGACAGCTTCTTCTCGATTTCCTTTTTTAAAAGAAGATTTAGAAATAGAAAAATCTAAAATAATAACATGTTTAAACTCTAAGCCTTTGCTTTTATGTATGCTCATCAGTTCAATAAATTGAGAACCTTCTGAGATAGGAGCTTGTTGCAAATCATCGTTTTCTTCTTTATCTTCCATCAATTTATAAAACAATTTTAAAGGCGAAGCTTGATTTTGTTTTAAAAGACAAAGCAATTTCCATAAATTAGCTAAAGAAGAAGTACTAGAATCTTGAAAATAAGAAAGATCTATAATTCCCGAATCAAATAAAGCCTGTCTAAAACTTTCAAATAAACCTTTTTGTTTATAAAGTCTTAAATAAGAAGATAAAGCTTCTACAAAATATTCTTTTTTATATTTATCTTTTATAAAAAACCAAAAACTTTGATTTTTTGATTTTATTTCTTCCTGTAAAATTGGCTCTAAAGAATCTTTACTTTTTTTATCCTCAGTTTTTAAATCTTGTTTTGAGAAATTTCTATCCTTTTTCATCTCTTTATATTCATAACTGCTATCAGCTAATTCTTGATCACAGAGTCTAAAATAAGGTGTTCTCAATAAGGCTTTTAAATTTTCATTATCATAAGGATTTATTAAAAATTTAAGTAAAAATAAACTATCTAAAACCTGTCTATTTTTTGAAAATTTTTTAGAACTATAAAGCATTAAAGGAATATTTTTTTCTCTCAAATAATGTTCTATTTTTATAAGGTCTTTATTTTTTGAAGACAAAATAACAATTTCATCATAAGACGCTTTTTTTTCATTTTTTAAAAACTCTATATAGTTATACAAAGAAGATAAGACAACAGAGTCTTGCTCGTTGAAATCATAAGTAAAAAAAGAAATAGGAGAGATATCAGACACAGAGTTTGTATCAGGAGGAGCTTCACTCTTAATAAAACGAGGAGAATCAAAAAAATCATTGTAAAAAGAAATCAAAGACGAAGAAGATCTATAGTTAAATGACAAATGTTTTACTGGCAATCCTTGATTCTTTAAAGCCTTTTCTCTCTTTAGAAAAACCTTAGGTTCAGCTCCTCTAAAAGAATAAATACTTTGATTAAAATCACCCACACAAAAAACATTTTTAAATTGTGTTATTTTATTAAGAACTTGCTCTTGTAAAAAACTGGTATCTTGATATTCATCAATTAACCAGTAATCCCATTCTTTATTAAAAGACTCTGCTACTTCTGGTTTTTGATTTAATAAATAATAAGAAAATAACAGTAAGTCTTCTATGGCTAAAAAAGAAGATATTTTCTTTTTTTTTATAAACTCAGAGAAAAATTCTTCGGCTACAATTTTCATTTCTTTAAATATAAAAACAAAATTCTCAACCGAAAAATTTTCTGACTCTTTAAGAAGTTTTTTTGCTTCTTTATAATCAATCTTGTTTAATAAGGACTGAGAATTTTCTTTGAGATATTTTCTATAAGCAAGTTCAGAAACAATTTTTTTGTCATTTCCCATCAAATGGTCTCTTTCTTTTTGAAAAGCTTGAAAATCTTTTTCATCATAAAAAGAAAGATGTCCATATTGAATACAGTATTTGTAACAAGATAAAAGGATATTTTTTAAATGAGGGTAAGGTATCTTTTTTAATAAAGAAAAATGCTTTTTATAAATAAAATTTTCTGAAAAAGAATCAAAAAGAGTTTTATTAAAAGAACTATCAGATATTTCAAAATCTGGATTTAATTGAATAAAATGTCCATATTTTTTTAGGAATTGATGTAAAATTCCATCAATGGTTGAAATTTTTAAAGAAGGAGAAGATAGATAGTGGAGAAATTTTATTTTTTTTTCTTCAAGAGGAGAAAATTCAACTTGCTTCATAGCTTCTTTAAAAAGACGATCTTTTAACTCCTGACTCGCTTTTTTTGTAAAAGTACAAACAATAAGCCGTGGACTTTCCACATTTTTATCTAAGGAAGAATTAAATAATTCAAGCACTTTTTGTATCAATTGATAAGTCTTTCCCGCTCCCGCTCCCGCTTTAATAAGCTCACTTTGAAATATTTTATGAGACATTTGAATCCTCAAAGCGACACCAAGTTTTATAATAACAAGTTTCACAAAGGCTTTTTTTTCTAGGCTGAGGAGCAAATTGTCCTTGCTTTATTTTAGAAACAATTTCTTTTGTCTTTTCATTGACTTGAGATATGATCTCTTCAAAAAAGTCTGCCTTTTGATTTTGTTTTCCTTTCTTTCCTACAAAGTTTTCTAAAACACTTCCTTTTTCAATAAAACCTTTTGCTTTAAAATCTTCATTATAAATAGAATAAAATGTAGCTAAAATTTTTACCTCTTTGACCTCTTCTAAAAGGGAAGTTTCAACTAATTTTTTTTGTAAAGCTTGAGCATAAAAAAGGAGCTGGAATTGATTATTTTCAATCCAATTTGAAATGTGAGTTAATTTATTTCCTGAAGCTTTATAATCTCTAACGATATAGAAATCCTTTTTCTTACTTATATCTACTCGATCTATTTTTCCTTGAAAAGGATAATCTCCCTTTGAACTCAGTTGGGATTCTTTTTGATTCCAAAAAGCTTTTAATTTTAATTCAAAAGCCATTGGTTTTATACAAGGAAAATCCTTTTTCTGCATGTTTTCTTTTAATAAAAATTGTTCTAACAAGTTTTTTAAATCTTCTTTTATAATTATAATTTGTTCTTCATGAACAAAATATTTCTGATCAGGAAGAACGTGTTGAATCAAATCTTCTTTTTGTTTGTCATTTAAATTTAAATCAGGATATTTTTCTAAAATAAGTTGAAAAAGACTATGAACAGTTAAACCTTTTATCAAAGCAGAAAGCTCTTGATTTATTTTGACTTTCTCTTTAACATGAAAAAGTTTTTCACCAGCATATTTAAAAGGACAATTGTTGTAAGTTTGAATCTGAGAAGCTGACAGAGACATTTTTTGATCTTTAAAAGTAAAAACCTTAACAGGAGATTTGAAAGCCAATTCTATAGCTTTTACCTGTTTTTTATTTTTAAACTTTAAAATATCTTTTATCAATTTTTGTCGATGATAGAATTCATAACTCAACCTGTTTGATTTTTCTTTTTCTTTTGCTGAGTATATCATATTAGAAAGTCTATAAATTAAACTTTTATTTTGAATATTCCCTTTAAAATCATACAAACAAAAACTCAAATAAACTTCTTTTAAACCAGAATTTTGTAAAAACCACAACACACTCTTTTCTCTTTCTCTAGACTGTTTCACCTTTAAAGGAAAACCTAAATCATTTACAAGAGCTTGAGTTAATCCTCTCTGTAAAAAAGAATTTTCTTTAAAGACTGACTCAGTTAATCCTAAAAGAATAACATAGGAACTTTTTACAGAATGAAAAGCGTTAAAACTCAAGCAGGATATACCTATTTGTTCTTCTTTTTCCTCTAATTCCTCAAGAAAAATTTCTGATTCTAATAAAGAAAGCCAAGATCGATATTGTAATAATTCTTTTGTAGATAATTTGTTGAGAATTTTAAATAAAGCTTGTAAAAGAATGTCTGAAAAATCAGATTTCCAAAAAGACAAAAGCCATCCAATAAAATCAAAACCAGAAACTTTTTTTTTAGCTTCTCTTAATTTATCTTGAAAAAGATGTTTTTGAACTATCTTCCGTTTAGGAACATCAAAGTAATTGCTTTTAAATTCAGAAAAGTCTTTTCCAAAATCTTTATAAAAACAAAACAATTCTAAATCTTCAAAAGTAAAATCATTTAAATGTAAGCGAAGAGCTGACAAAATATATTTTATTTCAGGAAAATCTATTAACGAAGAATAACTTGTTTTTTTACAAGGAATCGATTCTCTACTTAAATCACTTTTTAAAGCAAACCAATAATCCTCCATGCGAGCTGCATAAATAGTTATATCCTCAAAAGAAATACCTTGTTTTAGCCATTGACTGACTTGAGCTGTCGCTTGCTTAACTTCTTCCTGTTGAGTTATATTTTCTAACTTAAAAAAAGATCTTGAAGGCAATTCTTTAGACTTCGTTATAGAAATACAATTTTCTTTTTTTATTTCTCTTTCCCATTCTAAATAAAAATCATATCCCTCTTTTTCAAACATAGAATATGTCTCCAGTTCGGGAGATATAACATATACGTTTTTATATTTAGAAAGTTCACTAAAAATATCTTTTTCACATAAATCCATAGAAAAAGCTAAATCAACAATAAGATTCTCTTTTTGGAAATGAAGAGAATCAAAATCAGAGCTATAATGCCAAACCAAAGCTTTCACTGAGGATTCAGGTAAAATATTTTGAGATTTTAATTCTTGAAAAAAAGCAGAAAAAAGATCTAACCAATCCTTTGGAAATAAAAATTGTTTTTGAGAAAAGAACCATTCTTTAAAAACAGAATAAGAATTTTCTAAAAAAACAATCAAACATAAATCAAAACTTTCAAAAAAACTTTTAGAGGGAATTAAATATTGATAATTTCTGGATTTTAAAAATTCAGAAAAAAGCTGTTTTACATAAAAATCAGATCTTAAATTCCAAGTTTTATTTAAAATAGTAAAAATTTCTTTGTAGAATTCATTGGCTCTTAAAACACAAGGTCCTAACAAAAAATCATAATGTTTTAATAATTCTCTTTCTAAAAAGATTTTATTTTTAATATCAGAACTAATAAAAATACTATCTTTGGGATGAAACGTATTAAAAAAATTGAGCGTATCAGAAGAATCTTTAGTCTTTATGATTTTTAACATCTCTAAACTCTTACTTTTTTATAGATAGTTTAAATTATTTTTTATTAAATTTAAAGTTTTCATTTTTTATTTAATTTCTTTAAAATTTGCTGGATTTGCTGTTTTAAGTAAAAGATATCTTTTCGATTATCGACAGTAAAATCCACTTGTCTTTTAACTTCTCTGTTTGATATTTGATTTTCTAAACATTCTTTTATCTCTGATACACTCAAACCTCTTTTTAACAAACGTTCTTTTTGTATCTTTTTATCTGTTATAATAAGAATAGATTTATCAAATTCTTTAAAAAGATTAAAGGATATCAGTGGAGCTTCATAAAAAACATAAGGAGTTTTTTTTTGTTTTTCTTTTTTAACAAATTCTTGAAAAGACTGACGCACTCTAGGATGAAGGATTTTTTCTAAAGATTTTTTTCTCTTCAAATCTTTAAAAATACTATGACTTATTTTTTTTTTATTAAAATTTCCATCTTTGAAATAAAAATCGGCTTCAAAAAACAGTTCTTTTAATTCAGTATAACAAGGACTTTGAAACCTCCAAAGTTTTTCAATTTCACAGTCCGCTATAAAAATAGAACAAGCTCTTTCCTTTAAAAGAGACATAAAAAGACTCTTACCTACTCCTATTTGACCTATGACAAGAATTGTTTGCATCTCTTAGTAGCTAAACTTTATTTCATTTTGGTTTGTATATTTTCACTTTAAAAAATTTTTATAGGAATTTTCATACGTTTTGAAACAATCCGAATAATTTCTCCTGCCGTTTCTTCTAAAGCAATGTCAGTGACATCTAAAACAGGCCATTTCATTTTATAAAAAAAACTTTTTATTGTTTCAACTTCTTCATAGACTTGTTTTTTCCCCACATAATCTCCTTCTCCTGAAGAATAACCAAATTTTTCTAAACGATTTTTTCTTATTTTTAAGAGATAATCTGGTTGAATTGTCAAAGCAACAATTTTCTTTTGATTCACTTTAAAAAGTTTATCCGGAGGAGGAATATTACAAACTAAAGGAATGTTAGCAACCTTCCAACCTTTATTACTTAAAAAAAGAGATAAAGGTGTTTTACTTGTTCGACTGACACCGACTAGAATAATATCAGCTTGATCTAAATCCTCTGAAAGTTGACCATCATCATGTTTTAAAAAGAAATCCATAGCTTCAATTCTCTTAAAATAATCTTCATTTACCACTCGTAAAATTCCAGGTTGTTTTTCTCTACTTTTTAAAAACTTATCAAAAATGACTATGAGATTTTCTAATAGATCTACTTTTGCAATTTCATATTTCTTACAAAAATCTTTAATACTTTCTCTTATTTCAGGAGAGATCAAAGTATAAACAATTAAATTATAACTTTTTTTATTTTCTTTTATTTTTTCAAATAAAGATCGAAGTTGCTCTTTTGTTCTTATATTTTTATATCGAGAAATCTTAACAGCATCTTCATGCTCATATTGAACTAAAATAGCTTTTAAAACGGCTAAAGCGGTTTCCCCTGTTCCATCTGATAAAAGATGTACATTCATTTTTTTCATTTTATCTTCTCGTTATAATAAGAAATTTTTTGGCCATGTAGGTTTTTATTGAACCAAAAATTTAAACAAGGTTTTTTATATTCTAAAGGTAAAAAAATCCTTAAAGACGGTTGTTTTAATTTTAACCAAATTTCATACTCCTTTTCTCTTAAAAAAAGAGGAAGACATAAGATATATTGATTAGGAAAAAAAGAAGAACTTTCTATTAAAAGAGGTTTTTTAAGCTGTATCTTTTCTTTTAATTTATGAATTAAAAACTTTGTCCGCCAATTGATTTCCTTAAACAAATCTCTTTGAGGCTCAAAAAATAGACACCAAAGGTCAGAACCTGAAGTAAATTTTTGATAATAAGACAAAGATTGAAACATTTTAATTAGATTAGGTTTATTTCAATTTTTTGTCAAAGAAGCTAATTCTTACTCTGCAAAACTTGATCCAATATCCCATTTATAAAACGAGGAGAATCTTGATCTCCAAAGGTTTTAGCTAATTCTATAGCCTCATTTAAAGCAACTTTATCTGGAACGTCTTCACAAAACAAAATCTCAAAAATAGCCAATCTCATAATATTTAAATCAACTAAAGACATTCTCTCTTTCTTCCAGTTTTTTGATTTTTTTTCAATCCATTCATCTAATGTAGGTTTTTGTTTTTGAATTTCTTTAACTCTATTTTTTACAAAAATATCATCAACAGCAATCAACTCTTCTTTTGAAATGATATCTAATTTTTTAAAAGAATTTAAATCTTGACAGAAGAACTCATTTCCATAAAGCACCTTTAGGATTAAAATCCTAAGCTTTCTTCTAGGAATCTGCTTTTTCTTATTTAGCATAAAATTCTCATTAAAATTCTATCTCCAATTCTAATCTGTTCATTTTTTCTAAAAAAGAAAAATAAATTGAAATCGAAGCATTGTATCAATGTAAAACTTTTTTTCACTAAAAGGGAATTGAATTTTCAAATCAAATTCTAAACCTCCTCCTAAATTATAATAAATCTCAAAAAATCTCAGACCTAATAAAAAAGAACTATGAAAAGAGAGAGTTGATTTTTTCTCTAAAACATAAAAAGGATAAAAACCTAAACCAAGTCCTGCTCCATAATAAAGGGGAAATCGTCTTTGTATTTCAGGAAAAGTCATTAAGCTACTTAATTCCAAAGATATTTCTTTTCCTGTTTCCATTTGAGACACCAATAAAGAAGGTCTCAACTGAATATCTCCTACATTTCTTATCTCTGCAACTTTTTGAGTAAAAGATAAAGAAGCAGAAGAAACAGGTTTAAACCGTTTATCAGAATTCAATCTATAAATAGAAAAACCAGAAGAAAGAATATAACCTTTAAAATCAATAAAAGAATTCACTTGAGATCTATTATAAAAATATTTATCTGAAATGTACTGATAGTTTGAATTTTCATTCTTTGAATCACTTAAATTCTCTGCTTTTAATTGAAAAGAGTAAGAAAAAAATAAGAAAAAAATAAATCTAAATTTTAACACAAATTCAACTTCTTTTTTATTTATTAAATTCAATCCTTTGACCTTTAGGTTTACCTAAAACTTCAGATTCTTCCATTACTTTTTCTCCATTAAGAAAAGTAAAAACAGGCCATCCTTTAACTTCCCAACCTTCAAAAGGAGACCAAGCACATTTACTAGCAAGCCACTTTCTTTCAATCTTTTGTTTTCGTTTCAAATCAATAACTGTAAAATTAGCTTTATAAGATTCTTTTATTTGACCTTGATCTTTTAATCCAAACCTTTGTGATGGATTATGGGCTAGAAGTTGAACCAATCGTTTTAAATCCAAACGTCCTTGATTGACATGGTTTAAAAGTAAAGGAAGTAAAGTTTGAACTCCTGGCATACCAGAAGGAGAATCGGGATAAGCTTTTTCTTTTTCCTCCCAGGTATGAGGAGCATGATCAGAGCCAATGATATCAACAACGCCTGATTGAATTCCTTTCCATAAAGCTTCTTGATGTTTTTTATCTCTAATAGGGGGATTCATCTGAACTAAAGAACCATAAGTATCATAACACTCAGGAGCTGAAAGGCTTAAGTGTTGAGGAGTCACTTCAACAGAAACAAGGTCTTTATGTTGAGATAAAAATTCAATTTCTTGCCATGTTGTAACGTGAAGAATATGAATGGGAACCTTATATTTTCTAGCTAAAGATACAACTCTTTGAGTAGATATCAGACATGTTTTTGCATCTCGCCAAAGTGGGTGATTTCTAGCATGTAATGGTTTCCTATAAGCTAAATCTCTTCGTTCTCTCAATCGACTTTCATCTTCTGAATGAATTGCTGTGATTCTTTTTCTATTTTTAAAAACAGCTCTAAGAGATTCTTCATCTTCTAAAACTAAATTTCCAGTAGAATGACCTAAAAAAATTTTAACCCCGGGGCAAGCTCTCGTACCTTCCCATTCAACTAACTGATTTTTATTTTCTTTAACAGCTCCTAAATAAAAAGCAAAATCACACCAACTCTTTTTTTCAGCTCTTTCAATTTTATCTTCTATATCTTTAATAGTAGCTGTAGGAGGAAAGGTGTTAGGCATTTCAAAAAAAGCTGTAATACCACCTTTAATTGCACTTAAGCTTCCATGATAAATATCTTCTTTATACTCTAAACCTGGTTCCCTAAAATGAACTTGAGTATCAATTAAACCTGGTAAAACATGCAAACCTTTAAAAGATATTTCTTTCTTAGTTTTAGCTTTATATAAAGAACCAATTTGTGCAATCCGACCATTTTTAATTCCCAAATCAAGTTCTTCTTCTACAACTTGATTAGAATCTTGAGGCTTTGGTAAAAAACAGCAAACATTTTTAAAAATCAAATCAAACATAATATAAAATTTCCTAAAAAAAAGCCTGTGAGGCTCCTCCCACAGGCTTTTTAAAATAACACTATTATTTTATATTAGAAAAGAAACGTCAATTCAGCAACAACGTTATGAGGTTCTCCCTCATTATCATCTAAATTGTAAGCATATTTAACAACTAAGTTAGATTGATCCCAAACATTATATTGAAGTCTTGCAGAGACACCTGAACCAGCATTATTTACATAGTCCTCGTTTAACCAACTCGTTCTGTAGTCAGATGCATCAATTTGATGATAACTTACAGCTAATCCAAAATCTCCTTCTTCTGAAGATATACCATGTCCAACAGAAACACCAGCAACATAACTGAATTCTCCAGGTGTCTCAATATCAGACATATAATGAGCAAAAACCCCTAAAGGAACAGGCATTTCAGAACTTGTAACAGATATCCCTGCTTGAGCTAAAGTATTAACCTCATTATTAGATTCTTCAGGAAGCAAACCATCATATAAACCCATAACATATATTGAAGAATCAAAGTTAGAAACATTAAACATAGTACCTAACTTACCTTTAAGAGTTATTCCATCTGATAAAGGATCATTCCCTTGTTTATTACCTTCTTCTGTGACAAGACGATATACACTCACTTTACCAAAAGTATTACCATCATGTAAAGTATACTTAGCGTTCACACCCTCTATATAGAGTTGTTCGCTAACTAAAACACCGGCTTTATGGTAATCAGGTAACCAGCCCATTTTACCAACTTTAAATTTAAGCCCTTCAACAGGAGCATAAGAAATATAAGCTTTTTCAAAAGAAATATCACGTAAACCTATACTTCCAAAAGCTTGTTCTGTATTTGTACTCAAAACAAGATTCCATTGAACCAAGTCATTTACAGTTCCCCTCCATCCTAATCTCGCTCTATAACTAAGAGGGTTAGCAGGTTCTTCAAAACCTAAAGCTTTGTATCTAAGAGCAAAAGAACCTACAAGACCATCTTCTTCTGCCATAATATTGTCTGCTACATTTGCTGAATCGTTTGCCATCATATCAGACATCATATCCATATTACCTACATTATCATAGGTCATATCTGCTAAAGTATTAAAGCTAAAATAAGCTAATACAATAAGTAAAAAAAATTTCATAATTACCTCCTCAGGTTGATTATTAACAGCTATTTAATATAGTATTTAAATATTGTCAAATAAACTTAATACTTATGTCATAATTTTTTATAAAATTATAAAAAATAAGAAAAATCAATATTTTTTGTAGTTTTTTGATGTCAAAATACTGGAAACTGGAGCCTTGCAAAAAATATTTTTTTCTATTTATTTAAATATTTTTTATAATTTTTTATGTGAAATTTAATATTTTTTTTACTAATAGGTAGATTGTTAAATTCTTTAAATTTAGCTTTAAACCGTTTTTTTATCTTAATTATATTGTCACTATTAAACTTAAATTAGATTTAAATTAATTCAAATCTAAGTAAATTTTTTAATAAATAATATATTGACGTGTATAAATAAAAACAAAATGATTAATCTCTTAATTTATGAGGGTTCCTTTTTTTTATTTAGTTTTTTTTTAAATTTAAAAAAAACTAAATTTCTAAATTTAATAGAGTCTTTATTTTAAATCTTTTTAAAAAGATCATTGTCAAATTACAGAAAAAAGTTTATATTTCACAACTTAAGGGGTGGTAGTTAAGTTGGTTATAACGCCTGCCTGTCACGCAGGAGGCCGCGGGTTCGAGTCCCGTCCACCCCGCCATTTGAGCTGGCTTTTTGTTTTTTTTATGAAGAACCCAAATTTTTATAGAAAAATTCAACACTTAAACTTTATAATAAGGTTTGATAGTGTCATATTTACGAAAAATCTTTTTTTACTCAGAATCCAAAAGTCCATAAAATCTGATTTAGATAAAAATTCTTTTTTTTAATTTTTTCATCTCTTTTTTTAAATCCTTTTTTTAAGAATCTTATTAAAAAAATCCCCTAATATAAAAGGATTGATTGTTTAATGAGAAGCTTTCTAAAAAGGACTCTTCTTCTTAAAAAGGGGGAATAATTGATAATACAACTTATTTATAAGATACAATCTAAAGTTTTAAATTAGCTTTTTGTTCATATATAGTTCTAAAAAGAGAAAAATCTAACTCATTGAAGGTATTTAGTTATCATTTGATTTTTTTTATTTGGAATACCCTTTTTTACTTTTACTTTATTGACCTATTATCCTCTCTATTTTAATCTATTTTAGAGAATTTTTGCAAAATTGATAAGGTTGTTGATGAAAACATTCATAGATTTATTTGCTGGGATAGGCGGTTTTGATTAGGTTTAGAAGCTTTTGGTTTGAAGTGTGTTTTTTCATCAGAAATAGATAAGCATTGCAGAGAAAATTATCAATGTAATTTTCATGATATTCCTGTAGGAGATATCACTCAATTTCCTATCGAAGACATTCCTGATCACGATATTTTGGCAGGAGGGTTTCCATGCTAGTCTTTTAGCATTTGCGGAAAAAGAGGAGGATTTTCTGACGCAAGAGGTAGTTTATTTTTTCACATTTGTAAAATCATTAAATTAAAACAACCTAAAGTTGTTTTTTTAGAAAATGTGAAATACCTCATATATCATAACAAAGGAAAAACATTAAAAACGATGTTATCGTTAATTAATGAGCTAGGATACCATGTGAATTTTAGAATTTTAAATACCCTTTCTTTCGGAGTTCCTCAAAATAGAGAAAGAATTATTATTATCGAATCTAAAAGACAGCAATTTCATTTTCATGCTTTAAATTACAACTTTAATCCTAATATGAAACTTTTAGATTTTTTAGATAAAATAGGTGACTTTGAATACTTAAAAAAGAAAGATTATACTTTAATTAAAACTCCTATCAAGAAAGAAAAATCAGGCTTAATTTTTGCGGTTACAGAAAGAAAAATATACGAAGAAAGGTATTAGACCCAACACTGAACACTTGTCAAGAGTTCACAAGCAACCTAATAGAATTTATTCTGTATTTGGAACTCATCCAACAATACCTTCTTAAGAAACTTCAGGAAGATTTTTTATTTACATTCCTAGTGAAAACAAAGCGAGAAAGCTTACAATTAGAAAGTGTTATCGAATTATGGGATTTCCGGATCATTTTAATATATATCAAAAAACACAAGAAGCTTATAAACAAATTGGAAATTCTATATGTATTCCCATGGTAAAAAGCATCGCTAAACAAATTCAAAGACAAGGGTTATTAAATGAACAAAAATATAAAGAAGAGTCATACTCAATTGTTGGAACAGATATACAAGACAGCTTCAACTTTCAAAAATCCCTCCATTCCAAATAAAGTAAAGAATTGTTTAAATGATGTAGCTCAAAACTCTTCAAACCAAAAAGGAGTTTTTATTAGTAACACTTTGTATTCATAAAATATACGCTCCTAAACAAGACATTAGATACCATCAATCAAATTTAAAAGGAGGTTTTTCTGGCAGAAGTATAGATAAAACACATTACTCCAACTTTAAAAAAACTAAACTTACCATCCATGGCGGAAAGTGGTTGCTTATCTCGATCCCTTGAACAACCTTATCCTTATACTCTTAAGTATCCTGGGAAAATTAAAAATCCAGAATTGAAAAAATCTTTTTTGGATGTAGTTGATTATATACAAAAATCTAATAAAGTTGAAGAATGTATCAAATATTTAATTTTTTTAGTTAAAAAATCTTCAAGAAAAAAAAATCATTTCAGAAAATTAATAAATAAAGAAGATATAGATATTAGGCATATAATTTCTTTTTTAGAAAAATCTTTTTTCTATGATTATAAGACTCACGGAGAATCAAAGATACCCGTAATAGCAATGCACAGTATTTTTTCCATTTTAATTTAAATCGATACAAAGGATGTGTATTAAAAGAACTTGGAAGCCATACAGCTTCTGATAAAACTTCTCTTACTTCAGGAGATATTGAAATATTTAATTCTAATATACTATCAAGAGTCGATTGAAATAAAATTTAAAAAGCCTATAGATGCTAATTTGCTACTAGATGTAGAGGATAAGATATGCAAATTCAATCCTAAAAGGTATTGTATTTTTTCAACAGAGTCTATTTAAAATAAAAATGAAGTTTTTGAAATTATCTCACGCATCAGGCAAAAACATGCTTGTTATATTATTCATTAATGGAATCATTCCTACAATGAGTTATTATTTAAGATTAATTTCTAAAAAAAGAGATTTTCTAAGTCAGTTTTTAGAAGCAACTATCAATGATTCAGAATTACAAAATATACATAAAAATAAAATTAACAAATTTTTTGAGATTTACGTAAAAAATAAATGCAATACAAATTAATTTAGATTATTTATAGGCTTATATATAAGTTCTAGTATTTATTTTGAATAGATAAAAAGCCAATAAAGCCGTTTTATTTATGAATTACTCAAGACAATATGGGATAAAACTGAATTGTTTAGAGCAATTCCTTGACATGTAGTTTCAGTTGCTGGGAAATGTGTTATACTAATGAAGCCCCCTAAAAAATCTTTTAAAATAAGTTTTTTTTAAAGGGAGGTCTTTATGCTTTTTGTTGAAAATAATAGTTTCGTTTAAAAATCAATACTTTTTGTGTTAATTTTTTTATAAATCTCTAAATTTGTTAGGATGGCTTGTTAAAAAAATTAGAAATTATCTACTATTTTTTAATAGCTTGATCTAGATCTAAAAAAGGTAAAACAAGAGTTTTATTCCTTATTTGTTTTTCTTTACCTGAGTAAATTAAATAGCTTTTTATCGGAGAAAAAACATTTTTAGAAAAATAATTGATGTTTTTCAAAAAATTTTGTGAAAAAGTCTGTCCAGCTTTAACCTCTATGGCTTTTAGTTTTCTTTCTTCAATTAAAAAATCAATTTCATAACCTTTTCTATCTCTCCAAAAATAAAGAGGAGCTTTCTCTCCTTGATTAAAAAAATATTTTTCTATTTCTGTAAAAATAAAATTTTCAAATAAAAAACCTTTTAAAGGATGAAAGACTAAATCTTGTATTTTTTGTAGAGATAACAAACGACAAAGTAAACCGGTATCGTAAAAATAAACTTTAGGAGTTTTAACCAAACTTTTATTAAAATTTTTATAATAGGGATAGATTCTTTTTAAAATAAAACTGTTTTCTAAAATAGAAATCCAAGATTTTACTGTGTTTTGAGTGATACCGCAGTCATTAGCTAGAGACTGTAAATTTAATAACTGCCCTGTGCGATTAGCACAAAGTTTGAGGAAAGTAGTAAATAAAGATAAATTACTGATATTTTTTATCAAACGGACATCCTTGTTGACATAGCTTTCTATATAGTTATTGAAAAATCGTTTTGTGTTTATATCTTCAGAATACAATTGAGGATAAAAACCTCTAAATATCATATCATCAACCGGTATTGTTTTTTTAGCTTGCTTGAGTTCTTGAAGAGAAAGAGGTAAGAGTCTTAATAAAGCCACTCGTCCCGCTAAGGATTGAGTGATTTTTTCTTCTAATAAAAATTGATTAGAGCCTGTAAGAATAAACTGTCCTTTTTGTTTTTTATGATCAACTAGAGTTTGAATATAAGAGAGTAACTCAGGACATCTTTGTGCTTCGTCAATAATGGCTCCTTGACTGTAAGTGTTTAAAAAACCCCGAGGATCTGTGCTTGCAAATTCTCTGTTATCTAAGTCTTCTAAAGAGATATATTTTTTTCTTGGGAAGGTTTTTTTAGCTAGAGTTGTTTTTCCAGACTGTCTAGGACCTAAAACAGCAGTCACAGGGTATTGTTTAGCTGATCTCTTAAGTTCTATTGAGAGAAGACGGGGAATATAGTTCATAAACTCATCCTAATAAAAAAGTGCAAATATGCAATCAGATTCTATATTTACTCTTTTTTCTGGATTATTTCTAGTGTTGTTATCTTTTTACTTTGAAAACTCTATAAAGTTTTTTAAAAGTATTCTACTGATTCATAAAAAAGGAACCTCTATGAATAGAAAATGAAAGCTTCCCATCGGCTTGCTTTAAAAAAAGAATCTTAAGTGGAAAATCTTTTTGTGATTTTAGTTGGAAATTCTCAAAAACAACTTACCTCAGCTGTGATTAATTGAACTTTAATTATTCCTTGAGTGCTAGAAAAAATACTTTTAAAGATTCTATAACCTTATAAAGAGAAGGAGAGTCTTTTTTGAGCAATGTTTTTACAAAAATACTCCATTCCTTTTCTTTCTTTTTTGCTTAGGAAGATTTTTTTAGCTAGAGCTGTCATCACAGACTTGAAACTTGCTTTGATTTTTCAATTCATGTTACTGTTTTATTTGAAATGAACACAACTCCATATATAAGTCTTAATATTCCCAACAAAAACCAAGGAAAATTTAAGTTTAAAGAAAGAAGCCGTCAATCAGAGTTTGGAAAATCCTTTCCCACTCTAAAAGCTAAATTTAATAAAAAAGTTTATTTAGAATGGCAAATAAGCTATGATGTCTATCAAAAAGACATTGAAAAAAATAAAAAACAGACTCTTTTGTATCAAAAATCTTTCCAATTTATAGGAGCTAATAATAAAAAAAATATCCTTATGAGCTTTCCGAGTATTTCTATCAATTTATTAAAAAAAAACTTATTTTATTAGAGCTGGTCAAACAAATCCAATCTGAAATAGAAAATTATAATGAATTTCTTATTTCGACTCCAAAAGTTAAACTTCAAAAAGAAATCACTTTTAACAATTTAAATTTTGATTCAGCCGTTACAAAATTTCCAACTTATTATTACTCTAATAAAGATGGAACCACTATTTGAAATTATTCAGAAACAACAATATGCTTCTGGTTTTCAACCTATGATTTATTTTTATATACCTATTTTATGCTTTTCTAATGGAAAGAAAATTATGGGATACTCATCAAAAGAAAAAACGATGAATATAAAATACAATTTACAACCAGAAAATGTTTTAAATTTAGTTAAAGTTTTTTCTATGGCATCTAAAGTACATCATTATGATATAAAACAAATACTAAAAGTTTTGCTGAAGAATATAAATTTAGGAAGATAAAAAATGGAAATAGAATCTCTTTCTTTTGAATCCAAACATCTATCACCCTCTGATCAGATAAAACAAGGTAGTTTTTATACACCAAAAAAAATTGTAGATAAAGTTCATCAACTTACAGATTGTTATAAAAACCAAAATAACACGGTTATTTTTGATAATTCAGCAGGAGCAGGAGCTTTTATCAAAGCAGAAAAAAACATTATTTATAAAGTCGCAGAAGTTGATATTACAGCTCTTCAATTATTAAAAGACAAACTCCCTCAAAAACAAGTTTTTTCTGGAAATTCTCTATCCCAAGTCACTAGGAGTAAATACAATATCTCCCCTATAGACTTTTTAATACAAGTAGGAAATCCTCCTTATAATGATACAACATCAGCTTATAAAAATGGACAAAAAGGAACAAACATTTGTGATAAAGATTTATTTGATAGAGACTTAGGTATTTCTTTTTTAAAATCTTATAGTAAGTTAGAAGCTGATATTGTTTGTGTTTTACACCCTCTTTCTTATCTTATAAAAAAAGCCAACTTTAAACGTTTAAAAGGATTTGCTCAAAATTATATTTTAAAAAAAGGGGTTTTATTTTCTAGTTCTATGTTCAAAAATGTAAGTTCTACCGCTTTTCCTATTGTTATTGCCCTCTACAAAAAAAGCCTTAAAGGTATGAATTATCCAAAAATACAAAATTTTAAATTTTCTATAATGGATAGCAAGGCTCATTTTGTTTTAAATAAATATAAAATCACTGATTCCTTTATTCGAAAATACCCACCTAAAAAAACAGATGATTCTATTTCTGATATTGGTCTTTATTATTATACCTTTAGAGATATTAATTCTTTAAAGCGAAACAGAGCCTTTCATACTAAAAGAGTCAATAATAGCATCGTGGTTTCTATGAAGGAGCTTTATAAATATGCTTATCTTTTTGCATTTAAAAAACTTTTTCAACCAATAGATAGCTGGATTTATGGTAATTTATCTCCTTTAGGACAGTTGAATGAAGTTAAGAAAAATAGCAAGCTTTTTATTAAGTACCTATTTATAACTGAAAAACAAGCACTTGATCAATTAAACAATCAACGTAAAAATAAAATTTTAAAGTATTATTGTTTAAAAAGAAGTGACTTAAAACATATTTCAGAAATAAAAGAAAAAACTGATTTATTGATTCACTCTCTATCTGGTTTAAATAAAAAAGAAGTCTATTTTCAAAATACTTTTGATTTTATTTAGAAGACGGGGAATATAGTTCATAAGCTCATCCTAATAAAAAAGTGCAAATATGCAATCAGATTCTATATTTCCTCTTTTTTTTTGGGTTATTTCTAGGTTTCCTTTTTTATTGTCTTCTTACTTCGAAAACTCCATAAGTTTTTTACAGGTGGTCTAAATTGACTCAGAAAATCTGAATTCAAAGTTCCATAAGATAATATCTGTATACCTTATATTAAGGGTTAATATCTTCAAAAAGAGAATACTTTGTAAATCAAAGAGAAGATCATCTTTTTCAAGATAGAATATTCAAATATTACAAAACAAACTGTACCCTCTGATACTTGTACATGGTCTCAAATTCTTATCTCACTTCTTATAGATATTAAGGACTTGATAGAAAAAGGGTTCTGATTTAGAAGACGGTTCTGATGTAAAAGTAGAAAATATTTGGGAAGCCATTGATCTCGAAGATTTAATGCTTGCTTGCCAACTGGAAGAACTTCAAAAAAATCAAAGAAAGAGTAAAGAAAAAGTCTTTAGTACTCAGACTTGAAAAAATTGTATACATATTAAAAATATAGATATAATTGATAAGTGAATTCATAAATAGCTACTGTGACATATAGGTGAATAAAGTAATACTTTTATTGGGAGTGATCTAGAAGTAGATGGAATAAGAATAGTTTTCCATTTTTATCAGATATTTTTTTTGGAAGAGAGCATTTTAAGAAATCCAAGAGCATTGAAAAGATAGGTTATACACTTATTTGCATATTCTTTATTTTTTTTATTTAACTATCAACTTTATCCCAATCAATTTCATCTAAAAACAAGCATATATGAATAAATATCTTTTCTGCTTCATTTCTAGTAGTAGTTTTTTTACTATGAGTTCCATCATTTACATCATCAACTATAAATTTGCTATGGACCTCAATTATGCTTTTATATTCTTTTTTTATGTGTTTTTTTAAAATATCAAAATATTTATCTGAACTATTTTTAGGATCAATTCTCTTAGTCAAACTTTTTAAAACTCTTCTTGCAGTTGTTTCTGCATTTTTCCAATATTCATGATTGTCTGATTTTAAATTTTCCATAGCAGAATTTATTTTTTTAGCTCCGTCTAGAAGATATTTGACTATTTTTTCAGATACTCGTTCAACCATATTATCTAATGTAGAATCAAGTCCGTCTTCAAATTTTAACTCAATACTTTTATTTAAAAGATATTCATGTATGAATGATATTCTGGTTGAGTAAAGATTTTGATTTAAACAAATCTCTTTTCTGTTTTTGAGATCAGACCTATAAATAAGTATCTGATCTAAAGCTGAGGTTAGAAATTCTTCTTCTCCATTTTCATTTATAAAATCTCTTTTTGCAAACCTAGCAATCTCACATAGTTCAAGTGTTAAACTTCTTGTTCCGTACCTTCTACTTGCTTTTTCTCTATTTTAATCTACTTTATAACTTGTTTCAAACTAAAGAATAAAATATATTAATTTTGAAAATTTATGAAACTCAATAAGATTTACAATGAAGATTGCTTAAAGACACTTTCTAGGATGAAAAAGATTCCGTTGATATTGTTATAACTTCATCTCCCTACAACATGAATTTGCGTATCAGACAAGGGAAGTACTGTTCAAGGTAAATTGTTAAAGAAATAAGTACTAAATATTTAGGAGTATTTTCTGACAATCTATCTATAGAGGAATATAAAAAATTTCATACAGATGTCCTAAAAGAACTTTTAAGAGTTAGCGAGCTTATATTTTACAATATCCAAATAGTTACGGGAAGTAAACGATCTATTTTCAAAATGATTGGTGAGTTTTCTGAAAATTTAAAGGATATTATTGTATGGGATAAAGGAAATGGGCAACCAGCTATGCAAAAACAAGTGTTGAATAGGCGTTCTGAATTAATACTAGTCTTTGAAAAGGATTATCCTATTAGCAGGCAATTTAGAAAAAAAGCTAAGTTTGAAAGAGGAACACTTGATGATTTATGGCTTATAAAAAGATCTTATAAAAAAAATAACTCTCACGGAGCTGTCTTCCCTGAAGCTTTAGTGGCTAAAATTTTACATAACTTTTCCAATGAGGAAGATATAGTGTACGACCCATTCATGGGAACTGGTACAACAGCTGTAGTTTCTAAACAACTGGGAAGAAAATTTATAGGAAGTGAAATAAAAAAGGACTATATTGATGTTGCTATACAAAGACTAAACCAAGATTATAATTTACCTATCTTTTCTGAAAAAACTAATAATCTATCTCTTTAGTATAGAAAATCTATCTATCACTCCTTTTTAAATCTAAGCTCTGCCACACTATATAAGTGGTTGATATTAAAGATATTCAAAGCAAGTTTACACAAATTAAAAATAAAGGTTATGTGATTAGTACTAAACCCACAGCTAAAAAAAATGATGGTGCCGTTGGAAATACCTTAAAAGAGAATTAGGAATAAGAGAAAATAATAAGAAATTGCCATATTATAAGGGATGGGAAATAAAGTCTCATAGAGAAAAGTCAAATTCTTAGATTTCACTCTTTTCATTGAAACCCGACTCTCAAAATTCAGATACTTATAGGCTTAAGAAATGGGAAAAGTATGATGAGGAGTATCCTCATATCAAATGCCTAAGAAACTCAATATATGGTCATTACGAAACTTGTGTATATTCCAATTGTTATATGAAACTAAAAATCAGTAAAAAAGAAAAAAAGATAGTATTACAAGTAAAAGATCTGAATAAAAAAATAATTGATAGTACTGTTTACTGGACATTTAATAGTTTAAAGGAAGTGAGTTCTAAAAAGTTTCAATATATGATTTTTGTCAAAAGCTAAAGAAAAAATAATAAGAAATAAGATTCATTTCAAGTATATTTCTTTGAATGCTTTTCAAAATTTTGATTTCAACAATTTTATATCTATGCTAGAAAATGGTCTTATAAGGTATGACCATAGATGGGGAGTTTACAGATCTGGCAAAAACAAAGGAAAACCACATAATCATGGAGGAGGATTTAGAATCCAAAAAAGTAAAATTAAAGATTTTTTTTTCACAAAACTTTGAGTTATGAAGTAAAATAATTTACTTATCTTTATGAAAGAAAAAAACAAGATTACTTAAAAATCTAACTTTTTTGTATTTATTTTCAAATACTTCTTTATAGTAAAGTATAATAATCCTAACATTCTTTCTCTAAATTATCCTTTTAAACAGAACCTATAAAAAAGTAAAATTCATTTTGAATTTTTTAACATAAATAACTAAGCTCATTCACTATATTATAAATTATTATTACAAATCATACTTAACCAGACTTTAAAAGATAGAGAGGGCAGTTTGTACTCTCCTCTATTTCTACTAACAATGATAATTCCCTTATCCTTTAAGGCTTTTAAAGCATTATTAATTGTATATTCCTTCATATGTTTTGATAGTTTTTCTATAATTGATTTTCTAGAAAACCACACTTCACTACTTACAGCCATAAAATATAACAACTGTCTATAGTCTTCAGAACTAATCTGATTATACATTATGTTATTAAAAAGTTTTTCTCCTAACTGTTTTAAAGCCTCTTTATTTTTATCAAAAATCCCTCTTTCAACATCATCAAGATCAATATAATCATCTTTATCTTCTTCAAAAGAATTATAGGCAAACTGTTGCAAAAAATAAGGGTACCCTTCAGAAAATTTAGCAATATTCTCTTTAGCTTTTTTATCTATTTTAATACTTCTTCCTTTTTCACAAGCTTCTTTGATTCCTATATCAATAACAGACAACCGTTCTTCTAAACTCAAAATTTTTAATTTCAAAACATGAAAAATTCTAACAACAGATTCATGCCCTTCCCTTAACCTATCTATAGTTTCTGGTAAACCAGCTAGTCCAAAACATACCCTATTACAACCTAACTCAGTCAACTTTTCACTTAATAACTTAAGCAAAGCTCCAAGATTAGCAGATGCTTGAGGTTTATCATCTTCATCAACTAAAATAAATATACCTTTATTTTCTTCTTTTGATAGGCATTTCTTTAATAAGAGTGCTAGATTATTAATAACTTCATAATTATCTAATTTTTGTTCTTTATAAGAAAAATAAGATGTTTCAATTTTTTTAAAAAAATTAAGAACATCTTGTTTTTGTTTACCAAGGAAACTTTTACTGTCTATAGAAATCTTTAGCTCTTTAATTATTTTATTTACTATATTTGCAACAGTATAGTTATTTTCTAAATCAATTTTAAAAGTCAGAATATCAAATCCATTTTCTTCAACAAAAACCTGCTCTGCTAAATATTTTGAATATAAAATTAAAGAAGATTTACCAATTCCTCTTTCCCCCTGAATTAAGAAATGCTGAGGATTTCCTCTTATAGTTTGAAATAAGTATGATTCTATAGAATTTATTTCATTCACTCTTCCAGAAAACATACCCGGATGAACTATGCTTCCTGGTTTAAAAGGATTATACTTATGTTTCATTTTAAATTGCTAATAATTGCTAATAATTGCTAATAAATCAATAAGAATATAAAATAATTTCTAGCTGAACTTTAATTTATAACTTAAAAAATGCCCAAAAATAAAGTTTGATATTTAATTAGTACAATTAATTTTATTTTTATGATAGAAAGTCGTCTTATAAAGTAGAACCATAGGTGTGGAGTTCCAAAGGACTTGTAAAAAAAACATCATTCTTTGAATATTTCTCAACATTTCAAATATTACTTAATGAATAATCCTTACTATTTAGTTGGTTTAGAAGGATTATTTTGATAACTGAATGCAGGTAACTGTTTTTGTTGAATAGGCAAACTAATTACAATAAGCAGTATTTCCAATTTTACTGCAGGATGTTCCATCACTGCCGTAGGTAGTATTTCCAATTGTTGTGTAAGAGCTTCCATCACTACCATAAGTGGTATTTCCAATTGTTGTATAAGAGCTTCCATCACTGCCATAGGTAGTATTTCCAATTGTCGTATAAGAGCTTTCATCACTGCCATAGGTAGTATTTCCAATTGTCGTATAAGAGCTTCCATCACTGCCATAAGTGGTATTTCCAATTGTCGTGTAAGACTCAGAAAAGATCGACGGACTCAAAAAAGACAAAATTAAAGCTATTAAAATTTTCATAAGGCACCTCTTTTTATTTTCTAAAAGTATACATCAAATTACATGTTTTACCTAATTTTTTTTATTAAGATTTTTAAGAGTTGTAGGATTAATCTAAAACTTAGGACTAAAAACTTGAACTGTTTTAGAATTTTTTTCAGAAATTTAAGATTTTAAATTACCCCTTAAGTTAAAAACTCTTAGTATCTTAACTATTAATTTACTAATTTAGAATCAGCTTTTTATTTGTTTTTAATATAAAATAATAATTTTTCTTGATTTTAAGCTTTATTTAATTATAAACTTAGAAAAATATACAGGGTAAAAGTTATGTATAAAAAGAGTTTGTTTATTTTTTTTTCAATTGTAAGTTTTTCTAGTTTTTCTGAAAAAGATATTAAAGGAAATATAATCATCAATAATGAAGCCAACTCTTTATCAAACAACAATAACAGTGAAAATATAATTAAAGCTCCTGCTTTAGTCCCATCTAGTTCAAATCAATTACGAGAACTTAGAAAATCACAAGAGATTGAAACAGAAGATTCTATTTTACTAGAATTAGAAAAACAAAGAATCTCAGATGAAAAAGCAAGGTTTAATAAACTTTTCTCAAAAGAAGCTCCCTCTTCAAAAGCAAATCTTCTTCATTCAGAAAGCTCTGAAAGTAATTCTTTCCTTAAAAGAAATCCTTTTTTTGGAGAAAAATCTTTTATCTCTTTAGGAGCTGGAGTCATTTTTCACCCTTATGTTAAAAATGTAAACTCCACAGAATTCCCTACTCTTATTGTTTCCTTAGGAAATTATACTTATAACGAGCAAATCATTTTTAATTTAATTGCATTTTATTCCACACATTATCTAAAAGAATCTAGTAAAATTTTTCAAAATACCGATATAAGAGAAAGAGTTCAGGAACCTGCTATTGCTATGGATATTAAATGGTCTTTACTCAAAGGAAAAACAAAACCTTATATAGGATTAACAGGAGCTTTGTTTGCAAGAAAATGGTCTCTCGTAGATAGATTGGGAAGTAGTGATCTTACGAATCAACAAAGAGTTATTTATAAAGATGTAGGAAATAAGAATTTTCTCATTTCACTCAATGGAGGTCTTGTTTTAGGAGCTGATATTATTTTAGAAAAAAATCTAGGTTTAAATGTAGATATAAGATATTATGTAAATTTTTATACAGAAAATAGAAAAACCTTATCCCAATATTTAACGTCAGAAGCCATCTTAGATGAAGTAGATGTCATTCTCTCATCTATTAAGCTAAAATACTTCTTTTAAAAAAACTATAAAGTACGTTGCTTTAAAATAAGTTTTGTCTTTTCTTCTGGTAATTTAAAAACAACTTCAAAAGGGGTGTTAATTTGACTATCAAAAGTAACAATAAAATCTTTTTGATTTCCTTCATTTCCTTGTTCATTTAAATTAAAAAATCTTATTGTTTTTAAGAACCAGCGAGACATAAGAGCTGTAGAAGATTTATAAAAACGAACATAAGTTTCCATTTCTTCAAATTCAAAAAAACGTTGATCTGCTTGAGCCATCAGCTGATTTTTAGGAATAAAAAAAGGACCTAATTGCAAGTCTTCATTTAAGCGACAGGGGGATTGAACAAGCATTCGACCAGGATCTCCATTAATACTTATCCCTAAAGCAAAAAAAGAAAACTCCACATGAGAAAAAACATCACATAAAAAACCATATTCTTGAGTTTGTGGATTAGGAATTAAAAAACTACCTATATAAAAATTTAACACACCTTCTTCTTCAAAACTTACAATATTTTCAAAAATAAATTCACTGGGATTTCTTATCACTTCCTTAGAAGAAACATTTAATAAAATTTCTTCAGATTCCTCTGCTAAACCTCGATCATAAATAGGCTTCCATGACACATAAAGATTTTGTTTCCAAGAGTTTAGACCAAAAAATAAACCCAAAGCAAAAAATAAAGTTAAAGTGATTACAATTAAAAAGCTTCTTTTAATTTTTTTTCTTGAAATCATAATTCCATAAGTTAAATAATTTTAAATATTAACACAATAAATCTTTTTTTTCAAAAAAATATTTATTTATTTGAATTATATTTTTTCATCTCTTCGACAAGGGCTAAACTTCCTATTTTAGCTAACCAACTATAAACATTTTCCATAACCATGCCTTTAACTGTGATTTCTAAATCACTCATACAAAACCTTTTATAAACTGCACCAGGACTATTTAAGTTCGTTTTACTGCCTTCTTTTTTATGGCTTCTTAAAAAACCTCCTACAACTTGAGTTCCTATCATATAAACAACAGGTTCTGTACTTTGATGATCTCTGTCATGAAGACTGGTAGGAATTCCCTCCTGAATAATAATCTCATCTTTTTTTACATCTCCTTTAGTTGCCTTCATTTTTTTTCTTAGTTTATAAGTCCAATGATTTAAATCGTCTAAATTTTGAATGGGAATAACACCTAAACCATAAGTTCCTGAATTATTCTTTATAAAAAGATAAGGAATTTCTTGGATAAAAAATCCTTGATATTGCTTTTTTAAAAAATCAATCATCTCGTTAGAAGAGTCTTTGAGTTTTTTCTGACTTAGAGGAGATTCCACATCAAAAGGAGAAAATAAGCGGGTTTCTATTTGTAAATACCAAGAATCTATTTTTAAAATCTCTGCAAATTCCTTTATTAGTAAATTATAGGCTTGAAAAAAATGATGTTTTTTTCTGAATAACCAACCCATAGAAAAGGGAGGAAAACAAGTAAGCTCTTGAGGAAGATTATAATGAACTGAAAAATCATTATTACTTATAATGATATCTCCTTTAACATTTTTTAAGATTTCTACTTCAATTTCTTGTCCTGTAGCTGTTAAAATTCTTTGTGGAGATAAGATCGTTTTACCTGGAACACATACAATAACTTGAAAACCCGCTTTTTCTATTAAAGACCGAATAACGTAAACATTATCCCAATAGTATAGGTTCTTTGTATGCTCTTCTGTTAAAAGGAGTACAGTTTTAACTGATAAATTATATTTTTTAAAAAATTCTTTAATAAAAAGAGAAGCCTGTCTTTGATCCTCTTCACAAATATTATTAAAACCCGCAGGAAATAAATTAGCATCCACACAAGCTATTTTATACCCAGAATCCCTTATATCAAAACTCGAGTAAAAAGGAAAAACTTGCCCTTTACTTTTTTCTAAAAACCAATCTTGTAGGTCTTTAGAGTGATCAAGAATTTTTTGATGAATAAAAGCTCTAAAATTATCCTGACTCATTTTTTTATATTTTTATCATTTTGAGATAAAAGTTTTACAATTTTTTGAGATTTTTTATTATAAAAATCTTCAAACTCTTTTGACTTTTCTTGTGTGACTAAAGACATGCCTATTTTTAAACTATTATCAATGCTTTTTTTATACTGCTTTTTATTTTCTATTTGAGACAAAACAAAAATCAACTGATGAAAGAGCTTATCTAGTTCCTTCTTTGCTTGATCTGACCACGTCTTATCTTTTACAAATAAAGATTGAAGGAGATAGAGTTGATGATAGTAAAAAGAGACAATAAAAACTTTAGGAGAAATATGTTCTTGTTTTACATAAGATTTCCCCATTAAGTAAAAAAGACGACTGATATCCTGTTTTATTTTATCTTCTGACTTTAAAACTTTTTTATATTCTAAAATCCTATTTAAACTTAAAGATTTATAAGTTTCCGCTAAATTTAATTTTCCCTGTTTAGCCCAAGCTAAAGACAAACGAGCGGGATAAAGAATATGCTTCGTTTCAAAAGGCAAAAATTGAAGATTTCTTTCTAAATCTTTTAAAGAAGATAAAGAGAGAGTAAATTCTCCCAAACACTCATAAACAAAGCTGATTTCTAAAAGGGTTCGAGCTTGAAACTCTTTAAATCTTTTAAAAGACTTATTTAAAACCGAACGAAAACGAAATAAAGCTTTTTGACATTCTCCTGCGGATTTATAGGCCAAACCTGCATTATAAAGAGACAAGATTTGAGCTGAAGAATCCTTTAAACTTAAAGATAAGGAATCATAAAGTTTAGCCGCACTTTTAAACTGTTTCCTTTCCATAAGTTTAAAGGATTCTTCTAATTGTTTAACTTGAAATTCACTCATCTGAGATTTTGTAACTGTTTTGTAGCTTGAGTTACAAGCTATTAAAAAAAATATAAAAACGAAAAGAAAAGCTTTAAAAAACATAAAATAAAAGATACATAAAATTTTTATAAAGAGCAAACTTTTTAAAGCTTCTGTAAAATTAAAAAAAGAGACTCCTAGAATGAAAAATATCTATTTGAATCCTTTTTTTCTTGTAAAAAAATGAAAAAGTTTTAATATGCCTATGAAAAAAAGAGGTTTTTTATGGAAAGTATTGTTAAAGAAACAAAGGGATTAAAAAGAAAGCTTGAACTCAAAATAACAGAAAAAGAAGTCGACCGTTGTTTTTTAAGAAACTATCAAAAAATAAAACAAAAAGTAACACTTCCTGGATTTAGAAAAGGAAAGGCTCCTTTAAGTGCGATAAAACAAAATTATAAAGATAAAGTTTTAAAAGAGGTTTTAGAGGATCTGTTTCACTCCCATTATCCTTCAGCTCTTAAAAATACAAAAACTCAAGTTGCAGGTCCTCCTCATCTCCTCAATTTTAATTTACAAGAAGGGAAAGAAGCTTCTCTTTTACTAGAAGTAGAAATCCATCCCACTGTAAAAGTAGAAAATTATCTTAATCTAGAGTTAGAAAAAGAAAAAATCTCCGTGAATGAAACTCAAGTTAAAGAAAGCCTTGAACGGCTCCGAGATTCTTATTCCCAGTTTGAAGAGAATTTAAATTATAAAGGTCCTTTAAAAAAAGGAGATTTTTGCACTTTAAATTTATCTGCTTTTAATTCAGAAAATATAAAAGTTTTAAACCAGGAAAATTTTTTAATTGAAATAGGACAAAATAAATTGGGAGAAAAATTTGATGAAAAGCTTTTGGGTTTAACAAATGAGGAAGAAAGAGAATTTTCATTTCAATTTCCTGATTACATGTTACCCAGCTCACAAAATCAAAATACAACTTTAAAGGTAAAAGTTAAACTCATAGCTTTTAAAAATAAGAAGATTCCTGAATTAAATGATGAATTTGCAAAGAAATTTAAAGTGAGTCACGTTGAAGAATTAAAAGAAAAAATAAAACAAGATTTGCAAAAAAATTTAGAACAAAAAGAACAAGAAAATCTAGAAAATCGTCTTTTAAAAACACTTGCTAAAAAGAACCCTTTAGAACTTCCTCAAACTTTAATTGAAGATCAAAAACAAAGATTAAAAGAAAATACAAAAAAACATCTTCAAATCTATAAGTTTTCTCCTAAAGATCAAGAAATTTATCTACAAAAACATGAAGAGGAATTTCAAAAAGAAGCCGTCTTTAGTTTGCATATAAGTTATCTTGTAGAACAACTTATTAAAGACTTGAAGATACAAACCAATTCAGAAGATATTGAAAAGTCACTTAAAGAATCTTTTCCTAATAAAAATCCAGAAGACATGAAAAAAGAATTAGAGAAAAAAAATCACTGGAATCAGTTTCTCTCTCATTTAACTAGAAAAAAACTGATTTCTTACTTACTTGACCAGGCAAAAATTATTGAGAAATAAGATTTTTTAAAACCTGAAGAGCTTGAGAAATTTCAGGATCTTCTATAGGATCTTCAAACTCTTTAAAAGAAGAAAGAGGGTTAGATAATACAATATCTGGTTGAACTCCTTTTTCGTTGATCAAATTTTCCAAAGGAGTTTGATACTCACCTACACTTAGTTTTAAAATATAGTCCTTTTTAAGAGGGAAAATAGATTGAAGCAAACCTTTTCCAAAAGTTGTTCTTCCTACAACAACAGCTCGTTTGTTTTCTTTTAAAGCTGCTACAAAAACTTCACTCGAACTAGCTGAGAATTCATTAGCTAAAATAACTAAAGGAAAATCTCCTAAATAAGGGGCTTGATGAGCTTTAAATAATCTTTTTTCTTTTTCTGATTTAATTTTATAACTTGCAATAACGCCTTTTCTTAAAAATAAATCAGCTACTTTTATAGACTGATCAAAAACTCCTCCAGGATTATTTCTTACATCTATAAGTAAAGCTTTAATCTTTTTGTGTTTGAAATAACTACTAATATCAAAAACTGTTTTATTTGAAAAAATATAAATTCTTAAATAAAAAATTCCTTTCTCAAACTCTTGAAAACGATTGAATTGAATTTTTAAGTACTGTGGCTGAATTCTTCTAGTAAAAGATTTGTTTCCTCTTAAAAAAAACAGTTTAAAAGATGTCTTCTTTTTAAAAAAATTCCTAAAATCTAAAACCGTCATATACTTTGTTGACTGTTCATTTAATTTTAAAATTTTATCTCCTGGTAAAAGACCTATTTTATGAGCAGGGGAATCTTTTAAAACAGATAAGACTAAAATAAAAGAATCTTTCCTTTCTACTTCTAAACCTAAACCAAAATATTCCCCTTGAGAGTATTTTTGAAGCTCTCTTAAATCTTTAGAAGTTAAAACTTGAGAGTAAGGATCTAAATTTAAAACCATCCCTTTAATAGCATGAGCAATTAGTTTTTCAGGAGAAGGAGATTTGAAGTGCTTTGTTTTAATCGTATGAAGAGCTTGAGCAAATAACTCTAAATAAGAATATGTCGTTGCAAAAGTGATAAAAGAAAAAAAAGCTAAAATAAAAAAAAAATGTTTTTTCTTTAGTTTTTTTTTGGGAGTTTTTTTTTTCATAAAAGTTTACTTTTTAAATAGGATAAACTTCAATTTTATCATTTCCAAGTTCATAACGAAGGATATTTTCAATTGTAAACAAAGTTTCCATATAAGAGCTAGGACATCCTCCACAAGCTCCTTGATAAGAAATTTCAACTTTATTTCCTTTAAAAGAGACAACTTCTAAATCTCCTCCATCTGCTTGAAGCCCTGGCCGGATTGTTCGATCTAGAATCTCTTCAATTTTACATTCTTCTTCAGAAAGATTATCTCGCTTTTTTTTCTTTACTTTTTCCTCTTCTAACTGAAACGAAGGGTCATGTTTATCTCCCCACTTTTTAATAACTTGTTCCGCTTGTTTACTGATTTCATCAAATGAAAGCTTTCCGTCATGACTTAAACTCACTTGATTTTCAAAAATATGAAGTTGATAAACACCTGCAATACCAAAAAGCTCTTCTAAAAGCGGAAAGTTATCAACTTGTTTTTTTTCAGTAACACTCACTTTGCCTTCATTTTTGAGAGGAAAATTAACAACCAATTTAATAGCTAAAGGATTAGGAGTTTCCATAACACGAACTAAAATATCTTTGCTCTCTAGAGACATAATCCCTATCTAACATAAGACAAGTAAAAAAAGAAGTCTTTTTAAAAAACAAAATTAAAAAAGGTTTTAACTTCTTTTTTAAAACTATAAATTTTGTTTTAATTGAAGTCCTTTTTTCTTAATTTTTTCAAGCAAAGTTGTTCGATTTAAATTTAAAAGAGATGCAGCTTGACTTTTATTCCACTTTGTTTTTTTTAGAGCTTCCATTAAAATTAAATTTTCATAAGCATCAACGGAACTATTAAAATCTAAACCTTCTTTAGGGATTTCTAGAGAAGACAAAGGTTTTACAGAAGCTTTAGACGTTCTATACTTATCTGGAAGATCACATTCTTCGATGATTCCTGATTCTTTAAAAACACAAAGTCTTTCTATTAAATTTTCTAGCTCTCTTATATTTCCTGGCCAATGATAATTACAAAGATTGATAAGAACTTTATCTGAAACACTCAAAACGTCTTGAGAATGTTTTTTGAGAAAATGTTCTATCAAAAGCGGGATATCATCTTTTCTTTCTCTCAAAGGAGCTATTTTAAGAGGAATAATATTTAAACGATAATATAAATCTTTACGAAATAAACCTTTTTCAACCGCTTTTTCCAAATCTATATTGGTTGCTGAAATGATTCTAGCATTTGTAACAAAACTATTTGTACTCCCTACGGGAGTAAAAGTTTTTTCTTGAAGAACTCTTAAAAGTTTGACTTGTAAATTTAATTCCATAGTTCCAATCTCATCTAAAAATAGGGTTCCCTCTTGGGCCACTTGAAAATAACCTTTTCGGTTACTAGTAGCTCCTGTAAAAGCCCCCTTTACATGACCAAAAAATTCACTTTCTAAAAGTTCTTTAGGAATCGCTCCACAATTTACACTAATAAAAGGTCGGCTACTGTCTTGAGAACAGTGAATACTTCTTGCTACCAACTCTTTTCCTGTTCCACTTTCTCCTATAATTAAAATGGGAGAGGATTTTTTAGCTACTTTATGCATATCCTCTGTAAGCTTTAAAATGACTGAACTTTGTCCTACAATTTTTTTAAAATCAAACTGCTTTTTTATATTGGCTTTAAGATTTTTATTTTGATCTAAAATATCTTTTTGTTTTAAAGCCTTTTTAACAAGATTAAGTAAGGTGTTAGAATCAAACGGTTTAGGAATAAAATAATCGACCCCTTGATTAATAGCAGAAACAATTGTAATATTTATTGAATGCTCACCTGTAATTAATAGAGATTGCATATAAGGTTGTGTCTTTTTAAGATCAGCAATTAAATCTGTCCCTACTCCATCATTTAAATTAAGATCTACAATAGCAAGATCAATTTTAAAATCAGATTCTATCTTCTTTGCCTCTTCAACACCTTCACAAGTAATGATTTTATAATTACAATTATCTAAAAGTCTCTTCAAACCAATACTAAGGCTGGAATCATCATCAACAATAAGAATTGTTTTCATATCTCTAGAATTATGATACTTAAAAGCTCTTAAAATAAAGAGACTAGAACTAAAAAACTAGACGATTTCTTTGACAAAGTTCAAAACACTTGACTTTAAAAAGAAATAAAAAACGAAATAAAGACTTTTCTAAAATTCTATTTAGAAGCTAAAAGTAAATCTTGAACGACTTTATGACAAGAATCTATAGATTTTTGCATCTCTGAGAGATTTTGTAAAATATTTTCATCTGAAACTTCTCTTTCTATCACACTCAGTAAAATTTTTATTCCTGCGATGGGATTGTTTAATTCATGAGCCAAACTTCCTTTCATCCATCCTATTTCTTGCTCTTGAGACTGTGCTGAAATTTTAGCTTCCCATTTTATTTCTTGAGAAATATCTTTAACTAAAAAAAGAAAAATTTGAATATGTTCTGTTTGTAAATAAATTTTTTCACAAGAAATTTCCCAATAAACTGGCTGATTTTCTTTTTTGGATCGAGCAATAAAAGAAGAAGGTTTTTTAAAAAAAAACGGAGGAATTTTTAAAGGAAAAGGAAACTGTTGAAATAAGTTTTTAAAAAACAGATCTTCTTTTTTTTTACAAAAAAGTTTTTCAAAGGCTTGATTACAACGTATGATTTCAAATTTTTCATTTGTAATACAAAAAGCTTGAGAAAAAGAATTAAAAATATTTCTCCACTGCTTTTTAATAGTTTGAAAATTCTGATTTCTATCTATAAAATATAAGCTAGAAGAAAGAGATAAGACGATAGAATTTAAAAAAGTTTTTTTTGATTTTAAAATTTTTTTATGAGAATAAAATTCTATCTTACCATAACAAAAACCTTTAAACTCTAAATTTTGAATATACTGAAAAGGATAAATCTTTTGTTTTAAAGAAAAAAATTCTTTCTTAAAATTATCTTTTATAAAATGAAAATCTAAATGAGAGATTCCACAAAGATCTAAAAACTCTTTTTTTTGTAACAACAATAAATCTTGAAGGGAATGAATTTGATAAGTATAAAGAAGAGCTTGATAAAGTTTCTGTTTTTCTGTCAAGAGAGGACTCACTTGAACGACCTGTTTTTTCACTCTAAATCTTTTTAAGTTTTTTTATTGCTGATTAAAAAACTTAATAAAAATAGCTTTACTAAATTTAATTATTTTAGTAGCTTGTCTTTTTGTCAAGAGAGCTGGACTTTATTTAGCTTATTTTGGTATTCTTAGTAGTTTTTAAACAGCTTTTAAAGCTAAAATACAAGTATCAAAAAATTTAAAGCTAGACTTAAGTAAATATTTTTATATTAATTACATTTTTCTAAAATTGATACCGATACTTATAATATGAAAGCTAAAATTTTACTTTTTTTGTTATTTATTTTTCTAATTTCTTGTATTCAACCCCCTTCCTCAAATCCCCTTCCTCAAAGGAATCTACAAAGACCTCTAGAAATTTCAAGAGATTCAAGAGATTCAAGAGATTCAAGAGATTCAAGAGATTATAGAAGAAATTCCTATTCAAGATCCTCTCGATATAGTAACAGTTCTCAATGTCAGAGAGCTGAAAATAAATATGATAGGGCTAAAGATAATTTAGAGGATGCTGAAGATGATTTAGCAGATGCTGAAGATGATCTAGACGATGCTGAAGATGAACTAAAAGATGCTAAAACCGCAAGAGAAAGGGAAGAAGCAAGAGAAAGAGAAAAAAGGTTAGAAGATAGAGTAGAAGATAAGGAAGATGAGGTCGAAGAGGAAGAAGATGATCTAAAAGATGCTGAAAAAGATCTTGATAGATATTGTTAGCAACAATGACTTTGTTTTTTAATTTTAATTTCTGATAGAAAAAATTAAATTTTAATTAGACATAAGTAATTATTAAAACAAATGAAATAAAAAAAAATTATCCTATCAGATTCATTTATAATCCAAGACACTTTAAGAATAATTAAAATTTAGAAGTTTTTGAAATAAAAAACTTTATCTTATAAAAACTCTTTTGCAATTGAAGAGTCCTTAAGACCAATAGAAAAGTTAAAAATTTTTCCTATATCAAAAGATTGAAAACATCTCTTCAAAACATTATTAAATAATAAGATTGAACTATAAATAGAATTCTAATAAATTTTTAATTAACTATCTAGATTCTCTAAGGAAAAATTATTTACAATAATTTTCAGATTTTTCTAAATTATAAATTGATATATCTTATACTACATTCACCTGATTAAAAATAAAAGAACATGAATTTAAAAATAGACTTTAAAAAAAATTAAAAATCTCAATATTGAGAAAAACTTTAAAGTTCTTAAATTTCTAATTAAAAAACCGATAAAGTTTATATGAAGCTTAAAATTCTAGGATTTTTAATTGCTTTAAGTTTATTTTCTTGTGCTCCTATAAATTTAGAAAATAATGCTGAAGTTCAATTTGTTGCTTCTCGTTCTCTTAAAAATAATAATTTTGAGTCAGAAATACTTTCTGTAAATAATGAAAATTCTATTATTACTCAATTAGAAGAGAGCATTGAAAAGCCAGAAGTTTCTGTTGATTATAGTACTCAATTGATTCGAAAATTATCAAATACTATTTATAAAAATAGTTTTTGTTCTTGTAAAAACAATGAAGACTGTTCAAGAGGCTGTTCTAAAATTAATGGAACTTGTAAAGGGAAAAAGCCCTCAGACAAATCAACCAACTACTGTATGAGACATGTCACAGGTTCTATTATGTACGTTATAGATGAATACTGTAAAAAATTAAATCAAAATACATCTCGGGAACAATGTCTAAAAGATATGGAAATGTTATCACAAAACCAATCTTCAAAATTTAATATTTGTAGACACAGTTTCTTTTATCCTTCAGCTCTATGTGCATTAAATTTAGATGGGGAAAATCGAATCAATACCGGAACTATAAAAAATAGATCGGTAAGACGAAACTGTCAGTATTATAATACAGTAAATGATGAATTAAGATATTTTTATACTAATAATAATGAAAAATTTCCTCTTTTTGTAAAAACTCCTATTACATCTCCTGAGAAATTACCTTATGGAAGTATTGTTGTTTTACAGTCTAATAATCCTCATGGACATGTAGAGATTAAAACAAATATAAAAAACTGTGAAGGATCTGATTGTTTTTGCAGTGATTTTTGTGTTTCTAGAAAAGGAGGTTGGAAAACTCCTTTTAAACCTGTCGTTGCCTTTAAATGGAATCCTCTTTTTATAAATCTTTTAAGTGATTTATAATAATCTTTCTATAAACCCTTTTCTACATAATGTGATTTTTTTTGCTTAAGAATAATATTGTTTCATTTCGTAAATAATACAATCCTTATTTAGAATAATTATTTTAAGATTTATAAAAAAATTAATTCTATTCAACCGTGACAGATTTGGCTAGATTACGGGGCCGGTCAGCATTATATCCATAACTTCTAGAAATATAATAAGCCATCATTTGTAAAGGAATTAAAGTTAAAAGAGGGTGGAGGTATTTATTGGTTTTAGGTAAATTTAAGAAATGTTGATTTTTTAATTCTTCTTCTTTTTGAGCTCCTATTGCTATCAGTCTAGCTCCTCTTGAAAGAGCTTCTTTGATATTTGTTAAATTTTTTTGGTAAAGAGGACCTGAAAAAGGTAGTAAAGCTATAAGAGTTGTATTTTTATCTATAATTGCTAAAGGCCCATGTTTCATTTCTCCAGAAGGATAAGCCTCTGCATGTAAATAGGCAATTTCTTTAAGTTTTAAAGCTCCTTCTAAAGCAATAGGATAGTAAAAACCTCGACCTATGTAGAAGAAAGTTTTAGAATTTTTTAAGTCTTCTAGAGTTCTTATAAAAAACTGATTGTAGTTTAAAACTTTTTTAATATGAGAAGGAAGAGAAATAAGGTTTTTAATGAAATCCTTTTCTTCTTTTGAATTCAAAATTTCTTTAATTTTCTTAATATGAAAAGCTAAAAAAATAAGAGATAAAAGGGAAGAAGAAAAAGATTTTGTACTTGCAACGGCAATTTCTTTTCCAGCTAGAAGGTTTAAACCAAAGTCTGTTTTTCTATCTAAAGTAGAATCTTGTACATTACAAAGGCTAAAACTTGTTAAATTCAATTTTTGAATTTGTTTAAGTGCTGTTAAAACATCAGCTGTTTCTCCACTTTGAGAAATAAAAAGAATGAGAGTTTGTGGTGAAATAAAAGAGTTTCTATAAATAAATTCACTGGCTGTTTCTACTTGAACTTGTAAGGAAGCTATATCTTCTAAAACATATTTTGCAAATAAACCAGCAAAGTAACTACTACCACAAGCTAAAATTAAAATTTGAGACGATTTTTTTAAAGATTGATTAAAGATCTTTTTGTTTCCTTTGAAAAGCTTGAACTCAATTTGATCTTTTTGTTGGTTCAAATGTCTTTCAATTAAGCGAGATAGACTTTGAGGTTGTTCTAAAATTTCCTTGATCATAAAGTGAGGATGTCTTCCTTTAGAATTTTGAATTTGTGAAATCTTTTTTTTGAAATTCTTTTTTAAAGATCGAGACATTAAAACCCCTTTAAAATTAAAAATCTGAAAAGTATTATTTTTTAAGTGAAGGATTTCTTCATCTTCTAAAAATAAAATATCTGTTTTCTCTTTGAAAGCTTCTAAGTCACTTGAAATAAAAAAATCTTTAGCTTTTTTACCTAGAATAAGAGGAGGACCTGATTTAAAGGCTATGATTTCTTTTGGGTTTTTTTCGTAGATGGCAATAACAGCATAAGAACCTTTTAGCAAAGGGATACTTTTTAGAACTGCTTTAAAAAAACTTAACTGTTCGGATTTAATAAAATGATAAATTAAGTGGGGGATGAGTTCTGTATCCGTTTCAGATCTCAGAGCTTTTACTGGAATAATTTTTTTTATTTCCTCTCGATTTTCAATAATTCCATTATGAACAACATAAACAAAATGAGACTTATGAGGGTGGGCATTGATTTTAGAGGGCTTGCCATGAGTTGCCCAACGTGTATGTCCTATTCCTAAGCCTTTTTTAATAGAAGATTTAGGAATTTGTTTTTCTAGGTTTTTAACTTCTCCACGAACCCGAAAACGTTTGATTTTATTATTTTCAAAAAAAGCAATACCTGCACTGTCATAACCTCGATACTCTAAGTTTTTTAAACCTTCCAATAAAACCTTATCTGTTTTTTGAGAGCCTGAATAGGCAAAAATACCACACATAATATGTTTTTAATAGGACTTCTTTTAAAAATCAATTTTTCTTTTTACTTTGAAAGCTTTTATAATTAGGGATTGTTTTTTGATCATTTCTTTCAAGTGATAAACTTTTATTAGGAACGTCTTTTGTTATAACAGAACCAGCTCCTATAACTGCAGATTGTCCAATTTCAACCGGAGCAATCAATTGAACACCACTTCCAATAAAAGCATTGTCATTGATTTTGGTTGTTCTTTTCTTTTTATCTGTTCCATAGTTACAAGTTACTGTACTGCAACCGACGTTTACATTTTCTCCTATTTCAGCATCTCCTAAATAACTCAGATGGCTAACTTTTGAGTTTTTTCCCAATTTTATTTTTTTTGTTTCAACAAAATTTCCTACACGGCAAGATTCTCCTATTTCCGTTTCAGGTCTCAAATGAGCATAAGGACCAATAACAGATCTTTCTCCTACAAGAGATCCTTCAATATAAGAGCCTGCTTTGATGTTTACGTAATTTCTAATTACAGAATCAAAAACACAGGCTTGAGATTCTATGGCACAAAAAGCTCCAATTTTAGTTCTTCCTCTTAAAAAAACTCCCGGATAAATTAAAGATCCTTGACCAATAAGTACTTCATCTTCAATATAAGTATGGTTGATATTTAAAATAACTACACCGTTTTGTAAATGCTTATGACAGTTACTTTCAAAAGCAATAGAATTAGCTAAAGACAATTCTCTTTGATTATTGATTCCATAGGCAACATGCCAAGGCACCTCAATAGCTCTTACTTTATATTTATGTTTACTTAGAATAGAAATAAGATCCGTTAAGTTATATTCTTCTTTTATGTTTTTTTTAACAAGAGGGAGATATTTTTGAATAAGTTCGGATTTAACCAGATAGAGACCTGCATTTGAGAATTCACTGTTGACATTCTTTTTTTCAACTTCATAAGCCTCTATAATATCAATGAGTTGATCCCCTTCAAAAACCAGCTTTCCTAACTCAGAAGATTGATGATTTTTAAAACTAGCGACTGCACAGTCCGCTGACATTTGATGATATGAACGGATAAACTGAGATAAATCAGCAGATTGAATCAAAGGATGATCTCCATTCACAATTAAAACATCTCCTTTAAAATCTTCTGGTTTAGTTGCTAAAACAGCTTGAGCTGTTCCCCATTTTTCCTTATTTTGTTTAAAACAAAGGGCTTTGAATTGACCAGCAATAGTACTGATTATAGAAGCTTGGGAGCCTAAAACGACCCGTATTTGTTTAGGATGAATTCCAGAGATAGCTTTTAAACTGCGAGCTATTATAGGTTGCCCTGCAACAGGATGTAAAACCTTAGGTAAGGATGTTGACATTCTTTGACCTTTTCCGGCCGCTAAAAGAATAACATTTAAATCCATGTAAGCATTTTGCCTTAAGCAATCATGAAGATCAAGGAAAAGTTTTACGATTTTAAATGAGAGAGCATCAAGGAAAACAAACTGTTTAAATAGCTAGCTTTTCTAAAGCTAGCTAACATCTTCATAAGGAAAACTTACTGAATCATGATCTGAATTGATGGAGATGATACCTGTTATTTCTTCGAGAGTTCTAGATTTTTTCCATTTCATAATTTGTTTTAGAGATTTTTTATTTAGAGATTTTATTAAGGATTCTAAAAGAATAGATTGATCAGATGAGATAAAACTTTTTCCAATAGTATCTATTTTTATTTTTCCAGAAAAGATTTTGTTTTTGTAAGAAAAATCTAGACTGATACGAGAATCACATGGAATTTGCTTTATTAAAAAAACAATCCGTCTTTCTATATTTTTTCTTTGTTCTTTTGTGTTTTTATAATTGTGAAATCTAATAATCACATTATCCACTCTTACCTCTCTTGTTAATTATTCTTTTATACTTAACAAGTATAACATATTTTTTATGATTTGTGTCATTTTTTTTTATAAAAATAGATGTTTTATAAAAAACTCTGTTTTTTATAGCGTCTTGGTTTATAAATGTATCTGGAAGAGGTAAAAATTTTTCTATTTCAATTTTTTTAGTAGCATTTGTATTATTAATAATAAATTATGATACTATCATTTTTTTCTGAAAAAAAACCTTTGCTGTATTTAACCCCTAGAGATTCTTCAAGCTTAACTTTTCTATGGTTCTTAATTCTATTCAATAAGTAAAAGATTTTTATTAAATAACTGACTTAATACATTTTCGTTTAATCCCGGTAAATCTTTTAAGTCTAACTTTAATTCTAGCTTTTCTATTGTTATTACCGTTTCCTCAACTACATCAGGATGTTTATGATATAAAAGTTTTATCAATTTTTCATTTAATCTCAGCAGATCTTTTAATTTGAAATGAGCTATTAATTTTAAGGCTTCTTGGATTACATAAGAATTTTCATGAGATAAAATTTTTATCAAAGCTTTATTTAATTTTGACAGATCTTTTAATTTTAATTCTTTTATGGTTCTTAAGGCTTCTTGAACTACAAATGGGTTTTTATGATATAAAAGTTTTATCAAAGTTTTATTTAATTCCGGCAGATCTTTTAATTTGAAATGAGCTATTAATTTTAAGGCTTCTGTGATTACAGAAGCTATTTTATGATATAAAAGTTTTATCAAAGCTTCGTTTAATTCCGGCAAATCTTTTAAGTTGAAATGAACTATTAATTTCAACACTTCTTTGATTATATAAGCACTTTCATGATATAAAAGTTTTATCAAAGTTTTATTTAATTCCGGCAGATCTTTTAAATTGAAATGAACTATTAATTTTAAGGCTTCTTGGATTATAAATGTATCTGGGTGAGATAAAAAAAAATTTATATTTGATTCTAGTAGATTCTTTTTATTAAAATATCTTAATCCTATAAGTCCTGCTCTTATTCTAAAACTACTTTGATGTAGTAAACCTTTTATAAAAGGTATTACAAATTTGTCAGGAATATTTGATTTTTTTAATTTAAGAAATGAATCTTCAATCTTCTGAAAATGTTCAAAACTATAGTCATAATTTCTGTTTAGAATAAAGACTTGAAGTTCGTTAAAAATATCTTTTTGAGAGGGAGAGAGTATTTCTTTTGATGAAAATACACTTTCACAGTGACTTGTAGCAGAGGAATAGCTGGTTAAAGATAAGATTATACCTATTAATAAATTTCTTTTTTTTAAACTCATGTTTTTCTCTACTTCTTATCTTAAGAAATGATTTAAATTTAAAAAGTCTAAGAAATAATATCAAATGTAAACTCAAAAAAATGTAAATTTTACAAAGGAAATTTTGATAAATAATCACTTTTATAGACCTTTTAATCTCCATAAAAACGTTCTATATAGTTAAAAACACATTAAGATACAGAGTTCCTTCAACTTAGATACTCTTGAATTAAATGATTCATTGATTAAAATTTTATCTCATGAAAATTTCTATTCTAATTCAAGAAACTATTAACTTTTTAAAATCCAGCGGTTAAATCGAACGACATCACAAATTGATAGATTTTTTATCTCATAAAAATTCTTATATTAAAAAAAATAAAAAATCATTCTAAATTTAACAAAGCTCCTAGATCAAAGGTTTGAAGAGATTCCGTCAAAACAATATTAAATAATACAAACCATAGGAAGTGTAATGACTAAGAAAAAAATAATGATAAATTTTTAAAAAATTATTTACTAAGTTTCTTTTGTGAGAATTTACCAATTTTCAGATTTTTTTCAAATTATTATGTTGATAACATCTCTTAATACTCTATATTAATTCTCTTTAAGAAAAATAAAAACAACATGAATCTTAAAAGAAGAACTTTATTAATAGGTCTAATCTTATCTTTAACAAGTTATTCCTCTGCTACAAGTCATTGTAGAAATTTATTCCGTTCGATATCACATTTAACTCAAAAAAATTAAAAAAAAATATTCAACGAACTTCAAAGTATTATCTGGTATAAATTAAATTCCAATCCTGAATCTTTTTCTAAAATTGAAAGCTTATTTTAAAAGATTTAGGATTTAAAGATAACAGACAAATGTCTAATTTTATAGAGAATTTATTAAATCAAGATACTCTTAGAATAAGACTTATAGGATTAAGATATTTCAATGACTCCATAGAAAATTTGAACCTAAAGAATTTCTTACTTCACAAAAATCCTTTGGTCATTCTAGGAGCTAACTCTTTCAATCTTAGATTTAGAACCCTTCAGATTACTTAATCTTACAATACTTTCTCAACTGAGAAAAATTTTATTAAAAGAAAAAGATTCTCAAATAATTATACAAGCTTTAAGAACTCTCACTGAAATAAAATTAGATTTTAAAGAATACCCCTTATTTTCTCAATGATTGAAGCAACTTTTATCTCATGAAAATCCTAATATAGCTAGGGAAGCTTCTAACTCCATTAAAATTTTAAATAGAACTTATCTCTAAGATTAAAATAAAAAATCAAATAAATATTTTCACATATTTTTATAACACCGATTTTCTATTTCTTTTTTTCTCTTGTCCCAAATAACTTATCTATAGGTAATATGATCACAAACATATTTGATAGATTCTTTACAAAGCAGAACGTTTATAATCAACCACAGACTTTCACTATTAGAATGTACGTTAAAGACAGAATGTTCCTTAGTTGTGTTGACAACATATATATAACCATCTTCCCAATAAAGAATCTTATTTTCAATAATAAAGTAAAGCCCAGGGGGATTATAATTTTTAAGAGGAACAATCATTCTAAAGCTCTTTTGTTTTCCATAAATATGGTCTCTATGAGGTGGGAAAAAACCTCCTGGCAAAAGTTTTAAAAAGTGAGTCCTAACACAATAAGGAGAGAGACCTTCTAAAAGACCAGGAAGATACTGACTGTTTCTATAGACAGGAGTTGCTTGATTAAAATCAGATTCCTTATAATTTGTCTTATGAATTTTATTATATTGTGGAAGACTATCTAAATCAGGACCAGATTCTATGTTTCCGGAATGATTAAAAACACTCAAACCATATCTTCTAATATAAGTTATCCTAGGATTGTAATGACTCCATTTATCTTTATATTGTTCTAATTCTTTTAAAAGACCTTTATGATCTAATTGTTTATTTAACCTAAATTGATCTCCAAATTGATAGATATAAGAGATATCTACATCCTCAGATAACAGTAAATTCTTTTTCATTTGTCTTTACTTTATCATATAAATTTAAAAAACCCATCAATTTAATATTAAAAATATAATTCCATAGGCCTTAGTTTTTTAAAAGAAGATTTCTGATTTTATGATTACATTTTAATAATGGTAGGGGCTGAAGGACTCGAACCTTCGATCCTCCGGTTATGAGCCGGATGCTTTAACCAACTAAGCTAAGCCCCCAAATTATCATCCATCCTTTCTTGAGTACAGTGGATTCTCAAAAAATAAATTTAATTATCTTTAAAGTTTTTCAATTTATCAGAACGACTGGGATGTCTTAACTTTCTTAAAGCCTTTGCTTCAATCTGTCTGATTCTTTCCCTTGTTACATTAAAATCCTGTCCCACTTCTTCTAAGGTATGATGGCTCTCTTCTCCTATACCAAATCGCATCCTCAAAACTTTTTCTTCTCTAGGAGTCAAAGTCTCTAAAACCTTCCTTGTTTGATCTACAAGATTTAAGTTAGACATAGCAAAAGAAGGATTAATGACATTTTGATCTTCAATAAAGTCACCTAACTGAGAATCATCTTCCTCTCCTACAGGAGTTTCTAAACTTATAGGTTCTTTTGCGATTTTCATGACCTTTCTAACTTTATCTATAGAAATACCCATTTTTATTGCAATTTCTTCAGGAGTGGGATCACGGCCTAATTCTTGAACTAAATATCTTGAAGTTCGAATTAATTTGTTAATTGTTTCTATCATATGAACTGGCACACGAATCGTTCGTGCTTGATCTGCAATCGCCCGAGTAATAGCTTGCCGAATCCACCAAGTTGCATAAGTTGAAAACTTATAACCCCGACGGTATTCAAACTTATCCACCGCTTTCATAAGACCAATATTTCCTTCCTGGATAAGATCTAAAAATTGAAGACCACGATTGGTGTATTTTTTTGCAATAGAGACAACCAACCTCAAATTAGCTTGAACCAACTCTGATTTTGCTTTGTCAGCTTCTTGCTCTCCTTTCCAAACATCTTTTGAAATTTGTTTTAACCATATTTTATTCATTTCTGTTTGCTGGTATAATTTATTTAATCTTAATTGAGCATCTTTACCACTGATGTAAAGAGTTCTTAATTGTTTAAATGAAAGCCCTGTCTCCTTTTTAACTTTTTGTGCATACTGATCACTCACCATCACTTTATTATACATTTGCTCCACTTCTTCTAAACTAGATGAAAAAGTTCTCTCAATAGCTTTATCAATTCTTTTTTCTAATTCATAAATACGATTGATTGTGTTTCTAAGTTTAATTGTAATACGGTTAATAACTTTTCTATTAAAATTCACTTTATCAATTTTTTTCATAAGAATTTCATTTAAACCAGATAACTTTTGAAGAGTTTTTGATTTAGTTTTTCCTACTTCATCATTAATAATTTTAAATAAAGGTTTAACCTTTTTATGATACTTTTTTGTTTCTTTCACCACTTTTTCAATAGAAGCCAGAAAAACTTTTTCAGTTGACTTTCCTTCATCGAGTTCATCTAAACCACGGATGATATTTTTTATCTTAAAGCGAGATTTTTCTAAATGTTCCTTAAATCTTATAACTCCTTTAACACCAATGGGACAGCTTAAAAGAATCTTCAAAATCTTTTTTTCTCCTTTTTCAATACTTTTAGAGATAACAACTTCTCCTTTCCGATCTAAAAGAGAAACACTTCCAATTTTTTTTAAGTAAAGCCTTACAGGATCATGAACTCGAGGGACTGAGGAAGAATCCACTGATTCTGAAACTCCTGATTTAGAAGATTTAGAAGAATTTTCTGACCGACTCTTAGATAACTGAACAGTAATACCTTTTTTATCAAGGTATTTCATGAGTTCTTTTAATAAAGAAGGATGAACAATCCTTGGAGATAAATGATCGTTTAAATCTTTAGCCAGAATAACATTTTTCTTAAATAATCCCTGCTTTTCAATTTTTTTTAAATCCAACTGCAATAACTTTTTTTGAGAAGATAAACTCACTTTTGTTTGATCTTTCATAATGCCTCCTAAATATTTTTTTTCTGTTTAAGCCTTTGTTTCGTTAGTTGAAAAAGTTTTTCTAAATCATGTAAATTTTCTCCAGACTGAATCTTTATATCAGTTAGTAAATGACTTGCCTCTAAATATTTTCTCTTTTTCTTTAAAGAATTCAAACAATCTTGAAAGATTTGTTCCTTTGTCTGTAAATCAGATTCTTTCAAAATAGGATAAGAAGCTTTAAATAAATACTGTTCCTCTGATACTTTATTTATAATAAAATGAATCAGTTCATTAAAAGATTCCTCCTTTTTCTTATATCTATCTACTAAAATTTTAAAAATTTCAACACCTTCTTTGGTTTTTAAATAAGAAATTCCTTCTTTTTCTAAAAAGCGTTTTAAAAACATTTCTGACTCTAAGCATAAAATTAAGAGCAATCGTTCCTCCATAATAGCTTTTGACAAACTTATAGATTTTCTGGAACTTGTATTTTTCAATGTTTTTTGAAACGGAAAAAAAGAAGCTTTTTTGGCTTTATGAATTTTTTGATTCAAACTTGATTCCAATTGAATTCCATCTGTTCCAAAAAGACCTAAAAGTCTTTGTTTATAAACAACTAAAAGGCTTTCATCTTGCACTTGAGCTAATAAAAAGCTAAAATCATCTAACAAAGACAAGGTATCTTTAGTTTGAAGATGTTTTTGTTTTAAAATAAACAAAAACATATCTTGAACTGAATTTATTTTTTTCCGAAAAGCTTCTATCCCATTTAATTTAATAAAATCATCAGGATCTTCTCCTTCCGGAAGAGATAAAAAATTCACTTTTAAACCGACCTTTAATAATAAAGGTAAACTTCTTTCACTTGCACGAAGTCCTGCTTCATCTCCATCAAAAACAAGAATAACTGTACTCACATATTTTTTCAAAAGAAAAGCATGGTTTTTTGTTAAGGCAGTTCCTAAAGTTGCAACCGTATTTTTAAAACCAGAATCCCAAAGAGACAAAAAATCTGTATAACCTTCGACGACTAAAGCTGTAGACGTTTGACGGAGATAACGAGCCGATTCATTTAAACCATAAAAAATATTTCCTTTTTGAAAAATTTTAGAATCCCTAGAGTTGATATATTTAGGTAGAGCTTTTTTTAAAATTCTTGCTCCAAAACCAACTACTTTTTTTCTCTCAGATAGAATAGGAAAAATAAGCCGATTCCGAAAAGTATCAAAATAAGTTTGTCTTTGAGTCGATTCACTTAATAAACCTAGTTCTCTAGCTTTTTTTCTCTCTAACATAGAATTTAAGAAGGAATAAAGAGTGTTTTTTTGAGTTGCATAACCTAAACGAAAAGATTGAATCATATCTTTAGACCAAGCTCTTTGTTTTAAGTACAAATTAACAGGATGATTCGGTGGTGTCTGTTTTAAATTTTGTTCAAAAAAACAACAAATTTTTTCAGTTAATTCATAATAATCTAACTGAGATTTTTGCTTCTTTTTCAGAAAATTTGATTTAGGAATTTCCATTCCTAGTTTATAAGCAAGATATTCCACTGCTGATTTGAAATCCATTCCCCTTTGCTTTTGCAGATAAGTAAAAATATTCCCAGAGCTTTTACAACCAAAACAATGGTAAAGACCTTGACTCGCTGAAACAGAAAAACTCGCTGTTTTTTCATTATGGTCCGGAAAAGGACATAATCCCATAAAACGATCTCCATGACCTTTTAAAACAGTATCTTCAGAAATTAAAGATACAAGATCACTTTTGCTTCGAAGTTGCTCTACAAAATCACTTGAATAATAACTCATATTCAAAGCCGAGACAGCTCAAAACGAACCATTTGAGAAAGCTGTTGACCATCAACAAGACCTTTTGTTTTCGTCATCAACTTTTTCATAACAGTTCCCATATCCTTTATAGACTGAGCTTTACTTTCTGTAATCACTTCAAAAAGCATCTTTTTCAATTCTTCTTCAGAAGGTCCCTTAGGGACAAACGATTCTAGAACAGAAAGCTCAAATTCTCCCTTTTGAATATCTTCCTTACGATTCGCCTTCTTACAATAATCTAAGGATTCTTTAACCTGTTTGATTTGTTTTTTTAAAACAGCTAAGATGTCAGCATCCGTTGATTTTTTTGGTCTCAATTCAATTTCTTTATTTTTTATACCAGCACTGATAAGCCGAAGAACTTTTAACTTTTCAATCTCTCTGTTTTTCATAGAAAGAGATAATTCTTTTAAAATTTTTTCTTTCAAGGACATAAATCCACTCCTTCTTATATAAACAAGATTAACAAGTTCTTATTTTTTAAGATGACAGATATCTACTTTTTCTATGAACTCTTTTACGAGCCATAAGAGATTTTTTCTTCCTTGCTAAACTTGGTTTTTCAAAAGCTACCCTATTTTTAATTTCTGATAAAATACCCATTTTTTCACAAATTTTCTTAAAACGACGAATTGCATATTCTAGATTATCTCCTTCTTTTACTTTGATTTTTGGCATAAAATTCAACCTCCTCTCAAACAAGTCTATAACGCCTATAACAAAAAACAAGACAAGAAACAAGGTTTATATGTTTTTTAAGAAAAAAAGTTATTTTTTAAATCGAATCTAAGTTCCTGGAACGACCATATTTTTGCTTTTTTATTTTGAACCATTCTTTTTTATAAAAACTTTTATTTTTAGGCTTTTTTATGGATTGATTCCTCGGATTTTTATATGTGTTAACGACCCCATCCCAGCCTTTATAGGTCCAATTATTTCCTTCTATTTTCTCTAAATAATTAGGGACTACGACAGCTTTCCCTCCTCCTTCAGGGATGTCTAAACTCAAATTAGGTAAAGATAAACCAGATAAACGTCCCCACAGTTCTTTTTGTATTTCAATCGAATCTTTAATCGAAGTTCTAAAATGATCGCTTCCTTCTGAAGGATCACATTGAAATAAATAATAGGGCTTTACTCTTAGATAAAGAAGTCTTCTTAAAAGGGCTTGAAGAATTGCAGGGTGATTATTAATTCCGTTAAGTATAACCGTTTGATTAAACATTAAAATACCAGAATCAGCTATAAATTTTAAAGTATCTGCAACTTCTTTTGTAATTTCATCAGGATGATTAAAATGTAACATGAGAAAAACGGGGTTGTATTTCTGAAGAATCTTTATAAGTTGAGGAGTAAATCTCATAGGACAAACAACAGGCATTCTACTTGCAATACGAATAATTTCTACATGACGAATAACTCTCAAATCTTTTAAAATCTTTTCTAATAAAGAGTTAGATAAAGTTAAAGGATCTCCTCCTGATAAAATAACTTCTCTTATTCCTTCATTTTTCTTTATGTAATCAAGTGACATTTTATAATTTATTTTTGAAACAAAAGCCTTTTGTTTCCCTGTATATCGTTTTCTCGTACAAAAACGACAATAAACACCGCAAGTATCTGTAATCAAAAACAAAACACGATCTGGATAACGATGTATGAGATTAGGAGTAGACGAATATTTCTCTTCTCCTAAAGGATCCTTGAAGGATTGCAACCCTGGTAAATTTTCATATTTAGTCGGTTTAACAATCTGATGAAGATTACTTTCTTTAAAACGATGAATCAACCTCAGATAATACGGAGTTGTTCCTGCAAGAAATAAAGTTTTTTTTTCTTCTTGAAAAGAATTTTTTAATTGTTTCAACTGCCATTTCCAATTCTTCCAATCTGTTTTATCAATTGATTTTGGTCGACCTAAAGGCTTGAAACAAAAAGACATATCTTAGCTAAAAAACCATATTTACTTTATAGATTTTTGTCAATATCTTAGATTTAAATATAAAATAGTACTTTTTTAAAACGTTATTTTTTTTAATTCATAAAAAATTCTGTCAAAATGTATTTTAATAAAAAGAACTTAGCCAGTAAAAATCTTGCAATTCCTACTTTAAATAAGTATTAAGAAATTTAAATGTCTTTAATGCAGATTAAAAATCATAATTTTTTCATGAAAAAAGCACTCGAACAAGCTAAGAAAGCCTTTAAACAAAAGGAAGTCCCTGTAGGAGCTATCATTGTTAAAAATAACCGAATCATCAGTCAAGCTTTTAACTTAAGAGAAAAACAAAATAGCCCTATAGGACATGCAGAAATTTTAGCCATAGACCAAGCAAGTCAGAAACTCAATTCTTGGCGATTAGAAAATTGCTCTATTTATGTCAGCTTAGAACCTTGTTTAATGTGTCTAGGGGCTATTCTTCAAGCTAGAATTTCCAAACTTATTTACGCTTCTTCAGACATTAAGACCGGATTTTCTTCTTATTACCAATTAGACAAAGAAAAGACTGTAAAAAATAAATTAAAAATTACATCTTCTATTTATGAAGATGAAAGCTCTAAGCTTTTAAAACTTTTTTTTAAAAAACTAAGACAGGAAGACTAAAATTATAATGTCGAGATTTCTTAAGCTTCCTATTTTTTATCAAAGCCCTAAATTAACCGTTTATATCACAGCCCAAGAAGTTTCTGCCTCTCAACTTACAAGCTTCTAATACAGAAAAACTTCCACTTGCTGGATCTATCACTATGTCCCCCTCATTAGATACAGCCGATAGTAAATTAGCTTGTAATTCAATAGGCTTTTGGTGTGTATGATTTTTTTTTATTATTTTTTCTAACCAAACATCTGGGATATTGTGAATCTTCCAAACACCTTTTGCTTTTCTTGGTTGTTTTTGTAAGACAATCATATATTCACTTCGTCTTCTACTTCTGTATCCCATACCTATCTTTCCCTTATCCCAAGTTATCATATCGACAATATCTAATTGAGTGGATTTAAACCACTCGTGAAAACCACTGCATAAGTGAAATTTATCAATCCATAAAAATAAGTGTCCACTTGGAATTAAAGCTTTCTCTATTAAAGTTATAAATTTGCCTATTGTGCTTTCTGTCATTTGTTTTAAAGCACCTCTTTTCACTCCTCTTTGCTTTCCCTCATTTCCATAATTTAACTTATCTAAAATTCCCCGATATTGCGGGTCAAAAAATGCAACAGGAATAGTATTTGGCTTTAATTTTTTAAGAAACTTAAGACCACCCATTTTCATTCTTTGATTTAGTTTTAATCCACTAGGGATTTTAATATTAGGAATCTTTAAATTTCTCTTGTGTGAAAAAACATTTGCAATAAGTGAGTTTGTAGGAATAGCTTTTCTATTCTTTCCTGTCCTCATTTTGTTAGTTCCCTTATATTCAGTTATGTATCTATTATAATTGTTTTTGACTCATTTTATCTCTTTACACCCTCTATTTAATAAAATCCAAAATTTTCTATTCCTTTTGTGTGAGATTCTTGCTTGATACATTCAACGACAGAGTGTGAAAGGTTTTTCTGTAATTTTTTATAAGGTTTAAAATTGTTTTTAAATACTTTAGAGGCTAGATTATATTGAATACTGGTTTGTAACACTTAATTTTTGTTAATTGTTGAATGGAAAATATTTTATACGATTTCGCCCCTATATTGTAAACATATCAGGTTTTTGCTTCATTTTTTTCATTTTATCAATCATCATGACATGAGAGAGATACTTCTTTTTAAATAAGAAAGCAGTTCTTTGATCTTTAAAATAAAGAGTATGAATAGACTGTGTTCCTGTAAACGAGTATTTCTCTTCAAGTATTTCTTCTTTATATTCCTTAAAGAGAGATTGATCTTTTTCATTATTAATATAGTTTTTCTTATAGTTTTTATATTCTGATTGGTTCATTTTATAAGGTAAATTTGTAATATGAGTCACTTTATAATTTCTATGACTGAGCTTACTTTTAAATAAAGAAAAACCTAACAAGAAAAAATTAACACTATACAACAAATTTAATTTAACAAAATCTCGACGCCTCATATCCCTAAACTATAACAAAACTTACATTTCTTTTCAAATCTTTTTTTTATAAAATTTGTAAATTATAATTTTTTTTATTTTTTGAGAAAAACTTTAAAAATTGAAAATTCTAAAACCATTTAAAAAATAAGATTTATAACTTTTCATTTCCTAAAATTAATCCATTTTCCTTGGTTAAAAATCCTTAAAACTTGACAATTTCTAATAATTTTAGCTATTTAATAAAAAGGGGGCGTAGCTCAGCTGGGAGAGCATCTGATTTGCATTCAGAAGGTCGCAGGTTCAATCCCTGTCGCCTCCACCATTGGATTCTATATTAAAAAAGTATTAAAATGGGAAATAAAAAAACAAAAAGATTAAGCTCCCTTGCTTCTGTAATAGAAGATGTTTTTTCAAAAAAATCATCTCGTTTTTCAGAAATTTTCTTTTTACTTCAACTCCAGCGATCTTGGAAAAAACTAGCGGGTGAAGAAATCTCTAAAAAAGCAAATCCCGTTCATTTTAAATATAAAACTTTATTTTTAAAGCTTCCTGATTCAAGCTCTGTTCAAGAAATGCATTTTGTTAAAGAAACTTTAAAAAATAAAATCAATCAAGAATTTCCTGAATATAAAATTGAAAAGATTTTATTAAAAACTTAATTTTCATTTTCTTTTTTTTGGAGACGACAAATCTTCTAAATAGTTGTTCTTAGGACGTTCTCCTAATAAAACAAGAACTCTATTGTATAGACTGGGATCATTGATTAAAGCCCCTAAAGTTCCTTGACCTTGTTCTATTTTTTTTAAAACTCGATTTGTTCTATTTACAAATTCATCTGTACTTTTTAAAAGCAGATTGGCATTTTTTAATAATTCACTGAATTCTTTTCCTTCTTTTTTAGATAAAACATCTAAAACTCCCTTTTCACTCACTTGTTCTAAAAGACTTTCTAATTGTTTAAAAATATTTTGAAGAGAGTTATGAGACTTATTATTTCCTTCCAGGAAAAAAGAAATTAAACTAGAATTTTTTTTATAAGGAATCAAACTACCACTTTTTAGCTTAGAACCTGAAAAATCTTTGGTTATAATATTGATATAACGATCCCCTAAAGCTCCTGAATTTTTTATTTCAACAAAACTAGAAGTCCTTATCATAAATAAATGAATCTTTTTCACACTAAAAACGACTTCAACAACTCCGTTTTGTAGTATTGCCAATTTTAAAACATTCCCTGTCTTAGCTCCTTGAATATTAACTTTAGAACCCACATAGAGACCAGAAGAATCTTTAAGCTGAGTCTTATATTTTATATATCTTCCTAATAAACCTCCTTGATTCGATCCAATAACGACAACATAGATAGAAAAAATAACAATCCCTACTATTAGAATCGTTCCAACCAACAGTTTTTTAATGAGATATTTTTTCATAAGACAGGCCTCCTTTAATCCCTTTCATAAAATTTTTCAATAAGACATTGTAATCTTTTTCAATCGTTTCAGGCGTTCCTATCGCTACAATCTTGCCTTCTGATAAAAGGGCAATTCGATCAGAAATCTGCATAGCAACAGACATATTATGTGTCACCAAAATAGAAGTTGTTCCTTTTTTTTTAAGCTTTAACATAGTTTTTACAAGATTTGCTGTGTTATAAGGATCTAAGCTCACCGTAGGTTCATCATATAAAATCACTTTAGGTTTAAGCATCATACATCGAGCAATACCAACTCTTTTCTTCATTCCTCCGGAAAGCTCAGAAGGATAAAGTTTTTCAGTCCCTTGTAAATCAAATTCTTCTAATTCTTTTTTTACTCTTTTTTTGATCGTTTGAAAGCTTAACTGTGTATGTTCAGTTAAAGGAAGAGCTAAATTTTCAAAGACTGTCATGGAATCAAATAAAGCTCCATTTTGAAAAGCATAAGCTACTTTTTTTCTAACAGCTAGTAACTTTTCTTCATCCATTTCAACCACATTTTCACCTTCAACAAAGATTTCTCCGTTTGTTGGTCTCTTCAAACCAATAATACATCTTAAAAGAGTGGTCTTTCCCACCCCTGATTCACCTAAAAGAGTCAAACACTCTTTAGCTTTAACATGAAAACTAAGATTTTTTAAAACTAACTTTTTTCCATAGCTTACATGAAAATTTTTAATTTCAATTAAATTAGTTCCTAACATTTTCTACTCCAAAATGTATAAAGGAATAATAAAACCCTGTTAAAACAAAATCTCCACAAATAATGAGCATAAAAGAAACAACAATAGCTCTCATTGTTGCCCGTCCAATTTCATACGAACCCTTTTCTACATTTAATCCATAGTAACAAGAGGTGATAGCTATAAAAAAAGCAAAAACCATAGTTTTAAAAAAACCAAAAATAACAAAACCTAATTTCGGAGTTCTTAAAGCTCTTGCTAAAAAATCTATATAATCTAATTGTAAATACAATTTACCAATATAAGCACTTACAAGCAAAGATATCATGCTGGAAATAATACATAAAATAGGAATGATTATCAAACAAGCTAAAACCTTAGGAATGATCACTCTTTTAACGGGTGAAATACCTAAAGCTTTAAAAGCATCAAATTGTTCTGTAAGTTTCATACTTCCTACTTCTGAAGTAATTCCTGAACCAATTTTCCCGGCTAAAATAAAAACTATTAAAACAGTAGAAATTTCAGCAAACAAAGAAATAATCATAATCTTTGAGACATAAAGTTTAGCTCCATATTTTTCAAGAGAAAGTCCGATATGCAAAGTAACAACATAACCTGTACTAACAGCAAAAGCAGTCACAATAAAAAGAGAGCGATAACCAAAATCATACATATTTTTAATCATCAATTGATAATAAAAAGGTCTCTTAAACAGTTCAGAAAAAATAAGCGTTACAAGAGAAAAAAAACCTTTAAAGAATTTCAATCCATCCTTTAAATAGTTAATAAAAAAAATCATAATAGATTAAAATCCTGAATCATTTTTTTAAAAAGAGGTTCTTCCTCATCAAAAACTTGCTTCGAGGGAGCTTTTAAATTAAAATTAAACAAACAGTTAGCTTTCCTCAGAGTATAAACAGAGATATAAACTTTAGGATTATCTAAAGGAGTAAGCTCCAAAACAGAGTACAAAAACTCGGGGGTTTTATCTTTTTGAATCACTTTAAAGTTGAGTTTTTGAGGATAAGAAGAGATTTGAAAATTTTCTAAATCTTTTGAAATGTCAGAACAACTAGAAAAATAAGAAATAGAAGAATTTTTTTGTGTATTTATCCAAATCGCATCTAAGGTTTTATGTAAGCCCTTCTTATAGGAGGGAGGAGCTTTCACTTTAACTTGCATTGCCTTTTTATCTCTTTTTGAGAGTAAATAGTAATCAACAAATACTTTCTTAAAGCTAGAACAAGCAAGCAGAAAGATAACAACACACCCACAAAAGGAATATACATAATATCTTTTTATCATAAAAAAGCTTTTCCTTTTGATTAAGATTAAGACTTTAAATTTAAAAGCTCTTTTTTAATTAAGATACTCTTTAAATTCTCTTCCTGGCTTAAACTTAGGATAAAAGTAACTAGGGATATTAATCGTTTGTCCCGTTTGAGGGTTTCTTCCAGCCCTTGCTTTCCTCTCATTAGATGAAAAAGTTCCAAAACCTATAAGCTTCACATTTTCATTATTTTTAAGAGAATTTTTAACTGTATCAAAAAAAGAAGTAATCACTGTCTCAACTTCTTTCTTTGGTATATTTGTACTTTCTGCAATTTTACTTATAATTTCTGATTTATTCATAAAACCTCGCTTTTTTGTTAACTATTCTTTATACATGTATATTAATATTTTACTAAAAAATCAATTCTTTTTTTAAAGATATCTCTAAAATAAAAAAATACACTTTATATTATTAAAATCCTTGACTCTTTAAAAAAAAACATTTTAAAGACCTTAAAATTTTATTTATCAAAAATATAATCTTTTGGAAAGGAGTAAAAAAGATAGAAAATTTACCTATTATAACCTCTATTTAAAATAAGAGAGCTTGATGGAATGAGACAGCAAATCTGTTCTTATCTAAAAGAATTTATTTCAATTTTATTAGGAACAACTAGATGAGTTTCACCTCTATTGTATAGACTTAAATCAATAAGTATCACATTGACTAGCTAATAGATGTAAAACTGTCTTCTCAGTTCTACACTGACATCAAAGCTTGATTGTAAATAAAAAACAGATCAACTAAAAAAAACTGTAAATTAAAAATTTTTAGTTTGTATATTGTTGACAAGTGTAGTTAGGAGTCTCAACCCATCGTTTTGCATATTGTCTCAAGGACGCATCAATCATAACAAATCCTTGACTTTCATAACCAAAATTTTGACCTCCATACATAACATGTATATTTAAATTAGAATTTTTCACATGATTTGTATAGGTTGAACGTACAATAAGGTTATAATTTCCATTCAAACCATCTTTAGGACTAATAATGATTTCAAAACCTTCATTTTCATTAATTGGACTAGCAAGGGCTTTTAACTCAAAAGCTTCCCCCCAAAAAATTCTAGACCCTTTATATTTAGGTTGAATAAGCACTTTTACCGAAGTAGGAAGTTGTTTTGTTTCAAATTCTATTTGTAAAAAAGCTTCATACAACCAATTTTTACATGCCTTTATATTTTCTCCTAAACTATAAAATCTTTGATAAGTTGTTCCAAAAGGACCTTCAATTATTCTTTTCTTTCCACAACGTCGACAAACTGAAAGTAAATCTTCATAAACATTATTATTTACAATAGTGACATAATTAGCAAAAACATAGCTCGGAGAAACAATTTTTCCTAAAGGCTGAGCTAAGGGTTTTTTTGGTGTAATCCCTGAAACATTAATTTTTTCTTTTTTTTGACATGAATTCAAAAGAGCAAGACAGATTATAAAAAGAACACTTTTATAATTAAAAAAATTCTTTTTCTTCATATCTTTATTATCGGTTAAAAAGACATTTTTTTAAATTAAAAAAATAATTCTAAAATAAATTCTTTAAAATTTCGAAAAAAAAAGCTCTTTTTTAAGAGAAGAGATAGAATTTTAAAGAAAACTTGTCATCCTAAAAGATCTAAATTATGAATCTAAATTATGAAAATAGCAACCTGGAATATCAATGGTTTTCGAGCCTGCTTTAAAAAAGGATTGTTGGACTTTCTTCAAAAAAACTCCCCGGAACTTGTCTGCCTTCAAGAAACCAAAGCTCATCCTGACCAACTCACAAAAGAACAAAAAAAGATTTACCCTTTTGAATACTGGTCTTCTTGTGGGACAAAAAAAGGGTATTCCGGAACACTTATTTTAAGTCAAAAACCAGCTCTTAACATATCTTATGGAATGGGAATTAAAAAATTTGATTGGGAAGGTCGCATACTGATCTTTGAACATGAAAAATTTGTTTTATTAAATATCTATTTTCCTAACGGAGCTTTAACTCAAACAAGACATTTGTTTAAACAAGAATTTTTAAAAAGACTTCCTGTTTTTTTAGAAGAATTAAAACAAAAAGTTAAAAAAGAACTCATTATTGTAGGAGATTATAATGTTGCTTATAAAGAATTTGATGTTCATGACCCTAAAACCTTAAAAAAAACAAGTGGTTTTTTACCAGAAGAAAGAAAGTGGTTTGAGGATTTTTTAACAAAAGGCTATATAGATGTCTATCGACACTTTTATCCTAATAAAAAGGATGTCTACACATGGTGGTCCTTAAGAGAAAAGGCTAGAGCTAACAACAAAGGCTGGAGAATTGATCATATTTGTCTCACTCCTTATTTGATTCCTTGTGTAAAATCTATCAACATCTTAGACAAACAATTAGGTTCTGACCATTGCCCTGTCTTAATGGAAATAGATTTTTAAGCTTGAAATGTAAAACCTATATAAACAAAATATAAACAAATAAAGCTCAAAAAAATAAACTTTGGAATTTTTCTGAAAAATAAAAGACATAAAAATAAAAGAACACTCACACCTAGCATAAAAAAATAATCATAATACAATCCTAAAAAAGAAAGAGGTTGTATGAAAGCCGCAATACTTAAAACAAATAAAGTATTAAAAATGTTAGAACCTATAATACTCCCTAAAGCAATCTCTCCTTCTTTTTTAAAACTGGCTTGCAAAGCAGAAGCTAACTCTGGCAAACTGGTACTTAGAGATAAAATAAAAACCCCAGCAAATTTTTCATCTAAAGAAAAAATTTGAACAAGTTCCATAGAAGAATCTACAGCTAGAGAAGATCCTAAAAATAAACCGATAAAACCTAAAATCAAAAAAATCAACGAATTTATCAATCGAAATTTAGCATCTAAAGAATATTGTTTTTCTTCTTTTTTGTTCTTAAAAAGTAAAATGACATAAATAAAAAAAAGAATTAAAAAAAAGGAAGCTCCTAAAAAACTTAAGTTTGTCACAAAAGAAAGCAAACCTAAAAGCACGACTCCTAGTATTAAAAAAGGCATGTCAAGTCGAACAATTTGAGCTTCCCAGGAAAAACTATTAAACAGTAAACCGGATAAACCAAAAACTAAGAGAATATTAATAACATTAGAGCCTAAAATGTTACCTAAAGCTACCGAAGGTAAATCTTTTACACTGGCTCCTAAAGTAACAAATAATTCCGGAGCTGAAGAGACAAAACCCAAAATAACTAAACTTAAAAAAAGAGGTTTGAGTTTAAAGTAAACAGAAATTCCTTTCAAAGACTTAACTAACCAATGGCTTCCAAGAAAGAGAAACAGCAAAGCTAAAATTAAAGTGAAACTATTTACTGTTATAGCCTCAAACATAAGACAAACACCTTCGTATAAATTCTAAGCTCTCTACAATCTTTTTGAATTTTTTTGAGAGTTGAAATTCCTTTTATTTTTTTCTAAACTAAAGAAGTTTTCTTAAAAAGTCTATCTTAAAATAAAGGAATTTTCTTCGTCTTATTTTTTCCTTTTTATATTAAAAAACCTAATAATAAGTATTAGTTTTTTATTTTTATTTAAGATAATTCTCAAGTTTTTCAGTTAGAAAGTCTATTTTTTAAGCGAAACTTTAATAATTTCTTTAAAATAAAAACAATCATTTGATAACTAAAAGCTATTGTAAAAACTTTATAACAAAGGAGCTTCTATGAATAAATACAACTACCGAATCAATAAAGATTTTCCTATCCACAAAAATGTTCTAAAAAGACTTAAAAAAAAATTAGCCTATACACTTTATGAAAAGCTTTTAACTAAAAAAAGAGAACTTGCAAGTAAACCTCTTCATTCTAAAAACTCTCTGTCTGTCCTATCTCAGGAAAAAAAAGGAGATCAAGTTGATCAGTTCAATCAGATGCAAGAAGAAGATAAGTATACAAAACGTTTAAAAAGAGATGCTCTTCTTTTAAATCAAATTTTAATTGCATTAGAAAGAATGCAAAATGGTCGTTATGGAATCTGTGATCAAACGGAAGAAACAATCGATGCCAAAAGACTTTTAAGCATACCTTGGACAAGGCTTAGCCTAGAAGGAGCTGAAATTGAGGAAGAAAGTAATAAAACAAATTTTTTAAGTATATAAATTAATTTATTATTTAAGGTTTTTATATTTCTAAATATAACCGTAAGAATTTAAACTTAAACCACATAAATAGTAAATTAAACGAGCTGATACATTTCCATTCCATTTTGAGGACTGAGAGGTCTTGTTAGCTCCTGAGGTTTCAACGACGTCAAAAGCTATTATTTTTTTCTTTTGAGATTTTAGTTCTGCGAATAAATATAAGACTTGATTAAATGATAAACCTCCAGGAACGGGAGTTCCTGTATCAGGAGCATAATCCCAGGTCAAAGCATCTACATCTAAAGACACATAGACTTTTTCAGGGAGCTTAGAAATGATATCATGAGATAACTTAGCCCAAGTTTTGCCTTTGAAAATCTGATTGTAAATCCAATCATCAAAATAACACTGAATTCGTTCTTCTTTTTTTATAAGATCATACTCCTGTTTACAAAAGTCCCTCACAGCAACCTGAATTAATTTTTTAGGAGGAAAAGGTAAATTTAAAACATTAAACATAACACTTGCATGAGAGTATTTAAAATTTTCATACTCTGGTCTTAAATCTGCATGAGCATCTAAATGGAGAATTCCATAATTCCCCTTTGTCCTTTCCCCTATTAAAGAAAGTAAAGCTTCACTTATAGAGTGATCCCCTCCTACAAGAGCAGGGATTTTTTTTTGAGAAAAAACTGTAGAGGCTTGTTCATAAGTCCAATCCAATAAAAAACGACAAGCGGAATTGACCTTTTTATAAAGTTTTTCATTTTTTTTCTTAGATTTTTTTCTAATTTTATAAACCCAAGATAAAGCTTTTGTATTCATAGATTGAATCAAAGAATCTTCTTTTAAAAAATGTATCTTTTCATTATAACTCAATTTAAACAAAGAATTAAAAAAATCCAACTGATGAGACTCTTGACGAATTAATTGAGGTCCTTTTTCTGTCCCTCCTCCATAAGAAGTTGTTGCTGACCAGGGGACGGGAATTAAAATCATAGGACTATTTTTAAAAGAAGTTCTACACTCAAAAGCTTTTGTAAGCATTAAAGTAAACTATCACTTTAAGTGAAAAAAGGCAATCTTAACAAAAATCTTTCCTTATATTTTTGCAAGGGATTTAAAATTCAATCTTCTCTTTTTCTATGCTATAAATTATCTACAAACCTTGACTTTTAAAATCTGAAATTTTAAAGCTTAGGGAATAGTGAAAAAAATCTTGTTTCTTTTATTTCTTTCAAACTGCCTTCAATGCACTAACCCTAAACATAATTTTAAAATTTATAAAGAAAAAACTTTCTTCACTCGTCTTCGCTCAGAACCTGAAAACTTACATCCCATAAAAAGCACAGATGTTTATTCAAATATAATCCATTCTTACACTCTTGAATCTCTATTACAAAGAAACATAACGACTTATGAGTGGGAACCTCTTTTAGCAAAGAGTTGGACAATCAGCCCAGATAATAAAACCTTTACTTTTGAAATTTTTAATAATCTTAAATGGTCAGATGGAAAAGACTTAACTGTTCAAGATATCAAATTCTCATTTTTAGCTTATAAGGACCCTGCTTATGGAGGAATTCATTATCTCCCTTACCTTGAAAAAATAGAATCCGTTACTATCTTATCAGACAGTAAAATACAATTTCAAGCTAAAGAAGTTTACTTTGGAAACTTTCAAGTTATTGCAAATTTAGATATTATTCCCGAACATATCTACAAGGATTCTAAAGCTAAACTGTCTAAAACTGTTATAGGTTCCGGACCTTACATGATCAGTCATTATATAAAAGGAAAAATTCTTGTTTTAAAAAAAAATCCCTATTGGCAAAGAGAAAATAATCCGGCTTTAAAAAATACATTTAGTTTTCCAAACATTGCCTATCGCTTTATTTCAGATGAAACAGACTCTTTACTGAGAATGGAAAAAGAACATTTAGATTTCAGCTCTCTTACTGCAGAAGCTTATCTAAAAAAAACCTTATCAGAGGTTTGGAAAACTAAGATAAAAAAAGTGGAATTTTCTAACAAACAGCCTTCTAATTATGGTTATATAGCTTTTAATTTAAAAAGAAAACTCTTCCAAGATCAAAAGTTGAGAAAAGCTCTCGCACTTCTTTTAAACCGAGAACTTATTAAAGAAAAAATTTTCTACAATAAAGTAGAACTTGCAAGAGGGCCTTGGTATTTTTGGAGTGATTACGCTGATTCTGAAGTGCAAGCTATAAAATTCAATCCTCAGCTTGCTAAAAAATTATTAAAAGAATCGGGCTGGGCAGATAGAGATCAAAATGGAATTTTAGAAAAAGAGTTTGAGGGAAGAAAAAAAGAACTCAGTTTTACTTTGATTTTTGCCAATAAAGATGCCGAGCAATATCTTACAATTTATCAAGAAGATTTGAAAAAAAATGGTATTCAATTAAAACTTAAAACTTTAGATTGGACTTCTTTCCTAAAAATCATTGATGATAAAAATTTTGATACAGTTGCTTTAGGATGGGGAGGAGGTAGTGTGGACTTAGATCCTAAAGGAATCTGGCATAGCTCTAGCTCAAAAAAAGGAGGACATAATTTTATAAGTTATTCCAACCTAAAAGTAGATGCTTTAATAGAAAAAGGACGTTCTACTATGAATAGACAAGAAAGAATTAAAATTTTTAAAAAAGTTTACCGTCTTATTGCTAGTGATGTTCCTTACATTTTCCTTTTTAATACGAAAAAAAACTTTTACTCTGTCAATCAGAGAATTAAAACTTACAAACCCAGTTTTAACTATAGTATAGGAGTAAAATTCTGGAGATTTAAATTATTAGATGAGTAAAAAACTATGGGAAAGTACCTTCTAAAAAGACTCTTTTTAATTATTCCTACTCTCTTTGGAATCACCTTTGCTTGTTTTATTATAACAATCACAGCTCCTGGAGGACCTATTGAACAAAAACTTGCTCAAATTCGTTTTTCAGGAATGGCTGAAACTCACGAATCTGATTCCAACCCTTATGGAATTCCTCAAGAAATCGTAGATAATTTAAAGAAACAGTATGGCTTTGATAAACCCCTTCCTGTTCAATATGCGATATGGTTAAAAAATGCTATAACTTTTAATTTTGGTTATAGTTTTATTTATGATGAGCCTGTTACGGATTTGATTTTAGAAAGGATTCCCATCAGTTTACAGTTTGGAGTTATTTCTTTTATTTTAACCTATCTTGTCTGTATCTTTTTAGGTGTCAAAATGGCTGTAAATAAAAATAGCAATTTTGATTTAAGTGCCTCTGTCATTTTAGTCATTTTATATTCTATTCCTCCTCTTATGTTAGGTATTCTCCTTAAGGTTTTTATGGCAGGACAATGGAATCTTTTTCCCATTGGAGATTTATACTCTGATATGTATTTTGAAAAAAATACATGGGGACGTCTTATAGAACGGATTCATCATTTCATCCTTCCTATGCTTTGTTATATGGTGGGATCTTTTACTGTCCTTACTCAATTTATGAAAAATAATTTTCTAGAAGAACTTAGTAAAGACTATGTTAGAACAGCTCAAGCGAAAGGTCTTCCTAAAAAAGCGGTTTATTATAAACATGTTTTAAGAAATGCCTTAGTTCCTATTGCAACAAGTTTTGGAAGTATCTTTGGAATATTTTTAGCAGGTTCCTTAATTATAGAAAAAATTTTCAATATTCAAGGGATTGGTTTATTAGCTTTTAATTCGGCTGTTGCTAGAGATTATAATGTTATTATGGCATTAATTTTTATACAGTCTTTAATTTTTATTTTAGGTCGCATTGTCAGTGATTTAGCTTATATTCTAATTGATCCAAGGATTGATTTTTCATGATAGAAAAATTTATAAAAAACCCTTTAACTTTAAAAAGATGGAAACTTTTTAAATCCCGCAAAACCAGTTGGATATCCCTATGGGTTTTTGGATTCTTTTTATTTTTAAGTTTAACTGCTGAACTATGGTCTAACAATAAACCTCTGATTTTGTACTATCAAAATTCTCTTTATTTTCCTGTTTTAAAAACTTACTCTCCGAAAACTCTGGGATTAAAAGATGAGTTTGTCATTAATTATAAAGACCTCAAATTAACGGAAAAAGACTGGGCTCTCTGGCCCATCATAAAGTGGAGTCCTTTAGAAAGTAATTTAAATATAAAAAACTTTCCAAGTTCTCCGAGTAAAAAAAATTGGTTAGGAACGGATGACAGAGGAAGAGACCTTTTATCAAGACTCCTTTATGGTTATCGTTATAGTATTGGGTTTGCTTTATGTGTTTGGATTTTATCTTATCTTATAGGTTGTATTTTAGGAGCACTCATGGGGTATTTAGGAGGTTTGTTTGATCTTACATCACAGAGAATTATAGAAATTATAGAAGCTCTTCCTTCTCTTATTATTTTAATTACATTAAGCACTGTAATAGGACGCAGTTTTATTTTTATGATTCTTTTTGTTTCTTGTTTTAGTTGGGTAGGGATTTCTTTTTATATGAGAGCGGAATTTTTAAGACTTAGAAAAAGAGCTTTTGTAGAAGCGAGTCGAGCTTTAGGAAGGAGTCACCTGAATGTCATGTTAAAACACATTTTTCCCAATGCCCTCACTCCTATCATTACCTTCTCCCCTTTTGCCTTAGCTGGATTGATAGGTTTTTTAGCCATTTTAGATTATTTAGGTTTTGGTCTCATGCCTCCAACACCAAGTTGGGGAGAACTTTTAAATCAAGCAGAAAAAAACTTAACAATAGCTTGGTGGCTCACTGTATTCCCTTCTCTTTGTTTGTTTTCAACTCTTCTAACTCTCACTTTCATTGGAAATGGAATGAGAGATTCTTTTGACCCGAAAGAACAAGCTAAATAAGCTTTAAAATGAATTCTCTTTCTTTATGGACAAAAAATTTTCTACAGCAACAAAATCTTAATTTTTATTTTCAAGACAAGGCTTCCAGCAGTAATGACTTAGCTAAAAAAAAAGCTTTTCAAAATAAAACAAATCCCTCTGTTTTTTTAGTAAAAACACAAACAAAAGGAAGAGGTTATAATAATAAAAAATGGGAAAACAGTGATCTTATGATATCTTTTTTATGGCAAAAAACAAAAGGGACGATTTCTTCTAAAATTTCTAAAGATTTTGCAAAAGATGTTGAGCAAGCTTTAAAAAAAACTTGGCCGGAACTGAATATTTTTTTTAAAGCTCCTAATGATTTATATTTAAATGAAAAAAAATTAGCAGGACTTTTAATTGAAATTCTTACGCAAGGCTTTCAAACAGCTTTGATTGTTGGTTTAGGATTAAATGTTTTTTCTACTCCTAAAAATCTAAGGGCAAGTTGTTTAAAAGAACAGCTTGAAAAAATAACACATCCTTCATGGAATTTTTTTCTAAAAACTTTGATACAAATGTGGTCTCAAAGAGTTCAAACAAACTTTTAAAAAATCACACCTTATTTACTCACTCCATTTCATTTTTAAACAAGGAAAATTTCCTTCTAAAAACGAAGAATAAAGCTTGTTAATATTATTAAATTGTCTAAATTCTTCTAAATCAGAAGGCAAAAAAGAACCATGTAAATCAAAACTCTGAGAATTTTGTTTTAAGATGTCTTGTATTTGTGGGCGAGATATTTTTTCTTCACTCAAAAGTAAATCTTCTCCCGTTTTAAGCCTCTTTTGTATTTCATTAAGGTTCAAAGCTTGATTGCTGTTTTTTTCTTTAAAATCTGCACCCGCTTTTAAAATAGCTTGCCTTTCTCCCTCCCTATGAGAAAAGTTTTTTGTGGAACTCGCACAAATAGTAAAATCAAATCTTTTTTCTATAAAACAAGAAACTAAAGTATAAACTCCAGATAAATAACTCAAAATCAGCAAAATTTCTTCTTTTTTAGTGATCTGGTTAAGCTCCATCAAAAGAAGGGTTTGTCCTTTCAAAACATAATCTCCATCAGAATAATAAGAATCAAAAGAAGAGATTTTTAAATTTTCTTTTAAATAATCTAAACCAAAAAACAAGCCATCTTGTAAACATTTAAGAGAAAGCTCTTTATCTAGGACTTGAGACATTTTGAATTTCCTGAAGAATTTTTTTAATCTCATCTTCTATTTTAGATTTAATCATCAAAGGGATTTGTTTTTCTAAATAAGCACTTAAAAGAGTCGATACTTCTTTTTCTACTAACTTTTTAAATTTTTCACTGCTTTGAAAATCCTGCAAAGGCTCTTTTAAGACAGTTTTTAATTGATCGGGTTTTAAAATTTTACTCACAGCTTCCTGAGCATAATCAACTAAAACTTTTTCCATCATTTTAGAAAATTCCAAACTTTCTTTATATTTCATTATAACATCTAAAATTTGTTTCTCGTTTATTTGATTAGAAGTTATTTGAGAAAAGGATTTTGAAACAGTTGCTTTATTTATAACATTTTCATCGGATTTATCTAAAGTCTTTATATTCTGCTCTAATTTCTGAGGGGAACCCAGAGATTTATTTACCAGAGAAGGCTTAGTTTTTGTTTCATTTATATAACCCATAAGACCTGTTTTTGTTTCATTTTTTTCAAAAGGTTTTTCTTTTTTTTCTGGTAATTCAGGAGGAGATTCAGGGGCTTTGGTTTCTTTAGGTTTTGGGTAACTTAAAAAAGAATGAATCGAGTTTTCTGTAATCTCAGGAACTAAAGTGGTAAATATCTTACGCACTTCATTAGGATTGAGAGGCTTTGTAATACGATAGGGGATAACATTTTTATCAATTTTAGAGATTTCCTTTTCTACATCGGTTCTATACATTAAAATCGAGGGAATCGATTTTAATTTTTCTCTTGCTAAAAAAATAAGAGGAGTACTTTTAAAAGAAAGTTCCCAATCCACAAAAATCATTTTAGGAACTTGATTGCTTACATGCATTAAGCATGTATTCCAATCTGAAAAAGAATGAATCTCTACCACAAAATAATGCAAACAGTGAGAAAGCATCTTTTTGATGATTTCACTCTTATCTAAAAGAACAATTTGAAATTTCATGTCTTTATCTTCTTGTCTTTGAATCCTTTTAAATATATAATTTACACTTAAAAACAATTTTTACAAGGCTTTGCTCTATAATTCTACTTAAAAAATACATTTTAATGTAGGTTTTAAAGCTAGTCTTTAGTTTAGCTAATGGCTTTATTAGAAATTTTAAAATTCCCAGATCCTCGTTTAAGAATAAAGGCGAAAACTGTCTCTTCTATTAACCCCAAATTAAAACAACTCGCTCAAAATATGTTAGAGACGATGAAACATGAAAACGGAGTCGGATTAGCAGCCACTCAAATAGCTCAACCGATTCGACTTTTAACAGCAGATACAAGCTCTGAACTTCAGGAATTAAATAATGATGAGAACTCTCGTTATTCCGCTTCTTCTTTAAAACAAGACTTAGTCCGACATATTAAGCAACCTTTAATTTTATTCAATCCTGAAATTCTAAGTCACTCCGGACAAGTCATTTATTCGGAAGGATGCCTCAGTTTTCCCTCTTATTATGCTGATGTGAAAAGAGCTGAAGTTATAGAAGTAAAAGCGATGAACGAACAGGGAAAGGAAATTTCATTTAAAACAGATGGTCTTCTTTCTGTATGTATTCAACATGAAATTGATCATCTTAATGGAAAACTTTTTATTGATCATTTAAGTCCTATTAAAGCTAAAAAACTAAAAGAAGAGATCAAGAAAAATGGCTATCCAACTAGAAAACAAGTAAAAAACTAATATATACCTTTGATTTGTAGAAATCTTATTTTAACTTAATATTGTTTAGTGGCTTATATAACAAGCTCGCTGACTTCTTTAGAAAAAAGATAAAGAGTCTTCTTAAAACCTTCCTATTTAAAAGAGAAACTTTGTTACAAAAAGCTAGAAGACTATTTCTAATAGGACTATTTTTTACTTGATCAACAGTCATTTAAGAAAACACCTTTCAACCTGGCTTTTTATTTCTTTTTTAGTTTAAGAATCTTATCTTTTGAAAGACCTGTTACTTTGATAATTGTAGAAATATCTACACCTAATTCCATTAATTTAAAAGCCTGTTCCTTTTTTTCTGCTTGTCTGCCTTCTTGTCTCCCTTGTTCTATGCCTTATTCCGTCTAATCGATAATCTATCTTTCTGCGGAGCTCATCATAGGCTAACTCTTGTAATCTCTCATCTTCTGATAACTTTGAAAAATAGCTCATTGCTTCCTCCTCTTAAATATTCCTTATCCTCTCCTGTTAATTTTCCTGACTTTCTTAAAAAATAACCCCACATCTCCTTAAATCCTTCCTCTAAGAATATAAATATATCTTATTTTATTTTCTATATTTGATGCTTTATACATTATAATAGAAAACAATTTTCCTAAATTTATAGACTCTAGCTTTTATATTTTATGGGAGGGGGTGATTACCTTGTTAAAGATTTTCTAAGAATTCTTCTTTAATTTTTCAATTTCTTCTTTAGAAAAACCTGTAATTTTAGAAATAAAAGCTATCTCTACTTTTTCTTTCAGCATATTTAAAACGATTTCTTTATCTCGCTCTTGCCGTCCTTTTTGCATGCCTTTTTGCATGCCCTCTTGC
>JACOND010000004.1 GCA_014323935.1 Bdellovibrionales bacterium
CCATAAACTCAAGATGTGTTTTCGATTATTTAAAAGAAATGATTAAAAAAGGCAAGCTCTTTTTTAATCCTAATAAACCCATCCTCAATCTAAACAATAGCTCTCCTCTATTCTAGGAAAAAAACAATTCTTCTTATATCATAATAATCTTCCTTTAACCCAGAATAAAATTACGGGTTGAAAGCTTTTATAGAAAAGTCTATAATTTTTTAAAGAATTCAACTAAAATCAAGGTCTTTTAAGAAGAAAATTTTCATAAGCTATACAAAATATCTCAATTAATCAAGGAGTTTGTTTTTAATAAAAATCATAGAGTTTGTATAATTTTTAAAAAAATGATTTCAGTGAAAAGACATATTAACAAAGGATTTTTCATCTCTTGAAGAAGAGTATAATGAGAATCTAAGAGAACAAATTAGAATTATCGAAGAAAGTGTGACATGAAAATAGATTTATGTCTCTCTTAAGGAAGTGTTTTTCCTAGACCTGACACTATTTCTAATAAGAAAGCTCAGAAAGAAATATGAATCAGAGAAGTTCGCAAAGTTTTTGACTCATTGATATAAAAACTCAAAAAATATTTATTTCTGATTTTAAGAAAAAAAAGATGTTACAAAGTTGGTTCAATGAAAATATAAAAAAACAAGTACTCATTAAAAATATAATAGATGAAAAAAATTTTTTAGATGAAGTGAGGAATTCTTACCTAAATTTCTTTGATTTGGAAAAGAAAGATTCTTAGAATCTTGCATTGCCATCTCAGGAACTTCTTCTTGACACACTCTTTTATTTTCTTCATACAGCTTATCTAAATAATCTAAAAGTTAATGGAGTTAGGAACTTTACAATGAGATTACAAAACTCCAATTTGAGAGATGTTTTTTATCTCATAACTTTATATTAATTCTATTTTAAATTTTATAAAATCTTTTTCCCATTGTAATAACAGAATTTCCCTGAATTTTAACATTTTTAAGAGAATTCAAATCTGATAAAACTTGCTTTTTTAAATCCTCTTTGTTTTTTACAATCTGGAAAAGTTCTAATAATAAAAGCCAGTTATTTTTTTGTTTTTTTATCTCTTTTAAAAGGGATATAACTTGATTTTGGATTTTTACTTGTTTTATTTTTTTATAAAGTAAATGACGATACAGTTGTTTTTTTGTAAATTTTTTAACAGCGACCTGAGAGGGTTTAAAATCATCTTTTAAATTATATGCTTTAAAATCTGCAGGACCTGAAAAAACAGAGACCACCTTAGATCCTACGGCTAAATCAAACATCCCCCAAGAGGGGTGATATAATAGATTATTTTTAGAATCTGTAATTAAACAATTTCTGAATTTCAAAAGTAAAAGTTTTTTATCTACTCTCAACTCAGAGACGAACTCTCCTTTTAAATATATTCCTCCTTTAAAAATAAGATTTGCTTTTTTATTCTTTTTTAAACCTATTTTTAAAATATCTTTTTGATTCCATAAAAACATATTTTTAGAAGAGGAATTCAACGTATTTAAAGGACTACTGTATCCTTCTTTATGATAGTTGATTCCATGTCCTTTAAGTTGTTTATTTTTATAACAGAGTTGAACAGGTCCTTTAAATTTTAAAAAATTAACATATCTGTTATTAAAAAAACTGTTTTCTAAAATTCCAGAAATTTGTAAACCACTATCTAAAACTACAGTGTTTACAGTTTTAGATCGTAAAGCCTGCTGAACTCCATAAGTTCCTCCCTTATTAAAGGCTAGTTTTTTTGAAAGAGTTCCTAAAATATCTAAAATATGCTCAAAATCTTTAGCTACAAATAACTGAGGTTGAAAGTTTGTGATATCAAAAGGATATTCGATACATTTTAAACTTAATCTCAATTTTTTAATTTTTTTAACATGAAGAAATTCTCCAATAGAAGAAATCAAACCCGCTCCATAGATTTTTGGATTTTTAAAATCCCCCATCAGTCCATACTCTGAAGTCCACCAAATGAGACGAGACAAATAAGAAGCTTCACTGACATGAGAGATATTTTTAATAATCTGTTTTAGTTTCCTCTCCTGCTTTTTTATTTGAGTCAAACGAGTTTTAGGATTTTCCTTTAAATCACTTAGATCACGAATGGCTTTATACTTTTCCAGATCTTCTTGACTGCTAATGGACTTCAAAACAGTCTCTGCGTAAGTAAATAGAAATTGAGAAAAAACGGGATGTGTTAAAAAGGGAATATGTCCTACAGCTTCATGAACAATATCAGGAGCCGAGGTATAAAAAATATGATGAATCCTTCTCAAATCTGAAGCAATAGGAATAATTTTGTGTTTTTGAAATTCCATAAAAGCTCTTGGAGGGATAAAGCCACTGATACCAACAGCTCTCCAACCAAAAGATTTTATTTTTTTATCTATATCTGTAATTCTTGGAATTTTATCTGTATCAATCCCTTTTTTTATTAAAGAATTTAAAACTTCTGTTTGACCATGAGAGTATAAGTTTTTAAAAATCCCTTTTATAATAAAACGCCAAACAGCTTGATCCTCAAAAGAGTACCTTTCATAGTTTTGAGAAACAATATATTTCCTTAAATGAACAGGAATGGAAAAACTAATTTTAAACTCCTATTAAAATTTCTTTTTTTAAGATAACTTCTTTTTTACATTCTAACTTCTCTTAAAAAAAAAGGCAAGATGATAGCAAAACCTTAACTCTTAGAAATTTTGTAACACACTGCAAGCTCTTGAATTCCTATAGAATTATAAAATTAAATTTGCTTTTTTAGAAAAAAAGAGATAATGATCTAAATCATAGAAATAAAGTATTTTTTTAGATTTTTTAAGAAAAAGTAGAAAAATTTTCCTTAAAAAATTATTTTTTCATCTTTGTAATTGCTTTTTTTTATAAAACAACATAAATTTATTATAACTTTTAATTAAACAAAGGAGAAAAAAAATGAAAAAAAATATACTAATCTTATCCGCTGTAAGTTTAAGTTTTGTTTCAATCAGCGTTTTTGCAAGAAGGTCTCAACAACCACAACGACAATTGAAAAATCAAACACAACTTAACTCCCAAGCTTTTTCACAAAAACCGGTTGTAGAAGGTTGTAAAGGAACTTGTGCTGAGGCTGTGCCTCGTGAATCTGTAAAAACATTAAACGTAATGGAAAAAACTCCATTACGTAATAAATTGTTAAAAAACTTGCCTCAAATTGATGCTTCCGTTAAAGAACTAATTTTTAAAGAAGTGGTAAGTAAAGGAGAATTACGTCCTGGAAAAATTTCTACACATAACGAAATCAAAATAAAACACGAAAGTGATTCCTATATGGTTCCTTTGATTAGAGCTTTACAAACAGCCCAACAAGACAACTGGTCAACAGAACATAGAAATAACTTTGAAAGTTTCGTTAAGGCTCTAGTAAAAGATGGCATAAATAAAGAAGAAGCTAAAAAACTCAAAGAAGTTAGAGATAAATGTTAACTTGAGTTAAATGGATAGAGTATCCACTTAAAAAGGGGAGAACTTCTTCTCCCCTTTTTTTATTATACATAAAAAAAGACTAGACTTTTAAATAAAAAGACTTTATAAGCTTTATTTATGGAAACTAAAGAGCAAATTTCCAATTTGATTTCTGATAATCCTATCATGCTTTTTATGAAAGGAACACCTAAGCAACCCCAATGTGGGTTTTCAGCTCGCATTGTCCAAATTTTAGATTTTCTTCAAGTAAATTATCATTCTTTTGACGTTCTATCTGACGAAAGCATTCGTCAAGGAATTAAAGACTATGGAAATTGGCCAACCATACCGCAACTTTATGTCAATCAAGAACTTGTAGGAGGTTGTGATATTGTTCAAGAACAATTTCAATCTGGAGAATTAGAAAAAACACTTCAAAGCTTTAAAAAAACTTAATCTCTTAAAATCACACTGCTTTTATAAACTAGATACTGTTAAGTGAGCTTCAAAATTTTCAAGAGATAGCTGTGCATCCGTATTAAAAGGTAAAGGAGTTTTTCTTTTATGACCACAAGGAAGATTCGAGATCAAAGGAAGATTGCAGGATTGAGAAAAGCTTTTTAAAACCTTCTGAAAGTCTTTTTTACTTAAGGGATAAAAATCACCAAACAAAATAGCCTTTGTTAATTTTAAAGCTCCAGAGTAAAGCAAATGGTGTAAAAAGCGATCAACCTTATAAGCTTCTTCATTAATATCTTCTAAAAACAAAAATTCAAATGGAGGAAAAGTAAAAGTTCCTCTACTTGTAGATAACAAACTGAGATTTCCTCCTGTTATCTTGCCTTTTAAAAGTTTTTTTCGATAGCTTTTAAAATTTCTTAATTTATTGAAGTGAAGTTTTTTTTTCTTTCCAAATAAAACATTCTTTAAAATTTCTAATTCTTTTGAAGACAAATCAGATAATTCAGATAAAGTAGGAGCATGGAGACTCTTTTGATTTTTAGCATTCAAATATAAATGGAGAGCAGTTCCATCACTATATCCTACAAAAAGTTTAGATTTTTTAAAATTTAACTTTTTAAAATTAGGAATTAACTTCTGAGATCCATAACCACCTCTCAGCATCCAAACAGCTGAGTAAGAAGTATTTCCAAAAGCTTGTTTTAAAAAAAAACTTCTTTTTAAATGACTGTTAGAATGAAATAAATGAGCTTTTATCATAGAAGGTTTGAAATAAACTTTTAAACCCCAACTTTCTAATATTTTAATTCCTTTTTTCCATTTGTTATCTTTAGACTTTGAAGCAGGAGCTACAATAAAAACACAATCTTTTTCTTTTAAAAACATTTTGAAAAAACTTTCTTTAAGGATTCTTCTTGAAGTAAATAATCAGGAAACCAATCCTCAGGATTTTTGGACAGCAGATTATGATAAAAAACATAGTTTCTAATAACTAAGCGAACATAGTTTCGAGTTTCTTCGTAAGGAATATTTTCTATAAATTCCAAAGGACTCCAATGTCCTAACTCTCTTGCCCATCTGTCTACAACGCGTCCTCCGGCATTATAAGCAGCTACGACTAAAATAAAGTTATTATCATATTTTCTTAATAGTTTTTTAAGGTGAGCACTTCCTAAGGAAATATTTGTAGAAGGGTTATACAAATTTTTATAGTTCTTGTAAGGTATTTTGTTTTCTCTAGCTGCTTGCAGAGCCGAAGAAGGTATTAACTGCATTAAACCAAAAGCATCAGCCTGGCTTCTAGCTCTAGGATTAAAAGCGGATTCTTGACGAATGATAGAAAGAAGAAAAGCAAGAGAAATTTCATCTGATTGACTCGTTTTTTTTACCATTTCATAAAAATCTAAAGGAAACAAAAGAAAAGTGTAGTTATTTATAAGCTCTTTTCTTATTTCCGAATCGATAGTATTAAAAAATGTAAAAGCTTTTAAATACTTTTTAGTCTTGTTCAAAAAAAATAAAGTCTCTAAATTATTTTCTAAATTCAATTTTTTACTCTCATTAAAAACAGAGCTGTATTTTTGCTCTAAAAACAAGGCTATCAGTTCATTTTCTTTAAATAAAGTGAGCCAATAAATTAAATCATGATCCTTTTTATTTCCTATCACTCTATTTTCTTTATTTTTTACTTGTATTTTTTTTCCTAATTTATCATAAGCTATCAACCTATAATAACCATAAGGACCTTCTTTAACTAAATCCTTAAAAACCAAACAAGATAAAATCATTTTTCCTAAATCTTCATAAGTTTTAGCCATCCAAAATAACGCCTTATCATAAGTATAAGGGTTATTCGTGTTCTCTTTTAAAAGAGCAAAATTTTCAAGAGATTTTTTATACTCTTTTCTCTTTCTATAAATCCATGCTTTTTTCCATAAACTCTCAGAGAGAACTTTTTCCTGCTCTTGATTTTTCTTATCCAATAAATTTTCAATCACTTGATTGAAATCTTCTAAACTCAACTCTTCCTGATCTTCCTGCAAATAAACAGAAGCTCTTAAAAACAAAATCTCATTTTCTATAATTTTAGAACCCTCTTCTTTTAACAAAGAAGTTAGGATTTCAATAGCTTTTTTGTTTTCATCAATATTCCATTTTTGTCTTGCGATTTCTAATTTTTTTCTATAATAAATTTTTAAACTTTCTGGGCTATTTTCTTTCAAAAGCCAACTTGCCCACTGCTGAGCATTTCTTATCCTTTTTTCTCTATTTCTCATTAAACTATAAATATGTCCCAAATCTTTAAAAGCTCCGTTTTTATCATCAAAAGAAAATAAATTTGAATTTAAAACTTTAATATAATAGGAAATAGCTTGTTTGAACTTTCTATTTTCTTTAAAATCTTTTGCAACAACAAAATAATCTTTTTCTTGAGGTTCAGGATATAAACTAGGAGATAGTTTATATAAAAGTTCTTGTATTTTCTTATGATTTAAAGCTTGATTCGATTTTAGGGATGAAGTTAAAAACAAGGCATGTTTTAAAAAGGAGATACGTTCTTCCTTATAAGGGCTATGTTCTCCTAAATAAAGAGTTGCTTTAAAAGTTTGCTCAGGATCATCAAAAAATTTCCTTCTTTCATAAAAAGCTTTCGCAAGAGATCTTCTAAGCCAATCAGGAAAAGAGGAGGGGTCAAAAGTAATCTTGTGATCAAAAGAACATAAAGAATAACTTTTAATAAGGCTTAATGACTTTAAAGGAAAAGAAGAAATTTGAGAGAGTTCTTTCATAGTTTCACAAAAAAAGTTTCGATCTTTTTTCTCTAAAAGAAGAGCTTGATGATATTTTAATCTCCAAAGATTTGCAGTTTTGTTATTGTATTGTTTTTCTAAAGATAAAAAGATAGATTTTATTTGGCTTTCTGTTCTTTTTTCTATTCCTTCTGGTATCTTTATTTCATCTGGAATAAAGGAGTCAAAGCCGTAAGAATTAAAACCTAATAAAAAAACAAAAAAAAGCTTAGTTTTAGAAAAAAAATTAAACACATTATTACTTAGTATAAAATGCCTTAAATTTTTATTTATGAGTAAAGTCTTTCTAATCTTTTTATTCTATCTTCTAAAGGAGGGTGAGTAGAAAACCAATTGACTTTTTTAGAGGAGCTAGAAATTTGTAAGTAGTTATAAGATTCTTGTTGAGCCGAACGGTTTGTAGCATAAGCCATTTGACTGGAACCTGTCATTTTACTTAAAGCCTTAAGAGCAGCTATCATACTAGGAGTACTAGAAAGTCTTGCCCCATCCTTATCTGCTCTGTATTCTCTTTTTCTAGAAAAATAACACATAATAATAGAACCTAAAATACTAAACACTATTTGCAAACCTATATAAATTGCAAATTCCAACCAAAAAGAACGATCTCTCATTCTAGAAACAATAAGTTTAGCTATCGCTCGAGCCGCTAGTAAAATCATAGTGTTTATCATTCCTTGAAGAAGAGTCATAGTAACCATGTCTCCATTTGCAATATGAGCCACTTCATGAGCTAGAACTCCTTCTAACTCTTCTTCACTCATAGAATTTAACAAAGATTCAGAAACAGCCACTAAAGATTTCTTTTTACTTGGACCCGTAGCAAAAGCATTGGGCTGAGGACTTTGATAAATTCCAACTTCAGGACTGACAGGAAGACGTGCTCTTTTTGCAATTTCATGAACCTTATTAATCAAATCTAACTCTCTGCCTTTTGCTAAACGAGAATCAATGACACGAACTCCCATAAATCTTTTAGCCATCCACCGAGACATAGCTAAAGTTATAAAAGCTCCTCCAAAACCAATCAAAGAGTAAAAAACAATGTAAAAACCCCACTCTCCTTCAATTCCTAAAGATTGAGTTATAAGCGTTCCTAAAACAGAAGCTGTTAGGACAATTAAAAAATTTAAAACTAAAAAATAAAATATTCTCCGAAAAAAAGACATTTTAACTCCTATTTTTTAAAAGTTTTCAAAACTTATTTAAGTTTTTTACTAAGTTAAAGCTAAAAAGTCAAGGGGGATTCTTTAAATTTGATCTTTATATATCTTTATTGTGAAGAGTCCAGTTCATATTTTCTAAGTAATAGCTCATCTCTTTAATACTTTCTCTTATGTCATCTAAAACTCTATGTTTATTTTCTTTTTTAAAACAATATCCTTTTTGCTGGGCTATCAATTTAAAAGCCGTAACATCTAACATGCGGTAGTAAAGCCTTTTATCAAAACGAGGCATATACCGTCTAATGAAATTTCTATCCTGATAAATACAATTGCCAGCTATAACAATAGGCTCCTCAACAGAAAAATGGGATTCTAATAAACTTATCAAATCTTCTTCTACAAGATTTAAAGATTTTCCTTTAGGAATAAGGAAATAAAGTCCGGACCTTCTGTGACATTTTTGATTCCAATCATCCATTTTTTCTAAATATTTCGAATCTTGACAAACGACATTTTGATAGCTTTCTAATTCCTTAAAAGCTTGATCTGTGATAATAGCTCCAACCTCAATAATGACATCTTTTTCAGGTGATAAACCCGTCATCTCTAAGTCCATCCAAAGAATTTTATTCATTTGAATCTGATCTGATTTTTTAAGTTCTTGATTCATATTTTTTTGTAATGAGTTAACTTTTATTTTGGTAATAAGTCAAGATAAATCAACTATCAAAGCTCCTTCATTAATCATCCCTTTTACCTTTTGGTACTTCCAAGAAAACTGTCCTTTCTTTAAATATTCTATGGTTTTATTTTTTAAGATTCCTTTCCTTTACCAACAACAATCAAGAGCTTTTTCTTTTTATTATTTTCTAAAATAAAACGATTCATTAAATTAAAAACTTCATCTTCAAATTTTCCATGAAGGTTTATGGCAGGAATCTTTTTTACAAATAAGAGCGAATTTTTTCATAATCCTTTTTTTCCAATCTAAGTTTTTTTATTTATAAAAATAAAATCAAAAAACCAAAAAGGATTTAATTTAAAAGTTTTTTATTGGGTATCATTTTTTCTACCCATAATCTTTCTCCGATTAAATTAAATCCTATCGCTTCGGCTCCACTTGCAATAGATTCAAAAAACAGTTGGACATCATGGAGACTTTCTTGATATTCATCTTTACCGTAAAAAAAGCTTTCAATAGCATCAATGACACTTAATAGATCTGCTGTTGTAACAACTTTGGGAAGCCTATGAGGAGAAAGACCTACACAGCTCGAAGGAGGAAATCCTATAAATTCTTCTGTTAAAATAATTTTTTTCCCTGATTTAAAATTCACTTGCAAAAAACTCTCTCCTTTTTCATCCTCTCTTTTTAAAACTTTCTCAATATCTTTAGCTATAAAAAAGATAGATTTTCTGTCATGGCTTTGTAAAATTTCAATCTGATTGTTTTCTTTTTTATTTTTTATTAAAACAAGTTTTTTAGAACTTGATAAAAAAGATTCAATTAAACTTGTTGAAGTCCTAAAAATAGGAACCCCTGAGTTTGTATTTTCTTGTTTCATTTTAAAAGTCCTTTCTTAAATTAATGTTTTGTTTATATTTTCCTAATCTAACTATCGCCTTACTTTATAAAAAACTTTAATAAAAAATAATAAAATATTTTTTTAATTTATTTTTTCAATAAAATTATATATTTAAGTAAATTATAAAGTTCCATTCAAATCAATCTTTGATAAAATCTCTAGAAATTTACAAACTTAAAATTAAGCTTAATAACCAGAAAACACAAACCAGAGCTTAATAAAAAATTCTTCCTTTATAGCCTCTTTCAAAAAAATAACTCCAAACTCTTTTATTAAAGACAGACTTTTTCCTAACTAACAGCCATGATAAATTCTTCAAAAGCTTTGACTCAGATTCTAAACTCAGTCAGAAATTACTTCAGCTCATCTTGTTTCAAAAGTAATTTTAACATCTATGTGTTTGATACTTTGTCCATAATTATGATGATCAGAAGTTAGTTCTTTACCAAGGATTCCCTCTTTTGAGAATAAATTAGGAACAGCAGATAGATATATTGATACTTCATCTAAAAAATGTTTTTCATCTATTATATTGTTAATGAGTACTTGTTTTTTCATTTTTTCATTGAACCAACTTTGTAACATCTTTTTTTTCTTAAAATCAGAAATAAATATTTTTTGATTTTTTATATCAATTGAGTCAAAAGCTTTGTGAACTTCTCTGATTTATGCTTCTTGGATTTTTTTCTTATTTCTGAACTTTCTTATTAGAAATAGTGTCAGGTCTAGGAAAAACACTTCCTTGAGAGAGACATAAATCTATTTTCATGCCACACTTTCTTCTTGATAATTCTATTTTGTTCTCTTAGATTCTCTAATATACTCTATCTTCAAGAGATGAAAAATCCTGTAAAGTAAAATCTTCATTCCATCTCTAAGAGGCTTTTCTTTGGTGTGTTAAAGACTTTTCAAGAAGTAAAACAACAATTTTTTATTTAGAGAAGAATTTATGATGTGATAAGAGAAAATGTTAGAAAAAGAAACTTTATTCCTTTATAAAATAACTCACTCAGTCAGAGTGGACAGCCGGACAAAAGTAACTGTAAATCTTACAAAAAAAGCTTTGAATCTCTTTACTTCCTAAAGATACTAAAAAGCTCTTTATTCTATAGGTTTTTTTTATTGGGTTGTAGTATCATAAAGAAAGGAGGTTTTATGTCAGTTTCACCAGAAGTTAAAGACATTTGGACTCTTATTAAAGAGAATCAAAAAAGGCCTTCATTAAGTCTAAATTAATGTAAAAAGTTTGAAATGCGTTTTACACTCTTTTAATTATCAAATCGTATAAGTTTCAATTGATGTAAAAAACAATCCCTAAAATCAAGGAGGTAACAAATGAAACAACAAAAAAACTATGTCCAGATGACAAGGGACGTTGTCTTTAAAAAATTCTTTGTAGACAATCCAGAGATCTTAAAACGTGTTTTAAAACATTTTCTAAACATTCCTAAAATCATGGATTTAGAAATCAAAACCCCTAACATCCAAGACGTTAGAAGAAAGAAAAACCCTCAAAATAAACAAAGATTTGAATTTGTAGACCTCTTTCTGATAAAGAGTTATAATAAATTTAAAGACAAGGAGAGAAAGAATTTAGTTTTAAGGGTGTTATTTTTTAAGGAATTCAGGAGAGTTAAAAGGATAGGGAGTATTTAAGATAAGGATAGGGAGGAAGCGATGAGTTATTTTGGAAAGTTATCAGAGGATGAGAGAATGCAAGAGTTAGTCTATCATGAGTACCGCAGGAAGATGGATTATAGATTACAGGCTTGGATTGAAGAAGGCATAGAACAAGATATAGAACGGCAGACAAGCAGAAAAAAAGGAAACAGACCTTTAAATTACTGGATTTAATGTGTTGATATTTCTACAATTATCAAATTAACAGGTCTTTCATAAAGATAAGATTCTTAAACTAAATAAAGAAATAAAAAACTAATTAGAACAGCGTTTTTTTTCAGCAATTCTTTTTGATTGGCAGTTTTCAACTCATAGAAATCAAAACTTTGTCTTTTTGCTCTCTACATATAAGCTACTATAAACTTTGTGCGATGGAAAATATATAATTCTAAATATTTCTAAAAAAAACTTGCTTTTTCTAAAAAATAAATTATATTTTACTAAAACCAAAAAAGGAGGAATTTGTTATGCTAGGAATTGGTGATTATTTACCTGAGTTTAAACTGAAGTCCGTTGTACCTGATTCTGATGAATTTAAAGAGATTGATAATGAAACTTATAAAGACCAGTGGCTGGTTTTGTTTTTTTATCCAAAAGATTTTACTTTTGTATGTCCTACAGAAATAAAAGGTTTTAGTGATAAGAATGAAGAATTTAAAGAAAGAGGAACTCAAATACTAGCGGCTTCTGTAGATTCAGAGTTTGTTCATTTAGCTTGGAGAAAGCATGATGAGCTTCTAAAAGACCTTAAATTCCCTATAATGTCTGATATTAGAAGAGAATTATCAGCTAGCTTAGGAATCTTGGATATGGAAGAGGGAGTGTCTCAAAGAGCAACTTTTATTGTTGACCAGAAAGGAAAAATTCGTTTTGTTTATGTAACAGATTTAAATGTTGGAAGAAATCCTCAGGAAGTTTTGAGAATTTTAGACGCTCTTCAAACAGATAGACTTTGTCCTTGTAACTGGGAAAAAGGACAAAAAACTCTTTAAAAAAAGAGTTTTAAGCCATCACTTAAAAACCCTAACTAATAGGAATTTGAGTGTATTGAGGCTTTGAATCACAAAATCTCACTTGAAATAAAATTTGATTTCTCTTTATTAAAAAAACTTGATTCTTAATTTTTTTACAATTATACAAAACAGGTATGAAAGAACAAATCCTTCAAGAGGCTTTTTTAAGTCAAAATATCTCTGAAGAAGCTAAAAAAATTGTTCATGAGATTCTAGAAGATCTTAATGAAGGTAAAATTCGTGTGTGTGAAAAAAAACCAGATGAGACTTGGAAAGTCAATGAATACATTAAAACAGCTATTTTGCTTTATTTTAAAATAAAAACTCAAAAAGAATTCAAAGCCGGAGACTTTAATTTTTTTGATAAAATTCCTCTTAAAAAATGGACAGGTCATGAAAAAGTCAGAGTGGTTCCTCAAGCCCTTGTTAGATACGGAAGCTACATAGCACAAAATACAGTTCTTATGCCCTCTTATATTAACATAGGAGCTTACGTTGATGAAGGATCTTTAATTGATACTTGGGCAACGGTAGGATCTTGCGTTCAAGTTGGAAAAAACGTTCATGTGTCAGGAGGAGTTGGTTTGGGAGGAGTTTTAGAACCTGTTCAAGCTCAACCTGTTATTATTGAAGATCATGTTTTTTTAGGAAGCCGTTCTATTATAGTAGAAGGAGTGAGGGTTTGTGAATCGGCTGTCATCGGAGCTGGCGTTGTTCTCACACAAAGTACAAAGATTCTAGATGTCACGCAAAAACAAGTGAAAGAATATAAAGCTTTTATTCCTAAAAATTCTGTCGTCATACCTGGACAAAGAAACAAAAGCTTTCCTGCAGGAAATTACCAAGTTCCTTGTGTTTTAATTATAGGACAAAGATCCAAACAAACAGATAAAAAAACATCTCTCAATAACTGTTTAAGGGAATTTAACGTAGCTGTTTAAATTTCAAAAAACTCCTTGAAATTTTAAATCAAATTTAGTATTTTTATAGTATGATACAGGTTTCAAATTCAGCCTCTGAACATATTGGAGAATTAAAAAATAAAGAAAAAGACTCTCAAAATAAAGCCTTAAGAATCTCTATTAAACAAGGAGGATGTTCTGGTTTTTCTTACCGCTTAGATTTTGATGATAAACTCTCAGAGAAAGATAAAAGTTTTGAATCCAATGGAGTTTCTTTAATTATTGAAAGAAAAAGTTTATTGTATATTATGGGAATGACTCTAGATTATGAAGGAGGTCTAAATGGAAAAGGTTTTATATTTTCTAATCCCAATGCAAAAGATACCTGTAGTTGTGGAATCTCTTTTGGAGTTTAAATTCCTAAGCTATTTTCCTTTTTTTTGAATCAGATTCACTGGGAATTTTTTCTTTGATTTTACTAAAGTAAGTTCTTTCCTTATCTAAAGGAATTTTTACAATAACACGTGTATTTCCCTTTTCACTTTCTATTTGAAGACTTCCTTTATGAAGTTCAATGATTTTTTTAGCATAAGATAAACCTAAGCCCTTTAAACCTAAACGTTTAGTAAAAAAAGGATGAAAGACTTTGTTTAAATCCTCTTTTTCAATTCCCTGCCCATTATCATTAAAAAAAAGAAAAAGCCAGCCTTTATCTAAAGATCTTACATTAATACTTATTTTTGCTTCTTGTCCTTCATATAAAAAAGCACAAGCTTCAAAAGAATTCACAATAATATTTTTAAAAGCTATTTTAAGCTGAGACTTATCAACTTTTAAAATAAAATCTTCTTGGATTCTATTTAAAATATCTTCGGGATTAAAATGAGAGGGTTTTTTAGGATGATTTTTTAAATCCTTTAAAACTTCAGTTAAAAGTTCTTTTAAACAGATCTGACTTAACTCTAAAGGCTCAAATTTTATATAATCATCAAAATCTAAAATAAATTTTTGTAAAGCTTCAACTTTCTCTTTTGCTTTTTTTGAAGATAAAAAATCAACTTTTTGAGAAATTTTAGATTCCTTTGATGCAAAATATTTTGAAATTTGATTTATAGAGGGTTTTAATTTTTCTAAAAATTTTAAAGTGACTCTTAAATCAAAAGGAATAACAAAGGTTTCTTTGTTTTGATCTCTAAGATTATCTAAAATCAAATTCAATAAATAAAAATAAATAAAAACAAAGGCTATAAGAAAAGAAAATCCTAATAATAGGAACTTTTGATCAAAATTTTCATAGCCAGCTGATAAAGAAAAAGGGAAAAGAAAAGATAAGTAAAAAGCAAAGGCTATAGCTAAAAAGAACTCTTTTAAAAAAATCAAACTAAAAATTTGAAGGGAAAAGAAAAAAAACAAAAAAAATAAAGTCACAGGAGAAGGTATGAAAGCCACCAAACTTGTTAAAAATAAAGCGGATATAAAAAATAAAATAAGATCTATACTGATAGGTTGAACTTTATCCTTGTAAAAAAATAAAAAAATACTTTCTAGGAATAAAACTAAAAAACAAAGACTATAAGAAAAAATAGCGAGTTCAAAATCTATAAACCTAGAATAGAAAACTTGATGTAAGCAAAGTAAAAAAGTAAGTCCTAAAGGAGCTAATCCCCTTATGAAATAAAAAGCTAAATGAGACCTAGAAGAAACCACGGAAATCACAATCTTTAACTAATAATGTCTCCCATATAAAAGACAGGAAGATAGAGAGCTAAAATTATCACAGCAATTAACCCCCCTAAAACCACAATTAAAATAGGCTCAATTAATTTAATCATACCAGAAATTAAATTGTTTAAAATCTCTTCATAATAAACCATTAATCTTTCAAAAGAATCTTGTATTTTACCAGATTCTTCTCCTGTTTTAGCCATATTATAAACGAGAGCAGGAAAAACCTTGCTATCTTTTAAACCTAAGGCAAAACTTTTTCCTGAAACAACATAATCTCTAGAAATTTTAATTCCTCTTTGTATATTAACATGATCTGAAATATTGTAAGAAACATCTAAAGCTTCTAAAAAGTTAACTCCTGATCTTAGTAAACAAGCAAAACTTCTACAAAATTTAACTAAAGCAGATTGATAGGCTATATCTTTAAAAACAGGAAGAATTCTGACAAAAGCTTGAATTTGTTTTTTTCCTCCTTCTGTTCTAGAAAGCTGAAATAAACCTATCGGAACTCCTATAAGAACAGCTAATAAAATTAAAGTGTTATTTTTCATGACTTCACTTGTATTAACTAACATTTGTGTAAGGGCGGGAAGCTTTCCCCCTGAGGAACTATACAAACTCGCAAATTTAGGAACAACAAATAAAATAATTCCGGAGATAATAGCTAAAGAAATTATTAAAACAATAACAGGATACATCATAGCTGATTTAACTCGAGATTTAATCATTTCCATTTTTTCAATATAGTTAGCTAAATCAGATAAAATTTCATCTAAAAGACCTGTTTTTTCAGAACAAACAACCATATTAATATAAAATCCATCAAAAACAGAGGGATAAGTCTTCATGGCTTGAGAAAGACTTTTTCCCCCTTCTAACATCGTACGAAGATTTGTTACAACTGTTTTTAAAAAAGAATCCTCTGTTGTATCGGCAACGATTTTTAAAGCTTGCACTAAAGACACCCCTGAACCTAAAAGAAAAGAAATTTGCCTTGTAAAAAAAAGTAAGTTTTTACTTTTTACCTTTCCCCCTCCTGAAAAAAAAGGAATTAAAGGTTTTTGTTTAATATAAACAAAATCAATTTTTCTCGCATTTAATTTTAAACGAGCAACAGAGATATTTTTAGCTTCAATTTTTCCTTGAATTAATTTGCCATTTTTCTCAACATGATAAATAAAAACTGACATCAGTAAGTCCTTTTTAACTCGCTATTTTATTTCTTTTTAAAAGCTGATAAAGTTCATCTTTTTCATAAGCTACATTAAAAGCTTCCTTAGAATCAATGGCTCCTTCTTTAACGAGTTTTAATAAAGATTGATTCATTGTGAGCATTCCCTCTTCATGACATGTTTGAAGAACAGAATAAATCTGAAAAATTTTATTGTCTCGAATGAGATTTCTAATAGCTGCATTTGCAAAAAGAACTTCAACGACAACGCTTCGCCCTCCTTGCTTGTTTTTTACAAGTTTTTGCGATATAATAGATTGTAAAACCGTACTGAGTTGATTACATATCAGTTCTCTTTCTGAACCAGGAAAAGAGCTTACAATTCGATCCACAGTTTTAGCTACGGAATTGGTATGAAGAGTTGACAAAACTAAGTGTCCTGTTTCTGCTAGTTTTAAAGCAAGTTCAATCGTTTCAGGATCTCTCATTTCTCCTACAAAACAAATATCAGGATCTGCTCTCAAGGCTGTTTTCATACCATCGGAAAAAGAATGACAGTCTAAACCCAGCTCTCTTTGAGAGATGATACAATTTTTATGAGAATGTACAATTTCAATAGGATCTTCTAAAGTGAGAATATGAGACTTTCTGGAAACATTAATGGCATCAATAATAGCTGACACTGTTGTACTTTTACCAGAACCTGTAGGACCTGTTACAAGGACTAAACCATTAGGATAGTGAATTGTATTTTCTATAGAAGGAGGAAGACCGAGTTCAGAGGTCTCAGGAGGTGAGAGTTGTAAAAGTCTAAAAACTCCTGCAACAGAACCTTTTTGAAAAAATAAAGCTCCTCTAAATCTTGAAACATTACTCACAAAAAAACTAAAATCTAAATATTTCTGATTTTCAAATTTAGATTTTTGTTCATCAGAAATTAAAGAATAACACATTGTTTTTGTATCTTCTGGACTTAACTCTTTTGTTTCTAATCTTAATAAAGAACCATTGATACGAAGAGCAGGAGGAGAGTTTGCCGTAATATGAATATCAGAAGCCCCCTGTTCTTTAGCAAGTTTTAAAACATCTAAAAGTGAAATCATAATAACCCCTTTTTTTTACATATCACTGACTGTGACTCTCATAATTTCTTCAATAGAAGTCAGCCCCTGTTTAACTTTTAACAAAGCGGCTTTTCTTAAAGTCAATAAATTATCTTTTTCTATAGCAACTCTTTTAATTTCTAAAGGACTCATTTTTTCAAAAATTCCAAATTTAATTGATTTTGAAAGCTCCATCATTTCATAAACAGCAACTCGACCTTTTAAACCTAAATTTCCACAGTTACCACAACCCCCCTCTTGTCTTAAATAAATCTTTCCTCTATAATCTTTGATCTCTTCAGGAGGAACTCCTACATCTATAAGATTATTTAAATAAGAATCAGGAGCTAAAATTTTACAAGCATCACAAAGTGTTCTTAAAAGTCTTTGAGAGATGATAAGGGAGGTGCTATCTGCAACGTTATAAGAAGGAATCCCCATAGAAAGAAGCCTGGTGACAGTAGATGCGGTGTCATTTGTATGAACTGTGCTTAAAACCAAATGTCCTGTAGCAGAGGCTTTATAGGCAATTTCAGCTGTTTCGAAATCTCTTATTTCTCCCACTAAAATGACATCTGGATCTTGTCTTAAAAAGGCTCTTAAAGCAGAAGCAAAAGTTAAATTTGCCTTAGGATTTATTTGAACTTGGTTGATTCCATGAATACGAAATTCAACCGGATCTTCAGCAGTAGAAATATTTGTTTGTGGATTATTGAGTCTCATTAATCCTGAATAAATGGTTGTTGTTTTTCCAGAACCTGTCGGTCCTGTCATTAAAATTAAACCTTGAGGAGATTTTAAATGTTTATAAAATAATTTTGATTGAAAATCTAACATTCCCAATTTAGAAACATCTACTTCTAAAGCAGAATTATCTAAAATTCGTAAAACAATTTTTTCTCCATTGACTGTAGGAGTGCTATTAACACGCATATTCAGTTCTTTTTTATTAACGATAACTTTTAACCTTGTATCTTGAGGTTTTCTCTTTTCACTGATATCCATTCCACTCATAACCTTAATTCGAGATATAATAGAGCTAGACATTTCTTTAGATAAGGTATGCTTTTCATACAACATACCATCAACACGGTAACGAATTCGAAACACTTTTTCATAACTTTCAAGATGAATATCAGAAGCTTTCAGTCGAATCGCATCATAAAACATAAGATTAACAAATTTAATAACGACATTTTCTTCTACGCCTTTTTCTTCGCTATCTAAATCAATAGCTAACTCATCTTCAAAACCAAATAAATCAAGTGACATGTCATGAACTAAATTATCCATGATTTCTTGTTTATCAAAAAATTTATTAAAAGCCTCTTTAATAGAAGTAGGTGTTGCAACGACAGGTTGTATCTGACAGCCCGTCATTAAAAGTAAATTGTCTTTTAAATTAAAATCGACAGGATTAGCAAAAACAACAACAAGGGTTGTATCTATTTTTGAAAGAGGTAAAATGAGATTTCTTCGGCAAATTTTCTCAGGAATTAATTTTAAAACGTCCTCTGGAATTTTATATTGATTCAACTCTTTTATTACATCAAGTCCATATTTTTCAGCTAATTTTGTTACAAAGTCTAACTCTGAGATTCCACTCTTTTCTAAAAGAGTTTTCATCATTTCTAAATTTTTAATACCTTTTTGATCTTTGAGGGAGTTAATTAAATTGTCAGTGATTTCATCGACTTTAGCTAAATGGGAGTCCTTACTTTTAATGACTTGTAAATGATGACTTTTGTTAGACACAAATTCAGATTTTTGAATTTTATTTTTTTTAAAAGGATCTCTCATATTATTTCTCATAACAACTTCATAGTCTGAAGTTTTATACTTTTTATATCGGTAGATTAAAAATCAAACTTAATATTTTTTATAACAAAATAAATATCATTTTAAAAAGAAATTTGAGCTTTTATCTCAAGGTTTCAAGTTTTTCTATATCTTTTTGAATTTGTTTTTTCAACTCTAAAGCATTTGAAAATTTTTTCTCTTGTCTTATAAAATGCTCTAATTCTAACTTTAATTCCTGATTATAGAGAGATTTTTTTACTTTAGGAATATGAGCTTCTACAACAATGTCAGAGTTTTTATAGAAAGTAGGACGATAACCAATATTAACAAGCACTTTATAAAGTGCTTGATCTAATCTCACAGAACCTGCATAAACTCCTAAACAAGGGTATTGTTTATTACTTAATTTTAAATTTGCTGTTTGAAAACCTAAACGTCGACCTCTTTTTTCACCTTCAATCACTTTTGATTGAATTGAAAAAGGACGACCTAAAAGCTTTTTAACCTCTTCCATTTCTCCTAAACTTAAGTGTTTTCTTACACGAGAACTTGAAACAGGTTCCTTTTCATACAAATAAACCGGGGCTTTTTTTACAAAAAAACCATGTTTTTTTCCAGAAGTTTTTAAAAAAGAAAAATCTCCTTGTTTTTGATAAGCAAAAGAAAAATCATAACCAACTATAATTCCTTGAGGTTGAAAGTGAGTGATAAGATAAGAATGAAGAAAGTCATGAGGGTTTAAAAGAGAAATTTCCTTATTAAAAGGAAGAACTAAGAGAAAATCTAATTTGAACTCTTTAAGTATTTCTTTCATCTCAGAAATAGTAAAAAGTCTTTTAAACGGCTGAAGATGGTTTAAAACTTGAAAAGGGAGAGGATCAAAAACACAAAGAGCTGAAAAAGCCTTCTTTTGTTTAGCCATTTGAACTAACTGATTGATTAAAAGTTTATGTCCTAAATGTATCCCATCAAAAGCTCCTAAACTTAAAACAAGATTTTTAGGACTTAACTCAGGTTGCATCCAGTTGATCCAATACGTTTTCATCTTAGAAAGATTTAATTTTCCCTAAAAAAAACAGATCTTTTTTTAAACAAAAAGAAAAAGATTAAAAAAAAAGCAATTAAATAAAAAATTATTTCTTATATTTTTCTCTTATATTTTTTGTTATAAGCGGTGTAAACTTGATCTGTAAGGTCTAAATTTGCTGAGACCCATAAAATATCATTTCCTATGTTTTTTACAACGCTATAACCTGCTTTTTTAGCAACGTCTCCTATAACAACTTTCAATCTATTTAAAATAGGATCCATAAGCTCTTTTTGTAAATTTTGTAAGCGAATTTCTTCATCTTTAGCTTTTTTTTGAAACTCAAAAACTCTCCTTTGAAACTGAGTCAATTTTGCATTTTTAGCTTGTTCAGACAAAAGAGCAACTTCTTTTTTTAAAGATTCTTCCTCTTTTTTTAACTGACTTTCTAATTTTGTTAACTCACTTTGAGCCTTCTTAGATTCTTTTTCTAACCTAGCCTTAACAGCTTTACCTTGATGGGTTTGCTCAAAAGCTCTCATAGTATTTACAAAACCCGTCTTAGCAATCGAAGGAAAAGAAAGTAACAGTAAAAAATAAATTAAAAAGTGTATTCCTATTTTCATAATAGCCTCCTATTTTTAAACCCCCTTTTACTCTAGCTTTGTATTTTTAACAAGTCTTTTTTTATTTTTTACTTATAAAAAAACACTTTCTCACACATTTTGTAAGTCAACTAAAAAGTAGAACCGAAACTAAATTGAATTTCCCAAGACTCTTCCCCGTACTCTTTTCTGGGCTTATAGGGTTTAGCTAGATCTAAATTTAAAGGACCAAAAGGAGAAAGCCATCTTAAACCTATTCCTACATTAGCTCTTAACTGATCTTTTAGATTAAAGCCTAAACTATCATTAGCCTCCCCGATATCAAAAAAAGTAGCTAATCTCAATCCCGCCTGTTCTATCAGAGGAATTTCGAGTTCTAAACTGTAAAAAAGTTTTTGTTTTCCTCCATAAGGTCTCCTAGCAAAAGCTTCAGGGTCTATTTTATCCTCTTCCTTAAGACCTTCTTGACTGATATACTTTCTCGCTAATTCTTTAGCTTTTTCAGATTCTTTTTTAGGTCCTTGAGAGTTCACAGAAAAACCTCTTAAATTATAAGGACCTCCTAACAAAAAGAGATCTGTAAAAGGAACAGGCTTATCTTTTACATTAGAAAAAACCCAACCTAAATCCAACCTATTTTTTATAACAAGTTTCCAAAAAGGATTATAATAATACTTGAAATTTCCTGTTAATTTTGTATAATCAAAATCTCCTCCTAATCCTACAAACTCTCCTGTCATTCTTGTAAAAAAACCCTTTGTAGGATAAAAACGATCATTTCTTTTATCCTTTTCCCATATAATTGAAAGAGAACTTTTATAACCTTTAGCAATGCTAAAATCATAAATATCACTGAACTGATAGCGAAAAAGATCTTCTTTTGAAAGGTTTTCAAGATTTTGTTCATCTGAAATATCAGAACTCTCTCGTTTAAAAACATTAAAAATAGAGGAAAAACCAGGGAGTCCTCTAACAAGATAAAGAGGTTCATCAGAGCTTTGTTGATGTGAAAATTTATATTTTAAAAAAAGAGTTGAAAAAAGACCTAATTTCCTTCCTACAGTCAAAGAAGAACCCGTTTCCATACTAAAATAAGTATCATAACCCGTATTTGTAAGGATTTGTCCTAAATTAAAACCTCCAGAACCGGTATAACTTTGCTGACCTACATGAAAAACCTCAAAACCAAAATTCCAAAGGCTGTCTAAAAAATAAGGATTTTGATAAGAAATAAAACCCGTTTCATCGTAAGCACTCAAACTGATTTTAAGTGCAAAACTTTCTTCTAAACCAAAAATATTATCTTTTTTAAAATTCCCTTGAATCGTTAATTTTTGAATACTATTATATCCTAAGGCTAAACCTGCTTCTCCTATGGTTTCTCTTTCTTTAACAACTGTTGTTAAATCCAATTCTCTTTTTTTAGAAGAAAGGAGAGAAGGGGAAATATCTACTTTTTCAAAAACAACTAACTGCTCTAGTAACTGCTGAGTTAAATCAATTTGATTTTGATTATAAATATCCCCTTCTTTAATTTGAAATCGTCTAAAAATAATTTTGTCTCTCGCATTTTGATTGCCTGTAATTTTAATACGTCTGACTTTATATTTTTCTCCTCTACTAATTTTAAAAGTAAGGTTTATTTTATTTTCTTCTAAACTATCTGGATAAAATAAAGGCTCTACTTTTACAAAAGCATAACCTTGGTTTTTATAAATATTAGAAATAAATTGAATATCTTGTTGTAAAGCACTTAAAGAAAAATACTCCTTTTGAGATAACTTGAGTCGATCTTTTTGAGAAGACAGCTCTTTTTCTTTAAAAAAATACTCTCCCATTTTAAATCGAATTCCTTCTGTAATTTCAAAAGTCACAAAAAGGTTTCTTTGATCGGGAGTTATGCTGATTCTAGGCGGATGAATTTTCACATTTAAATAACCTTGATCCCTGTAATAAAACTCTAGGACTTGTAAATCTCTTTCTAGATATTCTTTTTTATACACTCCAGAAAAGTTTAAAAAACTAAATAAGTTTTTTTCCTGTAATTGCATAAAAGGCTTAAAGCTCTTAGCAGAAATATTTCTATTTCCAATAAATTGAATCTTTTGAATTAAAAGTCTTCTGTTTTCTTTGATGTCTATAATAAGCTTAAAGGCTTTTTTATTTGCAGAATTTTTTTTTAAACGGTAGGAGATTTCAGCTAAATAATAAGCCTGATCTTCATATTTTTTTTTTATAGAAACAAAGCTTTGCTGAAGTTTGTAAAGATCTAAAAATTCATATTCTTTAACTGAGATCTCTTCTTTCAATTCTTTGTCATTTAAGGTTTCATTTCCTTTAAACTCTAGGCTGGAAATATAAATTCTTTCAATAAATTTATAAAAAAGAACTTTTTCTTTTTTTTTAGATCTGCCTAAACTGACTTGAATATCATCAAAAAAACCTAAAGAAAAAAGATGCTTCACATCGGTTTGAATATCCCCTGTTGTTAAACTTTTTCTTTTTTTAACTTTAGTATAAGTATCCGATAAATGAAGCTGAATAAGCTTAGAGTCAATCACTTGATTTCCCTGAAGTACAATCCGATCGACTGGACCAATCCATCTTCCTGTAGCCTTAGATTTAAGCTGAGCAATCTTTCTATCTTTGATCATAGAATTTTTTGCAAACAGCTTGTCCTCAGCAAATGAGAAGCTTGCAAAAATACAAAAAAACAGTAAAAAGTCAAATTTAATTAACATAATTTAGTTCCATAGAAAATAGTAAAATAAATCCTTTATGGCAATATTGCAACCTGTTAATTTTTAAAATTTAAGCAATTTCTTATTAACTGATTAAAAAAAAACATTCAAAACCTTAATAACAAAAATAAAGCTTACAAAAACTTTCACTTTCTTAATTTTAATCAGCTTTTAAATTTCCATCTTCTAACATCAAAACAGAAGAAAAAGCATCTGCAAAAAAACTATTGTGACTTACGGCAATTAAACTGATTTTAAAAGTCTCTTGAAGCTCAAAAAATAAATCTCTAATAATTAAGCCATTTTTTTTATCTAAACTCCCGACAGGTTCATCCGCTAATATCAACTCAGGTTGATTCATTAAAGCTCTAGCAACGGAGGTTCTTTGAAGTTCTCCCCCACTGAGCTGAGAGGGATAATGTGTCAGACGTTCTTTCAAACCTAAAGTCTCAGCTAAAAAACTTGCTCTTTCTAGAGACTTTTTTTTAGGTTTATTGGCAATATAAGCTGGGAGCTGAATATTTTCTAAAACTGTAAGTTCTTTTAAAAGATAATGAAATTGAAAAACAAAACCCAGTTTATCTCTTCTAAAAAAAGCTTTTTGTTGATCTGTCCAGGAGCTGATATCTTGTCCATAAAAAATTCTCTCCCCTGAACTTGGTTCATCTAAAGATCCCATCAAATTTAATAAAGTACTTTTCCCACTTCCTGAAGGACCTCGAATGCATATCGAATCTCCTTTTTTAACACTGAGATTCACATTTTTTAAAATATCAAGGGTATAAGAGTCCAATTGATAACTCTTACATAAATTTTTTATAACATAAATAACTTCAGACATAATAATTTAAGAGGAAAGAGATTGATTGATCCACTTTAAAAAAGAGACATCAGCTTGATTCAAAGCAATAGCAAAAATGCTAGGACATTCGTAAGGATGTTTTTTTTTAATTTCTTGAGACATTTTGACATAAAGTATTTTTTTTGTTTTTAAAAGCAAAATTGACTCTTTCGTCTTTTGTATTTTGCTTTCCCACTCATAAAAAGAAAAAGCTTGAGGAATTAAATTCACACAAGCCACTAATTTTTTAGATAAAAGATGATAAGCTATCTCTTCCCCAAGTTCAAAAGAAGGAACAGGACAGTAAACAAGTAAAAAATCCTCTGCTTTCATAGGATTCAAAGTGCCTAAAAATTAACTCGAACAAATTTCCTTATCTTTTTGTAAAAACCTCAAAATAGCTTTTTTCCCGGCGATCGTTTTTTTTGAAGTCTTTAAACTCGGAGAAGATGAAACCTGGTAATGTTTATAAAACTCACTCGGAGCCCCAGAAAAAACTTCATACTCCTTTTCAAAATCCTTAACTTTTTTTAACATAGCTTTAATCTGAGAACCACTTATAAAAAAACCTATCTGAGCTGGAGAAGGTTTTTTACCTTTACAAAAGCTTTTCAATTCTAAAAGAAGTTCAGAACAAGAGTGACAGGACTGAGATAAAAATAGCCATTTTTTAGATTGAATATCAGGCTTTTGTTCTTCCTTTGTCTTAAGATTGAAAATTCCAAAAGAATTGAAAGAAAAAATTAAAAAAGGTAAAAGCAAAAGACTTCTCAACATCTTAAATTAAGTCATATAGTAAAAAAATAGAAAAATCAACTTAATTCTAAAATTCCATTTTAAAAGAATTAAAAATAATTAACTCAAAGGATGAATTTATTGTATATAAAAAAAATGACTTTTCACAAACAAGAAATTTTTCAAATTACAATAGGTCTTGTATGTTATAGAGAAAAAGAAGATTTAGCTCTCGTTTTAGAAGATATTAAAAGACAAACTCTTTTTAAACAAGTCAAAGAAATTATTTTATTTCAAAATGGAACTTGCCAAATTACAAAAAAAGTAGCAGAAAGCTTTAGAAATCAGCTTCCTTTAGTTTTTTTATCTTCAAATAAAAACAATTTAGGTTTAGCTAGAGCTCGAATTGTAGAAAAGGCTCAAACCGAATGGATTGCTTTTACTGACAGTGACTGCCGTTTAAAAGAAAACTGGCTAGAAATTTTAGTTCAAAATAAAAATTCTCTTTTAGATAAATACAAGCCTGTTGCTTTAGGAGGACCTAACCGTCTTCCTGAAAACAAGTTTTGGAAAAAAATGATCAATTTAAGCCTAGATTTTCCTATAGGACATGCTTTTTCAGCTCAAGCTTGGCAACCTAAAAAAGCAAGACGTGTCTCTCATATTCCTACAACCAATGGATTTTTTTTAAAATCCGCTTGTTTAAAAGCAGGGAATTTTTCAGAAAAATTTCCTTTTGTAGGGGAAGATTTAGAACTGGGAAAGAGATTAAAAAAACAAGGGGCTTTGTATTTATTTCCCCGCCCCATAGTGATCAATAATTATGCCTCATCTTATGCGAACAGTTTGAAAAGGTTATATGTGTTTGCTCGCTTTCAAAAACAAAATAAAGGTTTATTTTATTATTTAACTTTGTTTTTTTTACCTCTTTTTACATTTAGTTTTTCTATTATTTTTATAGATTTTTTCTTTCCTATTTCTAAGGGAATTTTAAAAACAAGTCTCCTGTTTTTATCCTTCTACTTTTTACTTTTATGGATTTATAGTTTTAGAGCCTTTATTAAAACAAAAAAACTATCTTCTTTTCTTCTCGTGTTTTTTTACTTAGCACAACATATCTCTTACTCTTTAGGAGTTAATAGGGAAGCTTTCCGCTTTTCAAAAGGGACTGAGTGATTGGAATCTTTTTTTGTTTCTTTTTCCAAAAAATTCACCGTTAAAGGAAAGCTTTTTAAAAGATTTTTAATATTTTGACCCTCTTTTTCATCTTTTTTTGCATTTTGTAAATTTTGCTTTTGCACAGAATGATCAAATTCCTTAGAAACAGAGTTTAAAGTTTTATCTTCTTCCTCCTTTGTAGCAAAAAGTTCTTCTAACTGTTTATCTGAAGGAAGAGTTTTTAAATTTTCTAAGCCAAAAGTTTCCAAAAATTTCTTAGTTGTTTTGTAAAGAGAAGGTTTCCCTGGAAGATCACTTTGCCCCGCCCAACAAACCAATTCTTTTTCAATAAGATTTCTTAAAAGATGAGCAGAATCTACACCCCTTATTTCATCGACTCTCATTTTTGTACAAGGTTGCTCAAAAGCTATGATAGCAAGAGCTTCTAGACTGAGTTTTGAAAGACGAAAAACAACAGGAGGCTTCATTTTTTTAATGTAATCTTTATTCTCTGCTTTTGTTCTAAGCTGCCAACCTTTTGATACTTTTTCTAAATGAATCCCTCTTTCTTCTAAAAGGTAAGCTTGCTTTAATTCTTTGAGAATTTCCAGAATTTCTTTTGAAGATAAATCTCCTTTAAACAAAGTTTCAAAATCACAAAGAGGTCTAGGTTCACTGCTGACAAAGAGTAAACTTTCTATAATAGAAAAAGCTTTTTGTTTAGATAAATTCATAAAATCACCGAGTTATGTACCTTTTTTAAAGTTCTTTTGATAAATTCTCATCCTGTTTTTTACTTTCTATTTCTGTTAACACATGACTTGTAACTTGTTTTTTTACTACTATATCTATATTTGAAAATAAAGTTTTTTGGAACAAGTTGACAAAACCAAATTTAGAAAGTTCTAACAAAGACAAAAAACTTAACAAAAAACTATAAGGAGTTTTACGAAGCAAAATCAACTGACTAAACTTAAGCTTTACACCCAATTTAAAAAAAGACAAGGTTTCTTTTAAATGGTGAAGAAGACTTGGAGTCGGCTCTAAAATTTTATAATTTTTTTTTCTTTTTTGATATTCTAACTTCTTATTATAATAAGCTTGAGCTAATAACAGCATTCCTTTTTCTTCATCCCTTTCAATTTTAGTTTCTTTAGGAACTTTAAACTGAAAGCTATGAACACTCTTCCAGCAATCACGACCTAAAATGTTTTGACTTGCTAAAAATTGAGCTAACTTTTTAAATTTTTGATAAACTATTAAAAGCAAAGAAAGCTTTTGTTGGAACTCTTTTAAATCAGGTTCTTCGTCCTGTTTTTTGTCTTCAGGAATAAGACTTTTAGATTTCAAATAGAGAAGCCAAGTTGCCATTTTAATAAAATCCCCAGCCCTATTTAAATCAGGCTCAAAGACATGTTTTAAATAGTTGACATATTGATCGGTAATTTGAGAAACATTTATTTTAAAAATATCCATCTTGTTATCTTTTACCAGTTGCAACAATAAATCTAAAGGTCCTGAAAAATCATTTAACTTAAAAACAAAAGAGGTCTCAAGATTTGTAAAGGGTTCTTTTTTCATAATGGGTATTTTTCTTCCTAAAAAAACAAGGCTTAATTTATCCTAACATAACAAAGTCACTGCCTTTTTACAAATTGAAATTCAAAAAAATGAATTTTCTTCAATTTAAATTTTGAATTCCTTAGCTTACAAATAACATAGATTCCATCAAAAAGGTAATTTTAAAGATAATGACATAATGTATTGAAAAAAATATTTTTAATTATTAATTAAGGTACTTTACTCTTCTAATAGTCTTGCTTCAAAAGAATATCTCCAACAAAAGAACTACTTAAAATTAAGCGATTTTTTTAGCTAAACGAGCTTTAGTAAGTGAAAAAAAGAAAGTCACTTTTTCTTTAATAGCTTTGACTCCAATTTCTCCTCCGTGAACTTGTAAAATAGATTTGACTAAATTCAAACCTAAACCCGTCCCTTTCGTTTGTTGTTTCAAACTTTTTGTATAAAATACATCAAAAACTTTTTCACAGTCTATCTTTAGGGACGTTTTATTAGTAATAGAACAAAATAATTTATCTTTTTTCATTTTTATCTTAATTTGAATGGTTTTTTTATCAAAAGAAAAGCGAATGGCGTTAGATAGCAGATTTCTTAAGACACAAGCTATCCAAATCTCATCTACAAAAACTTCTATAGACTGAGTCTCTTGAATGTCTAAACAGATATTTTTTTGCTGAGCACTTGCATTAAAAGAAGAACAAACTTCTTTTAAAATCAAATTAAAATTATACCATTTATAGTTTAATAATTTTTCTTTATTTTCTATCAATCTTAAATCTAAAATATTATGAATTAAATTATTTAAAAATTTTAATTCTGCCTTCATTAAAAGAATCATATCTTTATTTTTTTCAAAATTTTTTTCTAAAAGATTAAGTCCTAACTGCAAAACACTTAGAGGAGTTTTAAGTTCATGACTAAATAAACTAAGGGTATCTAATTGAGTGTCTAATTTCATATTTATTTTATCGGAATTTAAAGAAATAAATTTAAAATAATATTTTAAATTTATTTCTTTCCTTTAAGGCAATATTTAGAACATACAGACTTGGTTGAAGATAAATTTCTCTTCTCAAATTCTAAAAATATAAATTTCTATAAATAAAGAAGCTCTCATTTCTGTATATCACTAGTTATGGAGCTTCGTATTTTTTTCCAAAATTTGGAAAAAATAGCTTTTTATATGATAACTAAGAGATCTCTTTAACTAGATGACATGCATCTAACCGGTGTCTTTCTATAAAGAGAACTTTTGAATTTTTTGATAGAAACTTTTAGTTACTATAACTTAATTTATTTCGAAACGTTAATGATATAATTGCCTTTTTTTAATATTATTATCGACTTATAAACAAAAACATTTTATAAGAAAGCTATGTCTATAGATAAGCATAAAATCAGAAATATAGGTATAATGGCTCACATTGATGCGGGAAAAACCACCTTGAGTGAAAGAATACTTTTTTATACAGGGCTGACTCACAGAATGGGAGAAGTTCATGAAGGTACAGCTATTATGGACTGGATGGAACAAGAGCAAAAAAGAGGGATTACAATCACTTCAGCAACAACGGCTTGTTTTTGGAAAGATATTTATATCAACCTTATTGATACACCTGGACATGTAGATTTTACAATTGAAGTCGAAAGATCTCTTAGAGTTTTAGATGGCGTTATAGCTGTTTTTGATTCGGTTCATGGCGTAGAATCTCAATCAGAAACTGTTTGGAGACAAGCAGATACTTATAAAATTCCTCGGATTTGTTTTTTAAACAAAATGGATAGAACAGGAGCTAGTTTTACAAAAAGTTTCCGGTCTATTCAACAAAAACTCAGTCTTACTCCTATAGCCATTCAATTACCTTTAGGAGAAGGAAGTCAATTTGAAGGAGTTTTAGATTTAGTAGAAGAAAAAATGTATTTTTGGAATCAAGATGAATTTGGGAAAACTTTTAAAACTCAAGATATCTCAACTGAATATCAAGAGATCTTTGAAAAAAAAAGAAAGGAATTAATTGAAACTCTTGCAGAATGGGATGAAAAAATCCTGGAAAAATATCTTGAAAATCAAAGTCCTTCTACAAAAGAAATAAAACAAGCTTTAAGGCAACAAACTTTAAACTTAAAAATCACACCTGTTTTATGTGGTTCTGCTTTTAAAAATAAAGGAGTTCAAACTCTCTTAGATGCTGTAAAAGATTATCTTCCTTCTCCTTTAGATGTTCTGCCGGCAACAGGAAAAAATTTTAAAGGAGATCAAGTACTTTGTCCTCCTGAAGATAAAGCTCCCTTATCTTCTCTTGCTTTTAAAATCGTATTTGATTCTTTTTCTAAAACTCTAACTTATATACGTGTTTATTCAGGAACTTTAAAAGTAGGGCAAGAACTTTTTAATACAAGACAAAAAAAAACAGAACGTGTTCAAAAAATTTTAAAAATGCACTCTAATTCTAGAAAAGAAATAAAGGAACTAAAGTCAGGAGATATTGCTGCTGTAGCAGGTTTAAAATGGACTCAAACGGGAGATAGTTTATGTGACATATCTAGGCAAGTATTTTTTGAAAGACTCAGTTTTCCAGAACCTGTTTTATCTGTAGCTATTGAACCTAAAAGCTCAGTTGATCAAAGTAAAATTGAATCCGCTCTTCAAAAAATAGAAAGAGAAGATCCGTCTTGTCAAATCAAAAAAGATACGGAAACAGGTCAAATGCTCTTGTTAGGAATGGGAGAGCTTCATATTGAAATACTATTAGAACGCCTCTTAAAAGATTATAAAGTTTCTGCTCGTATAGGAAAACCTCAGGTTTCCTTTAGGGAAACTCCCTCAAAAATTTGGCAAGGGAGTGAAGAGTTTCATCATGAAATACAAGGGAAAAAACATTTTGCAAAAACAAGCTTAAAAATAGAACCTTTAGAAAGAGGGAAAGGATTCCTTTTCGAAAGCAAATTAAAAGACCTCTCTAAAGAACTTTTATTTGAAATTAAAGAGGGAATAAAACAAACTCTTTCTTCCGGTCCCTTTATGGGATATCCTGTAAAAGATCTTAAAGTGTCTTTATTAAAATTAAATTATAATGAAGAAGACCTTAGTCTTTTAGCAATCCGCTCCTGTATTTATCAAAATTTTTCTAAGGGCTTGAGACAAGCAGGAACTGAACTTTTAGAACCTATTTTTAAAATCACAATTGATAGCCCAGAAGAATTCACAGGAGCTGTTATAGGAGATTTAAATGTCAGAAAAGGAAAAATACAAGATATTCATTCAAAAGAGGGCTTAAAGATCATAACGGCTTTAGCCCCTTTATCTAAACTGTTTGGCTATGCAACAGATATAAGATCCCTTAGCCAGGGAAAAGCTCATTTTTCTATGGAAATGCATGGATATCGTTTAATTCCTAAAAAAGAAAAAGAAAAACTTTTTATATAATTTTAAAAATATAACAAATAAAGAAGTAAATTAAAAAATTAAGTCTCATGAATGCAAGGCTTAAAAAAAGTTGTCACTTTATTTCAAATTCTCTTAATAAGCTCAAATTACTATTTATGGCTAATCAAATATATAATTCCCAAAATATTAAAAATCTACTAAAAAAGTCTGTAAATTTAATAAATACTCTTAATTAAGGAAAAGCTCAAGAAATTAAGCCTTCCTTAATAAGAAATATGAATATTCATTAGCAAGTTCAAAAATTTTTAATCCCTTGAAGAAGATAACCTGGCATAATAACTACCTATTCTCACATATCACCCGTTTTCTTTAAAGAATTCCGTGATGGTTTAACATCTTCTCCTCAACAGAAAATTTCTGAGAAAGCTTCTACAACTTCGATCGGAATTTCTTTCTTGAAAATAATCTTCCTCATATAAATTTTGTAAATAGTCATAAACTTCAAAACACTTTTCGTACAGAGATACATCCGAAACTGTCCCATAACCACTTCTAAGTGAAATAAGTTTTTCAACAACTATACTCGAAGGTGTCCTTCCATATTTATCTTCTTTGTATATTGATATTCCCTTGTTTATACCCTCAATTAAAGCATTGAGGTCACAATTAAAAGTAGCACGGTGCAAATCATCATCCGCTCCCGCTTGATAGCCAACAAAAAAAGAAAAGCTCATTGCTAATATAATACCTCCCCTTCTTATCTTTAATAATAGTTTTTTAAATTTTTCATACTATCCTCATTTTTTTTAGGTATGACTTTCTAAAAGAAATAACAAAATTAATAAAAAAGCATAACATTTTAAAAAGCTACTAAAGTCAAGAAATTTATAGTTTTAAACAATTTACTAACTTATAAATTTAAAAAGTTTGTAAAATCTTAGTTTATGAGATTTTTCATAAAAAAAATGAAAATTTGACGAAACCTAAAGCTTGATTTATAGTTTTAATTTAAAGAAGGTAAATAACTTTGAACAAGGATATGAAAAATACATTAAATAAGGAAAAAGACCGTGAATACCTATAATGTCAAAATTCACTCTGAGTCTTTGAAAATTATGACGCACCATAGTAAAGATGTCTTTCAAGCCTTAAGATCAGAAATAGACAGAAAATTAGAAGAGGTTAAAAATTCTAACTCAAAGATTTCTATAAATCAAGCTTTGATTTTAACTTGTTTTCAGCTAGCTGAAGATAAGTACCTTTTAAAACAAGCTATAAATAAAAATGTAGATCAGTTAGAATTTCAAACAAAAACTCTCTTAAAAGATCTTGGATTCTCCTGTTCAAATAGAAATTTTGAAAAAAACTAATTCTAAAGCAGAAATAGTTAAATTTCCTTCTTAAAACTTTGAGGACAAAGTTTATGAAGAATTTTATTGAAAAAGTATCAAAGAGTACATCTGATTTAAGGCTTTTTTATCAGAAAAAAATTGAAAAACTCTCTTATTTAGAAAAAAAAGAGAAAAGCAAAAAAATAAATCAGTTCATTCTCACTCTTCCCTTTTTAAAGCAAAGTTCTTTTATAGGAGTTTATAAAGCTTTAAAAAGAGAACCTTGTTTATTTGATTTTTACTCTCAGTATAACCAGAGAATTTGTTTTCCTGTCATGCAAAAAACAGATTTGAAATTTTATACAAATCCTCAAAATCAGTGGTATAAAAAAAAGTTTCAAGTTGAAGAACCTCTCCCTTTAAAAAAAAATGAAATCCCTCTTCAAGATATTTCTTTGTTTTTTATTCCTGGTTCTCTCTTTGATAGATTAGGAAATAGAATAGGAAAGGGAATCGGTTATTACGACAAAACTTTATCTAAAATAAAATTGCAAACTTCTCCTTTAAAAAACACCTTTGTTTTTAATAAAAAACCTTTATTTATAGGAGTTGCTTTTGTAGAGCAAATTCAAAATGACCCCATTTCTACTAAAGCTCATGACATTCAAATGGATCTTATAATAACAGATCAATTTATTCTTTACCCTTTTAAATCTACAAAGGAGTTATAAAATGGACACTTCATTACTCATTATATCTCTTTCAATATTTATAATAGGACTTCTTACCGGAGCTCTTTTTTTTCTGATTCACTCAAGGCTAAATTTAAATCGAAGAGAACAAAATTTAAAAAAGGAAACCAATTTAATTTTAAACCGTGCTAAGTCACAAGCGAATAAAATAGAAAGACAAGCCAAACAAAAAGCTAAAGAAAAGGAATTTGAGTTTAAAAAAAATCTAGATAAACAGATTAAATCGGAACGAGAAAAATTAAAAAATAAAGAACAACAACTTAAAAAACAAGAAGAAAACTTAAACATAACGAACCAATTAAAAGAAAATGATTTAAAAAAATTAGAATCAGAAATAAAATCTGAAAAAGAAATTCTAGAAATCTCACAAAAACAACTTGATTCCTTAAAAGAAAGACTAGAAAAAGAACAACGAGATTCAGAAAAAACGCTGGAACAAATAGCTAACATGACAAAGGAAGAAGCTAAGGAGCAGTTAAAAAAATTCTATAGGAAAGAAGTTCAAGATAAAATGGCAAAAGAACTCCTTGAAATAGAAGAAGAAATGAAAGCAAATCAAGAACAAAAAGCCAAGCTGTTATTGGCTCAAGCTATGACTCGCTACTCATCAGAAATGACATCAGAACAAACTGTAGAAACTCTTCCGATCATAGATTCTTTTAGTAAAGGAAAAATCATAGGAAGAGAAGGGATGAATATAAAAGCCTTAGAAAATAATTGCGGAGTAGATTTATTAATTGAAGAAGAGCAAGAAATTATAACCCTATCTTGTTTTGATCCTGTTCGCCGAGCTATAGCAAGAAAATCTATTGAAAAAATTATGCAAGAAGATCGGGTTAATCCTGCTTTTATTGAAAAAATAGTTGAGAAAATTAAAAAAGATTTTTTTTCTGAAACAGCTGAAGATGGTAAAAAAACTTGCTTTGAACTAGGTATCTATGACATACATCCTGAAATTACAAAAGTTATAGGACGTTTAAGGTATCACTTTCTTGAAGGTCAAAATCTTTTAAAATATTCAATAGAAATGGCTCATCTGTCTTCTCTTTTAGCTACAGAGCTCGAAAGTGATAAGCAAAAAGTAGCAAATCGGGTAGGACTGCTTCATTCAATTGGTTTAGGAATTCCTCATTTTGTAGAAGGTAATTATTCTCTTGTTGGATCTCAATTTTGTCAAAAATACGGAGAGAGCAAAGAGGTTTGTCAAGCTATAGCCTGCCATGAAGGTAAAAAAGAAGCTAAAACTTTATTAGATCATATCATACAATGTGCTTATAACCTTTCTCAAAGTCGTTTGATAACAAAAAGGACTCTATCAAAAAATCATATCAAAAGACTTAAAGATTTAGAGTCCTTAGCTAACAGCTTTGATGGGGTTAAAAGAAGTTATGCTATTCAAACAGGTAAGGAAATCAGAGTCCTCGTCAATAGCTTTAAAGTCACAAATGATAAACAAATGGCTTTGTTAAGTTGGGATATTTCTAAGAAGATAAAAAGAGAAATGAACTTAAATCGAAGTATCAAAGTGAGTGTCATTAGAGAATATAAAATTATAGAACATGCAAGATAAAAAAATAAATTATAAAGCTCTCTCAATGTTATCTTTTGAAAAGCAATATGAAATTCTATCTAAAGGAGCTGTAGAAATCATTGATAAAAAAGAATTTTTATCAAAATTAAAAAACAAAAAAAGATTGACAGTTAAAGCAGGATTTGATCCCTCTTACCCAGATCTTCATATAGGACATTCTATTTTAATCAATAAATTGAGACAGTTTCAAGAACTAGGTCATCAAGTTGTTTTTATTGTAGGAGATTTTACAGCTTGTATAGGTGATCCTTCCGGACAAAATAAAACAAGACCTGTTCTTTCTTTTTTAGATGTTCAAAAAAATGCAAAAACTTATATGGAACAAGCAACCCGAAAAAACTTTAAGTTGTCTTATAATTTAGATAAAGTGAGTGAAAAAGCTTTTTCTTTTTTTAAACGGCTTGATGTAAGGCAAACTAAAATTGAATACAATTCAACATGGTTAAACAAACTTTTTTTAAAAGATTTTATTTTATCTGTCTGTTCTAAATTTACCCTTGCAAGACAATTAGAAAGAAATGACTTTTCAGAAAGATATAAAGCTAAAAAACCGATTGGTTTACATGAGTTTTTCTATCCTATTTTACAAGCTTATGATTCTGTTCAAATTCAAGCAGATATAGAACTTGGAGGAACTGATCAAACTTTTAATCTTCTTTTAGGACGTGAACTGCAAAAAGAATATCAACAACCCCCTCAAATTGTACTAACTTTTCCCCTTTTAGAAGGAATGGATGGATCACAAAAAATGTCTAAAAGTTTAAACAACACTATCGCCTTTAACGATTCTGCTAAAGATATTTATGGAAAAACCATGAAGATCTCTGATGAACTTTTAAATAAGTATTGGAAGCTTTTTACTGAAGGAGATTACAACTTAAATGAAATAGAAAACTATCATCCTAAAAAAGAAAAAGAGAAACTGGCTTGGATTTTAGTAGCTTCCCTTTATGGAGAAGAAAAAGCCGACCAAACACAAAATGAATTTGTTAAAGTTTTTTCTAAAAAAAAGAGTCCTGAAATTTCTATTGAATATGATCCCTTAGCTCACTGGAAAGAACTCCTTACTTATTTTATTTATAGAAAAATTAAAACAAATAACAAATTGCTTTCTAGAAAGACATTGAAAGTGATTCGAATAGAAGATTATATAAATCTTGAAACAAGTCTTCAATGGGATAATTCTCAAATTAATGACTGCCGGATAAAAAGTATTAAAATAAAACTGGAAGATTATATCAGCTTAGATAGATTTGATTTAAAAAACAACAAAGAATTTATCCATGAAAACACAAAAACAATATTTGACAAATATAAAACAGAACCTCTTTCAAAAGTAGAAGAAGCTCTCAGAGAAATAAAAAAACAAGCGGAAAAAATAAACTACCTTCTTAAAAACCTAAATCTTGTTTCTTCTACAAGTGAAGCTCGTAGAAAAATTCAAGAAAAGGCTGTTAAAAAATGGAAAACAGATAATAAAAACAGTCCTAAAACAATAACTCTCAATGAAAATATCTCCTTTCAAAAAGAAGAGGAATTTCTATTAAGTGTAGGAAAAAGAAAGTTTGGAAGAATAAATATAAAGTGGTGGTTCCTTCATGATCTCAAGGCTTTTCTTGCTTATAAAAAAATAAAAGAAGGAGCTGATAGAAAAGACATCACTGAAAAACTCTTACAAGATAAAAACTTTAAAGATTATATTTCTAAGAGCAGTCTACTTATGAAAATAGGAGGCTATCAACACTTTGAGACAGGGCAAGGAATAAGTAACAACTCTCCACAAAGTGAAAAGATTTACCATAAATATAAGTGCTATTCTCCTTTAAATTTAAAAACACTTATAGATGAGTATGACAGTTCAAAAGAAAAGGTTTAACGAAATATAAAGAGAGTTTATGAAATTAAAATTTATTCCACAAAATATTGAAGTTGACATCGATTCTAATAAAACTGTTTTAGAAGTAAGCAATGAGCTTGGCTTAAACATCCAATCTTCATGCAATGGAATGTGTAACTGCGGGGACTGCCGAGTTTTTATAAAAGAAGGAGCTGAAAATGTCTTACAACCAAGTAATAAAGAGCTGAAATTAATAGGTCAAGGACATTACCTTGATCAAAGAAGATTATCTTGCCAGCTTTATTGTTTTGGTAATGTTGTGATTGATCTTTCAGAACAAGAAAAACGTTTTCATCACGGAAAATTTTCATCTGAGTTTTTAAAGAAAACTAAAAAAAGAAGTAAAGAAGAAGCTTATTCTAAAGGAGATATTTTAATCAAAGAGGATGTAGATATCAAAAAAACCTTTTCTAAAAAAGAACCTTAAAATATGTCATCTTTAAAAATAAAAACTTTTTTAGAAACTAAAATTTTCTTTGTTTTTACTTTATTTTTCTTTTTAATTTTTCCTGTTATTTCTTATTTTACAAAATGGACAAAAACAGAAGTTTTTCCTACCCATTCTTCAAAATATTTATTTAGTCTTTTTGAACATGAGTTTTTATTTTCCTTAAAACCTATTTTTTACGTCTTGTTAAAAATATCTTTTTTACTCTCTGAAATCCTTCCTGTTACTCCGATGACACTCGCTCGTTTCTTATTTGCTCTCAACGGTTTAATCTTAGTAAGTTTTATGTATTTATATCTTCAAAAAAAAACAAACAAATACAATGCTATTTTAGCAGTCTTACTAATAACAAGTTCTTACATCTTTTTAGATAGAGGCTTTAGAATTCGATCTGACCTTCTTTGTACTTCTGTCAGTCTTTTTATTATCTATTTTATACACACTCAAAATAAAAAATCCGCTCTTGTAATCCTTATGGCTTTATCCTCTCTTTTTTTTATTACCCCTAAAGGTATTTACTGGATAGTACTTAGTCTTTTACTCTTGCAAAGTGACTTACAAAAATTAAAACTCTCTTTAGGGACAAACCAAATTAAATTCCTTGTCTTATTTTTAATACTTTTTTGGACAGCAATAAGTTATATGCTTTCAGATCCTTTTTTCATAAAAAGCATTACCGAGAGTATCAAGTATTATGTGATAAATCTAAAAATGTCTTATCCTTTTATTTGGAATGAACATAAAAATATGTCTCTACCTATTTTCACATCTCTTTTTATAAAAAAAAATCATTTCATAATCCTTCTTATTTTTTGTAAATTTCTATTCACATTCTATCATTTTGTAAAATTTAAAAAACTAAAAAAGCAAGACTTTTTTTTTATTATACTTCTATTTATAACTTTCTTTCATCCGGGAGGAAAGTTATTTTTCTTTGCTAGCTTAGAACCTTTTTTTATAATAGCTTTTTTTACAGATCCTTTATGGTTACATGCAGTAAACAAACGGTATTCGAAGGTCTTTAAAAATCTTTTATTAATTTTTTTTTTAGGACATGCGTTTTTTTATATCACTCATTTTACTTATAGAATTGTAAAAAAAGACAATAATAAAATTCAAAAAAACATCCTTTCTCATTTAAACAATTTTTATGAAAAAACAAATCCCTCTTTAAATATTTTAGATCCTTCTTGTCTTATTTATTCTAGAAAAACCCAATGTAAATATCTTTTATATCAAAAATTTAATCAAAAGAAATTTTTAGCAAACAACTCTTTTGATATTATTTTAAGTTCTATGAGCTTAAAGATCTTAACTATTTTACTTACAAAAAGGAATTCTTTTGAATACGTTAATATTAAAAATCACATTTTTTATAAAGGTCTTATTATAGATTTAAAAAAAGAGAAGGACTTGTATAAGGTTTCTTCTAAAACAACATCTAAAAGTGATTTTTTAAGTGGACATAAAGTATTAAAAGAGCTTTTTAAAAAAACAAATCAAGATTTACTTGAGGGTTTTTATTTTTATATTTATGTCGATAAGTGGAATCATTTTCTTGAAACTCAGAGAGAAAATTTTAAAAAATCAGAATTTCCTCTCCTATTAGATTTCAAATCTTACAGTGAAAAAGAATGGAAACAAGCTTTAATTCCAGTTCAACATGAAAGACTAGCTGTTTTTTATGCTCCTTTTCCTTTTGATTTAAAAGAAAAAAAATCCTTACGAGTTTTATTAAAATATGATATGTGGTAATTTCTAATAAGGAGAGTGTATGAGTTCTTTAGATAAAAAATACACAGTGGAAAATTTAAAACAACAGGTTGCTGAGTTTTGTGAAAAAAGAAATTGGAATAAAGAACATAAGCCTAAAGAGCTAGCTATTGGAGTTGTAACAGAGGCAAGTGAACTGTTAGAAATTTTCCGGTTTTTATCTGAAAAAGACAGTCTTGAGAGTACTAAAAATCTAGAAATGAGAGAGAAAATAAGTGAGGAGCTTGCAGATACTTTATGCTTTTTACTTCGTTTTGCTCAGCTTTACAATTTTGATTTAACAAAGTGTTTACAAAATAAACTTAAGAAAAATGCTATAAAATACCCTATTTAAAAAAAGCCAGCAATTTAAAAAAATTACTGGCTTAATAAGAATGTTGGCATCTTGCTACTCTTCCATGAAATACTCCATAGTACCATCGCCGTATGTAAGCTTAACTTCTGTGTTCGAAATGGGAACAGGTGGAACCTCACAGCTATTGACACCAACAAAGCTTTATGTTCACTTAAAAACATTACTTTAAAAACAAAAATCTTGTGATTATTTTTTAAATAAAAAAAATCTATGGAATCAATTTCAAACATTCTTAGCCATCAAGAGAATGAAAATCTGACGACCTATTAGTACAGATAAGCTCAACACATTACTGTGCTTACACGTTCTGCCTATCAAGCTCCTAGTCTCGAAGCAGTCTTAACAGTCTAAAAGACTGGGAAAACTTATCTTAGAGTTGGCTTCCCACTTAGATGCTTTCAGCGGTTATCCATTCCGAACATAGCTACCCTGCAGTGCCACTGGCGTGACAACAGGTTCACCAGAGGTTCGTCCATCCCGGTCCTCTCGTACTAGGGATAGCTCTCTTCAATTTTCCTACGCCCACGGAAGATAAAATCCAAACTGTCTCACGACGTTCTGAACCCAGCTCGCGTACCTCTTTAATTGGCGAACAGCCAAACCCTTGGGACCTGCTTCAGCCCCAGGATGAGATGAGCCGACATCGAGGTGCCAAACACCCCCGTCGATGTGAACTCTTGGGGGGTATCAGCCTGTTATCCCCGGAGTACCTTTTATCCGTTGAGCGATGGCCCTTCCACTCAGAACCACCGGATCACTTTGACCTGCTTTCGCATCTGCTCGACTTGCAAGTCTCGCAGTTAAGCTCCCTTATGCCAATGCACTCAGCGTCTGGTTTCCAATCAGACTGAGGGAACCTTCGCACACCTCCGTTACTCTTTTGGAGGCGGCCACCCCAGCCAAACTCCCCACCTGACAATGTCCCTCAACCCGGTCAGGGTCGTAGGTTAGAATTCAAAATCAATAAGGGTGGTATTTCAAGGATGACTCCACTAAGGCTAGCACCTCAGCTTCAAAGTCTCCCACCTATCCTACACATATTCATCCTAAATTCACTGCCAAGCTAGAGTAAAGGTTCACGGGGTCTTTTCGTCTTTCCGCGGGTACTCAGCATTTTCACTGAGAGTTCAATTTCACTGGGGATTTGGTTGAGACACTGAAGAAGTCGTTACGCCATTCATGCAGGTCGGAATTTACCCGACAAGGAGTTTCGCTACCTTAGGACCGTTATAGTTACGGCCGCCGTTTACTGGGGCTTCAATTCTTTGCTTCACCGAAGTTAACAAATCCTCTTAACCTTCCAGCACCGGGCAGGCGTCAGGCTGTATACTTCATCTTAGGATTTTGCACAGCCTTGTGTTTTTGATAAACAGTCGCTACTTCTTGGTCACTGCGACCTTTCCTAGCTTCACCCGCAGGGGCTACACTTGAAAAGGCACACCTTCTCCCGAAGTTACGGTGCCAATTTGGCGAGTTCCTTAACCAAAATTATCCCAATCGCCTTAGAATGCTCATCCCACTCACCTGAGTCGGTTTCCGGTACGGGCAATTTTTAAAACACAACGAAGCTTTTCTAGAAACCATAGCTTCTTCCACTTCAGAAGACGAGGTCTTCACGCATTTACTCCTAAGGTTTATGAGACGGATTTGCCTATCTCACACCTTGCAAGCTTACACCTGAATCCAATAACAGGCTGGAAGTACTTAGTTTGTCACTCCTTTGTTATAAATAAAAATCGGTAAGGGAATATTAACCCTTTTTCCATCGACTACAGCTTATGCTCTCGCCTTAGGTCCCGACTAACCCTGGGAGGATTATCCTGGCCCAGGAATCCTTGAGTTTTCGGCGCAGAGGTTTTTCACCTCTGTTATTACGTTACTTATGCCAGCATGATCACTTGTAGTTCGTCCAGCTGTCCTCACGGTCAGCCTTCAGCCTAAGCTACAAAGCTCCTCTACCACTTATTAAAAATAAGTCCATAGCTTCGGTACCATACTTAGCCCCGTTACATCTTCCGCACAAAATCACTGGACCAGTGAGCTATTACGCTTTCTTTAAAGGATTGCTGCTTCTAAGCCAACCTCCTGGTTGTCCAAGTAACTTCACATCGTTTCACACTTAGTATGGATTTGGGGACCTTAGCTGATGGTCTGGGCTCTTACCCTTTCGTCACAGGACCTTATCACCCCATGACTGACTCCCGAAATAATTATCAACGGCATTCGTAGTTTGGTTGGGTTTGGTAATCTGGTAAGACCCCTAGCCCATTCAGTGCTCTACCTCCGTGATAAAATGCTTCGAGGCTATACCTAAATATATTTCGAGGAGAACCAGCTATCACCCAGTTTGATTAGCCTTTCACTCCTATTCACAGCTCATCCAAGAACGTTGCATCGTTCACTGGTTCGGGCCTCCACGCAGTGTTACCCACGCTTCACCCTGGCCATAAATAGCTCACTGGGTTTCGGGTCTAATGCCTTAAACAAAGTCGCCCTATTCAGACTCGCTTTCGCTCTGGCTACACCTCTATCGGCTTAACCTAAGCTTAAGACAATAACTCGCTGGCTCATTATGCAAAAGGTACATGGTTGCACTTGATATACATAGTGCTTCCACTGTTTGTAAACTTGCGGTTTCAGGTTCTATTTCACTCCCCTTACGGGGTTCTTTTCACCTTTCCTTCACAGTACTAAGTTCGCTATCGGTCGCCAAAGAATATTTAGCCTTAGAGAGTGGTCTCCCCAAATTCCCAACCAATTTCACGTGCTGGATGGTACTCGGGATACTTTTTGGAGATAAGATTTTTTCACTCACAGGGCTATCACCTTCTTTGGCGGGTCTTTCCAAACCCTTAAATTAAAATCTTATTTTGTAACTCCATAAAATGCTTCCAGACATTTTTAAAAGTCCCATGACCCTTTTTAGACAACAACTGGAATCTTTAACATCTAAAAAGTTTAGGCTAGTCCCCTTTCGCTCGCCACTACTTAGGGAATCTCTTTGATTTCTTTTCCTGAGGGTACTGAGATGTTTCACTTCCCCTCGTTTGCTCTAAGGGAGCTATGTATTCACTCCCTAGTTCTGGTTACACCAGCGGGTTTTCCCATTCGGAAATCTCCGGATCAAAGTATGTATGCTACTCCCCGAAGCTTATGGCAGCTTACCACCTCCTTCATCGCTTTTTGACGCCAAGGCATCCCCCGCAAGCTCTTAATAATTTTCAAACTCTTGAATAATAATATATTTCATCTATTCAAAAAACCGAAGTTTTTTGAGATGAAAATGCCAAGAATGATTGAAATTGATCTTTAAAATCATAACAATCATTTTTTTACTTTACTGATATATAACTTTCTCATTTGTTCTATTAACAAATAAAACAATATAGTTTTTATCACAAAATTAATGTCTTCAATTTTCAAAGAACAAAAAAAAACTCAAATTTAATTATTAAGTTTTTAACTGACTTACAAAAAAATCAGCCTGTCAAACTTATTTCACAAATAAAATAAAAGTCAATCTTTTTTTATTATTTTTTAATTATGTATTTAATTACCTAAAAAACTTTATTTATAGATTATTTTAACTATGTAAATCTAACTTCTCTCTTTTTTTAGGAACGTAATTATTTCAGATTTTTATATTTATAAAAAATTAAAAAAGCAGGAAAGCCAGATGAACTGAAGATTTTGACAAGAGCTTTAAGGCTTGTCATTTTTTTAAAAAATGTTTAAGTTAAAAAGAGAGGTGGTGTAGCTCAACTGGATAGAGCAACGGCCTTCTAAGCCGTAGGTTGCAGGTTCAAGTCCTGCCACCATCACCACTGAGTTATAAAAGGGATAAAAAATAAAAACTTAAAGGATTCATGAATTTACTTATTATTAGACATGCCATAGCTGAAGATATAAAACTTAACGTTCCAGATAAAGATAGACCCTTAAGTCAAAAAGGTTCTCATCTCTTTCACACATTTTGCCAACAGATTCATTTTTTAGATCTAAAGTTTGAATTCCTATTAAGTAGTCCTCTTTTAAGAGCTAAGCAAACAGCTCGTATTTTTTCGAAGTATTTTCCTACTCATAAAAAAACTGAAGTGGAATCCCTTCTTCCTTCCGCAGAACCGGAATCCTTTTTAACCCATCTATCTACTCTCAACTCAAAATCAGTGGTCCTAGTAGGGCATCAACCCTTTTTAAATTCCTTTATACAGATGTGTTTATCTGAGACGAGGGAATTTATTATTTTAAAAAGAGGGTCTATGGTTTTATTAAATTTTCCTGGTTTTGTAAAAAAATATTCTGCAATTTTAAAGTTTTTATTAGATCCAAAATATCTAAAATAAATAATTAAGTTAAAACGACTTTTAGAATAAGCTTTTCTAAAAAAATAAAAGAGAGAAAAAAAAAGAACTTAACAAAAGTAAACTGTTAAGTTTTTAAACATTTTTTTTAAGGTTTTGTAAAATTAAGAGGACAATAGGCTCTCAAGTAAGTGTTTCATTGAGAAAAAAAGAACTCTCTAGTATATATTTAAGTAACAATTAAAAAAAAATTTAAAGCAAGGAGGCAAGATGATTTTTTTACAAGTTGGAAAAAACCAAAAAACTTTTGAAAACAAGATAAATCAAAATTCCTATTCTAAGAATCAAATAGATCATATTTTTATAGAGAAATCCTCTATCATGAAATTAATCTATCAAAAAATAAAAACTTTAGTTCAAACTGAAGATAATATTCTAATTTTCGGGGAAAAAGGAACAGGTCGTTCTTTTACAGCTTATCAAATCTTTCATCAATATAATCATGAAAACAAACGTTTTACCCAAATTGACTGTAAAACATTGACCTCTCAACTCATAGAAAAAAATCTATTTGAAGAAACCTATTCTAACTCTTATAAACCTTTACTTTCTTCAGATAAAAAAAGTTTTATCCATATAAAAAATATAGAATTTCTTAATTCTAAGTTACAAAAAAGACTTTTTAACTATTTAACAGATAAAAAGACGAATTCCTCTAAACCTCGTTTAATTTTTTCATCTAATGAAAATTTTTCTAAAAAAATTACAGAGAAAGTTTTTTCTCAAAAATTATTTAATTTAATAAGTGAAAATTTAATTATTCTTCCTAAATTATCTGAAAGACCAGAAGATATTCTCCCTCTTATTTCCTTATTTAATAAGAAAAATAACTTTCAAGGGAAATTGAGTAAAAAAGTTGAGAGTTTTTTATATTCTTACCCTTGGTATGAAAATGTCTCAGAATTAAAAAAAGTCTGTTTAAAACTATCCGTCTTATATCCTAAAAAAGATATTATTAACGAACAAGACTTATCCTATGTTATTAAAAGTATCTCTCTTGAAAATATAACCATAAAATACAATCCCAATCTCACTTTAGAAGATATTGTAAATCATTACATGGAACAAGCTCTCTTGCACTTTAGATGTAAAAAATTATGTGCAGATGCTTTAGGAATTTCAGTTAAAACGCTTTACAATAAAATAAGAAAAGGAATCATCAATGATCCTCATAATTCCAATAATAATTAAATTTTTAAAAAAATATAGAAATAGAAGGAATTTCAATTTAAAATGAATTTTCTTCTTGTATTCTCTTATAAATGTCCTATACTGATTTAAAGTAATTCAAATTTAAGGAGTCAAAATGAAAGGACATATTGAAGTTATTGAACACTTAAAAAAAATTTTAACTAATGAGTTAACAGCTATAAATCAATATTTTTTACATTCCCGGATGTGTAAAGACTGGGGATATGAAAAGCTAGCTGAAGCCATGTATCAAGAATCAGTTGGTGAAATGAAGCATGCAAAAGATATTATTGATCGAATCTTATTTCTAGAAGGACAACCTAACTTACAAAATCTTCATCCTTTAAAAGTTGGAGTGACAGTTAAAAAACAATTAGAAAATGATTTAAACTTAGAATATAATGCGGTTAAAGATTTAAAAAAAGCCATCCAATTGGCTCAAACTCATTCTGATTTTAGTTCAAAAGAACTTTTAGAGACAATTTTGGTAACTGAAGAAGAGCATGTAGACTGGATTGAAGCTCAACTCAATATCATAAATGAAATAGGAGAAGGTAATTACTTGAGCCAGCAAATTCATTCAAAATGAAGTTTTTCTATCAGCTCACAACTAAAATCAAAGCTATAGTTTTTACTTTTTGAATGCTTTTATAAAAACTCAAGCTTTAGAAATGACAAACCATTTAAAATTATTTAAAAAAATTTATATTCAAAAAGAAGCTCTTGAAGACGAGGTTTCTCAAAGAGCTATTCATATCTTTCAAAAAGAAAAAATAGAAATTGTTTCAGATATTTTTTTCAACAAAGCTCCTTTAAAAGGGGAAGAAATAAAAGAGAGTAAAAAAATTCTCTACTTAAAAAGATTTCAAGGTTCTTTTTTTAAAAGATGTCCCGGAGCTAAGCCTAAACTCATGTGCTGTAATTACTATGTTCTCAATTTAGGACAAAACTGTGAAATGGACTGTTCGTACTGTTACTTACAATCCTTTATAAATTTTCCTGCAGTTGTTATTTATACAAATCTTGAAAAAGCTTTTGAAGAATTAAAAGAATTAAAAAAAACTCATTTCAACCAATATATTCGAATAGGAACCGGAGAACAAACAGACAGTTTAAGTTTAGATGACATCAGTTTATACTCGACTCGATTAATTAAATTCTTTAATCAATGTCCTCATTGGATTTTAGAGTTTAAAACAAAATCAAACAATATTAAAAATTTTAAAAATATCTCTCATAAGGGAAACACTGTTATAAGTTGGTCTATCAATCCTGAATTTATTGTTCAAAAAGAAGAACATAAAACAGCAAGTTTAAAGCAACGTTTATCCGCCGCTCTTGAAGTCAAAGAAAAAGGATTTAAAGTTTCTTTTCATATAGATCCTTTAATTTATCATGAAGACTGGAAAAAAAATTACGGAGAGCTTGTAGATCAAATAACAGATCTTTTTCAAATTCAAGACATCAAACACATCTCTTTAGGAGCCTTAAGATTTCAAGTTCAACAAAAAGAAATCATGCGAAAAAGATTTGGAATGAAAAGTCTTGTTTGCCAAGGAGAAATGTTTCAATCCTTAGATGGTAAACTAAGGTATGATCAAGCTCTTAGGCAAGAGATGTTTCAATTTATAATCCAGCGATTTCAAAAACATTCTAAGAATTGGCCTTGTTTTTTATGTATGGAAACTCCTGAAAACTGGCTCCATGCCATAAAGGCTTATCCGAAAAATCAAACTCTTATTCAAAAAGACTTTGATTTAAAATTCCTTCCTAAACAAACCCAAGCTTATAAGGCTTAACAAAAATACAAAAAGAAAATTTTTCTTAAACAAATTCTACAATTAAGACGCTTCACAGCATTTTTCCAGGAATTTTTTTCTGCATTGAAACTTTTAATAAATCCTAATAACTTAAAACAACTTCTTTTATGCTATTTTGTTTGAAAAATGAATCCTTTTTAGATTTTTATTCCTTTTTTATTTTTCTGTTGAAATTATTTTCTTATAAATTTATTATCTCAATTTATTTAACTGACAAAAGGATTAATTATGAAAACTTTGTTATTTTTTTGGCTCTTTTTTATAACGCCTTATGTTATAGCTGAAACAAAGCCTCTCAGCAATTCAACAACTGAGAGTCCCTTAGATTCAAATTTAAATCAGAACACAAATCCAAGTGATGTTGAAAAAATAAAAGTCACTGGTTCTCGTATTAAAAGAATCGACATAGAAGGACCAAATCCTATTGAAGTGTTTAATGCTGAAGACTTAAAAACTTCCGGGTATCACTCTGTAGCTGATTTTTTAAGAGATACCAGTATTGCTCCTTTTGGAGTTTCTAGGGGAAAAGCAGGGTCTGGAGACACAGGAGATTCCTATACCCGGATAAAAGGGGAAAGTGCTTTGATTCTTATTAACGGATTAAGAGTCACAAAAGACCCAATAAATCAATTCTTTGATTTAAATCAAATTCCTATCAATGCGGTAGAAAGAATTGAAGTTTTAAAAGGGGGAGCCGCAGCTCTTTATGGTTCTGATGCTATAGGAGGAGTTATTAATTTTATTACAAAAAAAGATTTTTCCGGTCTAGAAGTGGCAGGATCTATAACACCTAGCCTTTATCCTTTATACCAAGGAAATTTAAACTCCAGTCTAAATGATTATTTAGCGGGTTCTCGAGCTAGTACAGGAATTGTTTTTGGAGATACAAGTAGAAACTGGTCTTATATAGGGACTCTAAATTCTCGTTATGAAGAAAATATTATATACAGACAAAGAGAGTGGGGGAAGGGTCTTAAGTCACCTACAAGCCCTTATGCTCAAGCTTTTGCCATTTTAGAAGATAATAGTACAGGTAAACCCATAAAAAATAACTGCCCTAAAGCCGAAGGAAAAACCTCTTGTCCTTCTTTTGATTACTCTCCTTACGCAGATATCATGCCTAAATATTTCCAAGTTAATAGCTTTATTCAAGGAGAACTAAATCTAAGTCAGATGAAGATTTACACAAATTTTTTAGGAAGTTATAAACACTCTCATTATTATTATCCTCCTATTCCGGTAATTGCTGGTGTTAAACCTCCTTTAGATGTACCTGCAGATCATAAAATACAAGAAGTGGCAGGACAAAGTTTTAGATTAACTCATCGTTTTATTAAGGCAGACAAAAGAATTACAACTAATCACTATTTCTTAGCAGATTTAACCCTTGGAGCTAAAGGTTACTTATCAAATATCTGGGACTATGACTTCAATGTAAAAGGGACTCATATTATGAGAAATAGTATAGAAAAAAATCTTCTTTTAATAGATAAAACGATAGAAGCCATAAGGTCAGGAGCTTACAATCCCTATGCACCCTCTAAAGAGGGTTTAAAAAACTCTATCTATACAGCAAAAGATAAAAGTAACTCTTCTCTTTTTTTTAGCTCTTTAGATTTTTCAGGAGAAGCCGGAGGTTTTAACCTAGCAACAGGTTTTCAAGCTTATTTTGAAAGATATGAAGTCGTAGGAGATAAAGAAAAAAAAGCTAGCAACATTCTCAGTAATGCAGGAAGTGATGGTCTAGGAAACAGATATGTCACTTCTTATTACTTAGAAGCTGTAAAAAATCTTTCTTCTCTTTTAGAACTTCAATTAGCTTGGAGAGCGGATTATTACTCAGATTTTGGTTTAACTAGTTTTGGAATAAGAGAATTTCTAGTCAAATCAGATTCAAGTGATTTTAAATTCTTAGATTATTTAATAGGAACTCCTAAAATAGCTTTCAGCTTTAAACCTCAATCAAATATTCTTATTAGAGGAAATATAGGAAGTTCTTTTTTAGCACCAAGTCTTGATCAACTTTATGGGTCTGTTTATGAAGATTTTTCTTGGATGTTTGACACGACAGGCTGTATTGCTGATATAAAAAATCTAAAGGAAGTTGAAGCCCCTTTAACAACAACACTCAAAACATTAAAAGAAAATACAGATTTAATAGACTTACTTGTTATCCATGGAAAAAATGTAACAGAGAAAGATCTTTCTTCAAAACAAAAAGAACTTATAGAAAAGGAAAATTTAACAAGTAACATTGAAAAGTTGTATAACAGTACAGATTCTTGTCATAATAAACAATATTTTCAAAGCATTAAATCTAACCCCGATCTTAAAGAAACAAGGGCTATAATAGCCTCTTTAGGTTCTGTTTTTGAACCTACTTCCAATCTAAATTTAAGTTTAGATCTCACTTATATTGCAAAAAATGGAATTGCTCACACGGGGACTGAAGATAGCACTGGTTATGGTAAAAAATTTCTCGATGCAGAAGTTTTATTTGGAAAAGAACACTTACAAAAACAGGGAATCACATTGAGCCGTGATGGAAATCAAAATTTAGAAAATGTAAAAACAACTTATTCCAATTTAAAAAAATCTCATAAACTTTTTGTAGATTTTGCTCTCGGGGCTGACTTAGAAAGGATTAATATCTCTAATGGGAATACTTACTTTAAAAATGATTTAACATTTTTTATTATTAATAAAGAAGAAGTGTTTCCAGGTCTTGGATTAGAAAATTTATCTGGAAAGTTTGGAAATCCTAAATGGAGAAACATTGCCAATGTAGGTTGGAAGAATAAAAAGCATGATATCTCGCTAAAAGCTCTATCTACTGCTAGTTTTTCTGGAAGTAAGATCTCCTTTCCTCTGACTACGATCTTAAATCTAAGTTACCGGTATATACTCAGTGAAAAAACAAATTTCCAAGTCAATGTTTATAACTTTCTAAATATAGGACTTAACTTTGAAAAGGAAGATAAAAAAGAAAATGAAGATAAAAATGAAGATAAAAAGATGTTATCAGCTAGCTTCGACGTTCCTTTTGATCCAGGTGCCTTCACCCTTAATACCAGAACAGATTTAGATATTTATGGAATAAATGGAGCTCATTTTCAACTTTCATTAACTCATACTTTTTAATTATAAAAGTGATTAAGGACCTGATGATCAGGTTCTTAATGTTTTAAACTTAGGTTGAATTACACCACCATGAATAAAGTTTTCAAAGAGCCTTATGAATAAGGAATTTACCACTTTCTTTAAAAGAATACTTCAACCCGAACAAAAAAAAGTGTCCCCAAAAAACAGACTAAGAAAAATCCCCATAAAAAGTCTTCAAAGCTTGCTCTTTAAAATTTGCAACAACTCATTTAAAAGTTGTAAGCTTTAAAACTCGTTTGAAAATAAATATAAGCACTTTCTTAAGGAGATAGGAGTACCGTACCTGTTTGAACTGAAAACTCTTTACGGCAATCTTTACATTGATAAATGTCTATGTGACTTTTTCTTTCAGGAATTCTTTTTGATTGACAGAAAAATCATAGGAACTAAAACTTTGTCTTTTTTCTCTCTACATAAGAAGCTTACTTAAAAGCTACCATGGGCTTAATATATAATTCCCTTTTTAATGAAAAAAAGCTTGAAAAAGTAATCTCCATAATATATTACTTAATTAAAAAAAGAGGATTTTATGGCCCGTGTAACCGTAGAAGATTGTCTAGAAAAAGTACCTAATCGCTTTGAGTTATCAATTCTTGTCTCTAAGAGAGTGAAACAGCTTCTCAAAGGAGCTTCCCCTCTTGTTGAATCTACAAATAAACCTGTTGTAATTGCTTTAAGAGAGGTTGCTAAAGGAAAGGTTTATTTTGATGACAATGCACCTATTTCTTCTTAATTTTAGAAAGGGGGCTTAGTGTATTCTCTTAAAAGTCATGATATAAGCAATGAAAAACAAGATTATAAATTAGCTATTGATTCTGTGGGATTACAAAATGTAAAAATCCCTGTCAAACTAAATACTCGCATTCAAAATTCGGCTGACGTCTCTTTATTTGTTTCTCTAGATAGTCCTTTCAACAGAGGGATTCATATGTCCAGGTTATATCTTATTTTACATGAACATTTTTCTAAAAAACCCCTTAGTTTTTCACTTCTCAAAACAGCTCTTATAAAGGGAATTAAAAGTCAAAAAGGGATTTCTAGTTCTGGATCCCTTCAAATTAAAACCAAGTGGCCTATTTTAAGAAAAGCCCTTAAAAGTCCTCTCACAGGTTGGAGAGAGTATCCTTATCACCTCGAAGTAAATTATTCTGCAAAAACAAAACAATTTGAATTTTTAGCCAGTTCTGAAGTTCTATACTCTTCAACTTGTCCTTGTTCTAGCTCTTTATCTACTCAGATGATAAAAAATCATCTTATAAAAAACTTTCCTAAAAAAGAAAAAGGAAGTAAAAAAGAATTTTTAAAATATTTAAACAAAGAAGATTTTTTAATAGCAACTCCTCATGCTCAAAAAAGTACTGCTTTTTTTAAAATCAAACTTCAAATTTCAACTCAAAATAAATTTTCTATGATTCCTCTCATTGATCAAATTGAGACCTGTTTAGGAACTCCTGTTCAAACAGCTGTTAAAAGAGAAGATGAAGCTGAATTCGCTATAAAAAATGCTTCTAATCTTATGTTTTGTGAAGATGCTGTTCGCCGGATAGGATATTTATTTAAAAACAAAAAAGAGTTCAAAGATTATTTCATTCGTGTTGAACACTATGAAAGCCTCCATCCTTTTACTGTTCAAGCTAGTATTGCTAAAGGAGTTAAAGGAGGATGGAAAGCTTATTCTTAATAAGTAAAAAATCTGGTTAAGATGAATCTCTTTTCGAAAAAAAATCAAGATGGAATTCACATCTTCGGGGCAAGAGAACATAATTTAAAAAATATTAATATTTTTATCCCTCGTAATAAAATAACGGTCATTACAGGCTTAAGTGGAAGTGGAAAGTCAAGCTTGGCATTTGACACAATCTATGGAGAAGGACAAAGAAGATATTTAGAAAGTCTATCTTCTTATGCAAGATACTTCATTGATCAAGTCAAAAAACCTCAAGTAGATTTTATTCAAGGTCTCTCTCCTAGTATAGCTATTCATCAAAAAACCATTTCTTCAAACCCTCGTTCTACTGTGGGAACCTTAACAGAAAGTTATGATTTCATTCGCCTCCTTTATTCTAAATTAGCAGATATAAAATGTCCTATCCACAAACAAACTTTAAAAGCACAAAATCCTGAAGAAATAGCTGAAGACATTTTTCAATCTCTTAACAGCTCTCCTCTCTTTATTCTCAGTCCTATAGCAAGAGGAAAAAAAGGAGAATTTACTAAAGAATTAGAAACCTGTCTTTCTTTAGGTTTTGATAGAGCTAAAATCAATGGAAAATGGTTAGATATTGGAAATGTCCCTAAATTAAAAAAAAGAAAAGAACATTATATTGATATCCTTATAGATCAGATCACAAAAAACAATAAAGATATTCAACGAATTCTTTTAGCTGTGGAAAGAGCTTTAAATTTAAGTACTTCTTATGTCAAAATTTCTAATCAAAAAGGAATAGAAAAATTTTATTCCAAAGAATTTTCATGTCCTAGTTGCGATTATAGTTTTGTGGATTTAGAACCTAAACTTTTTAGTTTCAACAGTCCTAAAGGAGCTTGCCGTGAATGTAATGGAACAGGTTTAGCCTATTATGACGAAGAAAAGGGACAAAGCGATGAACTCTGTCCTAGCTGTAAAGGAATGAGATTAAAACCAGAAGCTTTAGAAGCTAAAATCAATAATCTCAATATTCATCAAGTTTGTTCTTTCAGCATTCAAGAACTTAAAATTTTTATTGAATCTTTAAGTTATAAAGGATCAAAGCAAAAAATTTTACAAAAAATAAGACAACCCCTTCTAGAAAGATTATCTTTTTTACATGATTTAAATCTTTCTTATTTAAGTTTAAATCGATCTTTAATTACTTTATCGGGAGGAGAAGCTCAAAGAGTCCGTTTAGCCGGACAATTATCTTCACCTGTTATTGGTGTAACCTACGTCTTAGATGAACCTAGTATAGGACTTCATTCTAAAGATCATGGACAAATTTTAAAAGCTATTCAAAAAATAAAAAATAGAGGAAATACTATCATTGTTGTTGAACATGATGAAGAAAGTATTTCTATAGCAGATAAAATCATTGATTTAGGACCTGGGGCAGGAAAAAAAGGAGGATATTTAACAGCTGAAGGAACAGTCCATGACATTAAAGCAAATAAAAAGAGTTTAACAGGAGCTTATCTTTCACAAAAAAAACAAATCCCTCTTTATCAAAGTAGATATAAAGAACAAGGAATTTTCTTAGAGTTAACAGGTTTAAAAGAAAATAACTTAAAAAATATCAATGTTCGTATTCCCTTAGGTTATTTAATTGGTATTAGCGGAGTGTCAGGAAGTGGTAAAAGCTCTTTAGTTACAGATACTATTTACCCTTTACTTTTCAATAAAATAAATCAGAGCAATAAGCCGGTAGGAGCTTATTCCACAGTCAAAGGTTTAAACTTTATTGACCGTGTTATTCAGATTAATCAAAAACCGATTGGGCGAACTCCTAGATCCAATCCTGCTACTTATATTGGTGTCTTTCAAATGATTAGAAATTTTTTTGCTCATCTTCCCTCTTCTAAAGTAAGAGGATACTCTTCTGGTTTTTTTAGCTTTAATATCCCAGGAGGACGGTGTGAAAACTGTAAAGGAGCCGGTGTCATTAATTTAGAGATGCGTTTTTTGCCCAATGTTTTTACCACCTGTGAAATATGTCATGGAAAAAGATATTCCCCTGAAATCTTAAATATTACTTACAAAAATAAAAACATTTATGACATTTTAAATATGAACGTAGATCAAGCTCTTCTTTTTTTTAAAAATCATCCCTCTATTTATCAACGTCTGAACTTTTTACAAAAAGTCGGTTTAGGTTATATAACCCTTGGACAAAGCTCTCTGACTTTATCGGGAGGGGAAGCTCAAAGAATTAAACTCTCTAAAGAACTCTCTAAAAAAACAAATTCTAAAACTTTTTATATTTTAGATGAACCGACAACAGGTCTTCATTTTCAAGATGTTGAAAAGTTACTTTTTATTTTAAGACAACTTTCTGAACAAGGACATACCGTTGTTGTCATAGAACACCACTTAGATATTTTAAAGTCTTGTGATTATTTAATTGATTTAGGATATGAAGGAGGAGATAAAGGAGGTTTTGTTATATCAGAAGATACCCCTGAAAAAGTCTCTCAAAATTCTAAAAGTGCAACAGGAAAATATTTAAAAAAATACTTCTATCATTAACAACTAATTTCTAAATTTAAATCATTAGCTGTTAATTTAATTTTTGATTTTTCTTTTATTTCATCAGCTAATATTTTTTTTGCTAAAGGATTAAAAACTTCTTTTTGCACAGTTCTTCTAACAGGTCTAGCCCCGTAAAGAGGATCAAAGGCTCTTTTAGAAAGAAAGCTTAAAGCCTTATCATCTAACTCAATGCTAACATTTTTTTTCAATCTATTTTCTAGTTTTTTAATTTCTCTTTTAACAATTTGATCAATTTGAGCTTTTTCAAGAGAGTTATAAATTAAAATTTCATCTATACGATTTAAAAATTCAGGTCTAAAACTTTTCTTTAACAATTCATGAACTTTTTTATTTTTTTCACTCTTTTTAAAAGAGTTATCAATTAAAATATCAGAGCCAAGATTACTTGTCATAATTAAAACAGAATTTCTAAAGTCAACAGTTCTACCTTGACCATCCGTTAAACGTCCTTCATCTAAAACTTGAAGTAAAATATTAAAAACATCCATGTGAGCTTTTTCAATCTCATCTAACAAAATAACACTGTAAGGTTTTCTTCTAACCTTTTCTGTGAGCTGTCCTCCTTCTTCAAAACCAACATAACCTGGAGGAGCTCCTATCAAACGAGAGACATTATGTTTTTCCATATACTCACTCATATCAATTCGTATCAGCGACTTTTCTGTATCAAAAAGAAATTCTGCTAAAGCCTTTGCCGTTTCTGTTTTTCCTACTCCTGTAGGACCTAAAAAAATAAAACTTCCCATAGGATTATCGGGAGAGGAAATATCTGCTCTCGATCGACGAATCGAATCACTGATAAGGTTTAAAGCCTGATCCTGACCTATCACTTTTTTCCTTAAATACTCTTCCATATTGATAAGTTTTTCTTTTTCAGTTTGAAGCATTTTCCTTAGAGGAATACCTGTCCATTGAGAAACAACTTCAGCAATTTCTTCAGGTCCGACTTCTTCCTTTAATAAAGGATTTTGAGATTTATTTTTATTTTGAGCTTTATCTTCTAAAATTTTAATTTTTTTTTGTAAGTTAGGTATAATACCATATTTTAATTCAGCAGCTTTATCTAAAATACCTTCTCTTTCACAGCGATCCATTTCTTGTTTAGATTTTTCAATCTCTTTTTTAAGAGAACGAAGTCTTAAAATAGAAGATTTTTCATTTTCAAGTTGAGCTTTGAGGGTTTTACTTTTTTCTTCTAAAATTTTAAGTTCTTTATCAATTTCAAGACATCTTTTTTGAGATTTTTCATCTCTCTCTTTAGATAAAGCTTTTTTTTCTATTTGAAGGTTTAAAATCTTCCTTTGGTTTTCATCAATAATAGCGGGGACACTGTGAATCTCTATATTTAAACAACTTGCAGCTTCATCTATAAGATCAATTGCTTTATCGGGAAGAAATCTATCTGTGATATAACGATAAGATAGCTGTACAGCAGAAACAAGAGCTGAATCTTTAATCCGAACTCCATGATGAACTTCATATCTTTCTTTAAGACCTCTTAATATTGTTAAAGAATCTTCTGGGCTAGGTTCATCTATTAAAACCGTTTGAAATCTTCTTTCTAAAGCTTTATCTTTTTCAATAAATTTTCTGTATTCATCTAAAGTAGTTGCTCCAATGCTTCTCAATTCTCCTCTTGCTAAAGCGGGCTTTAACATTTGTCCTGCGTCCATAGCTCCTTCTGTTTTACCGGCACCTACAAGAGTATGAAGCTCATCTATAAATAAAATAATTTCTCCATGACTATGGCTCACTTCTGAAATGAGAGCTTTCAGACGGTCTTCAAATTCCCCTCTGTATTTTGTCCCTGCAATCAAGCTAGCTAAATCTAAAGCTACAATTTTTTTACCAAAAAGAACTTCAGGAACATCTCTATTTAAAATACGAAGAGCTAAACCTTCAGCAATAGCTGTTTTACCAACTCCTGGTTCACCAATCAAAACGGGATTGTTTTTTGTTCTTCTAGATAAAACTTGAACCACACGGCGAATCTCTTTATCTCGGCCAATCACAGGATCTAACTTTCCTTGCTCTGCTAACTCAGTCAAATCACGAGTGTATTTTTGTAAAACTTGAAATTGATTTTCTGGATTTTTAGTTGTGATTTTTTTATCTCCTTTTAATTTTTTAAGAGCTTTAACAAAATCAGTCTCTTTGAGATTTCTTTTTTCAAAAAGAAATCGAATTTGACTTAAGGAGGAAAGAGAGAAAGTGGCTAATATAAAATGCTCTGGAGAGATATAGCTATCCGCTTCTCGGTTAGCTATCTGAGCGGCCTTTTTTATAAGAGATATTAAATCTGAAGAAGGAGCGGGGGTTTGCTCATAACCACTCACTTTAGGAAGTTTATTTTCTTCAATTTGCAAATCCCTAATAAGAGCCTGTCCATCAATATTTAATGATTCTAAAACTTGAAAAAGGATACTATCTTTTTCCTTTAAAAGACAAGATAAAAAGACAGCAGGTTCTATGTTGGGATATTGATTTTCCTGTGCTTTTAAAAAAGCAGATTGAAAAGCCTCTACACTTTTATGTGTCATTTTTTCTATTAATTTTTGCATCGATAATTAAGATGAGGACAAATTCTCTATTTGTCAATAAAGCTTTTTTTCTTAAAGCTTTTAAAAGTATTTTTCTTTAATAGTTTTTGAAAAAATAAGTTCTTAAAAAACAATCTTTGAATCTTTTAGAAAATTTTTTATAAAAAGTTTTAGTTTAAATAGAAAGATCAATTCTTAGTTTGTATTTTTACATGATTTGATAGTTAGGACCGCTTCCTCTCTCTCTAGGAGTCCAACGAGGACCTAAAATATCTGTTGCCTTACAATCAATACAATTAGGGCTATTTACAATAAATTTTTCTTGTTTTTGTTCATACACTCCTGCAGGACATAAGCTTTCATAAAACAAAGCTAAATTTTTATTTATCTCTTCTTTTTTTATAAGATGAGAGGGAATTTTATCTCTGCTTTTATTTCCTGATAAATAAACCGCATCTTGTTTGCTGAGACCTTGATGAGAGTAAGTTTTACTTTTAAAAGACTTTTTAATTTCAGAATCTGATTTTAAACTCTTTTGTTTAAAATCAAAAGGAAACCAACCTTTTGTTAGAGTGATTAATCCCGCTTTTATGAAACCTTGAAATAATCCTTTATGAAAAGATTGTCTTAAGTTACGGTACTTGTAAAGATCTTTTCCAATAAAACTCTCTTTAATTTTTTGGTCATAGGCTTTTAAACATTCATAAGAAAAATCCTGTTTTTCAAAAGATGACCATAAAACCTGAGCTGCATAATAACCAGAAGCCATAGCATAATGAATACCTTTTAAAGAAGACATATTTACCAAACCCAAACTATCTCCTATAATAAGAAGACCATCTCCACTGAACCGCTTTGGCAAAGCATGATAGCCTCCTTCTGGGATTGTTTTAGCTCCCCATTCTATACATTTTCCTCCTTTTAAATACTTTTGAAATAAAGGGTGTTCTTTCATTTTTTGTAATTCATCATGAACCGACAAATCTGCTAAAGGAGAATCCAATCCCACAACTAAACCTAGAGACACTTGATTGTTTCCAAGAGGATAAAACCAGCTTCCTCCAAACGTTTTAGCATCTAAAGGCCAACCTAAAGTATGAAATACTTTATCTGGATTTTTTGAAACTTCCCAAATTTCTTTAACTCCTAAAGCATAAGTTTGAGGGTATAATCCCGATAGCTTTTGTTTATCAATATAAGCTTGTGTTAAATGTCCCCGGCTTCCTTCAGATAAAACAACGATTTTTGCAAAAATTTTAGTGGACTCTTCATAATTTCCTTCTTTAGAACCATCTTTATTTAAACCATAAGGTTTTGATACGATCCCTAAAACTTTATTTTCATTCATTATTAATTTGTCTGCAGGATAAGAAGGAAAAAGATACACCCCTAGAGCTTCGGCTTCCTTTGCTAAAAAACGAACCCCTTCACAAAGGGAAGCTGTCCAGTAATTTTTAGACTTTATCTCTGGTGGCATAAAAAAGGGAAAGGATTTTTTTTGAGTTAAAAAATAAAAGGCTTCCTTTTGAACTTTTTCTCTAAAAGGGAAATCTTCTTCTTTTTTATCAGGAAAAAGCCATTTAAAAATCAAAGGATTGATAATAGCCCCTGAGAGTGTGTGTCCCCCTATTTTATCAGCTTTTTCTATAATCCCTATCTCTAAATTTTTATTTTGTTTTTTCGCTAACCGAGCTAAATGAATGGCACTTGTTAAACTTGCAGGACCTGCCCCTACAAATAAAACATCTAACTTCAAGCTCTCTTCAGAAGTTTTTTTTTCACTTTGAACAATCAATTCATCTTCTAAATTATTTATTTGATAAATGTCAGGAATAAAAGAATTCATCTTTAAGTCAAGGTATCTTAAAACTGATCTTTTGTCCAGTTAGATATGAAAATAAAGAGCTTATTTTTTTAAAGATCAAATATTTTTCCAGGATTTAATATTTGATCGGGATCAAAAATTTTTTTTAAGCTTTTCATAATAGCAATTTCTTCCTGGGAACAAGAATAAAAAAGATAATCCTTTTTTAATAGACCTATTCCATGCTCTGCTGAAATAGACCCTTCATATTTTTTTATCAATTCAAACAAAACATTATTTACTTTTTCACACTCTTTGGTAAAATTCTTTTTTTCCCAACTCTCTGGTTTTAAAATATTAATGTGTAAATTCCCATCTCCTAAATGACCAAAAACAATTTTTTCAAAATCAGGATAATGATGATTTAAAAGTTTATCTAAATCTTGTAAAAAATCTGTCATTTTAGACATACGAACACTGACATCATTTTTATAAGTTTTAAAACAAGAAATAGCTTCGCTTATGTTTTCTCTTAATTTCCAAAGGTCTTGAGCTTGTTTTGAATTTTGACTTAAAATTCCATCTTTAACAAAGTTTTTTTCATAAAAATTTTCAAAAATCCGAAGGGCTTTTTCACTGTCTTTCCCTTCTAATTCTATTAAAAGATAAAAAGGAGCTCGGTTCAAAGGAGAGCTTAAACCACCATGTTTTAAGACATGTTTTAAAGCAAGATCAGTAAAAAACTCAAAAGCTAAAATTTCTATTTGATTCTTAAAAGCTTTATAGATTTGTAACATATCTTGAGATTTCTCAATAGCTATAAGAAAAACTTGTTTGTTTTCAGGAGGAGATACCAAAAAGAGAGTCGCCTGAGTGATAAAAGCTAAGGTTCCTTCACTTCCAATAATTAAATCTTTAAGAGAATAACCTACTGCATTTTTAACTAATCCCTTTCCTAATTTCAAAAGCTCTCCTTTTCCTGTAACGACTTCTAAACCTAAAACATATCTTTTTATATTTCCATATTTTATAACATGGACGCCTCCTACATTAGTTGCTATATTTCCTCCTATTTGAGAAGATCCTTGAGCCGCAAAAGAAATCGGAAAATATAAAGATTTTTCTTTAGCAAATTCTTGTAAATCTTGTGTTATAAATCCAGGCTCAACTGTCACAGTTCTCTCAAAAGGATTAAAATCTATCAATTGATTCATTTTATCAAAAGAAACAAGAATTTCTTTTTTTAAAGCAAGAGTTCCTCCACTTAAACCTGTTCTTCCCCCCTCTGGAATCAAAGGATATTTGTAAGATCTTGCCCAATTAACAATATTTAATACATCTTTTGTACTTTTTGGAAAAAGGATTAAACTTGGCTGACCAGCCCATATCTTTAACCAATCTGTTCCATGCTCAAGTAACTTACTACCAGATGTCACAACTTGATCTTGAGAAAGCTGTAAACTTTCTAAATGCTCTAATTTGATAGACAAAAATATCCCTTAATTTTTAAAAAGGAATATCTTCAGCATCTTGTGATTTTTCATTCCCACCAAAAGCAGGTTCAGGAGCTGGAGAGTAATTTTGAGAAGATACATTTTCAGACTTACTGTTTAAAAATAAAACCTCTCTTGCAACAATTTCAGTTGTATATCGTTTTTGATTTTTATCATCTTCCCAAGATCTCGTTTGTAAACGACCATCTACATAAACTTTATTTCCTTTTGTAAGATATTTTGCACAAGTTTCAGCTAATTTCCCCCAAACAACCACACGGTGCCACTCTGTGTGTTCTTGCCTTTGTCCCTCTCGATTCGTCCAAGCACTGCTAGTTGCTAAACTGAAAAGGGTCATACTTTGACCCGAATTAGTCTTTTTAATTTCTGGATCTACTCCTAAGTTCCCTAATAACATAACACGGTTGACTCCCATCATATCTTCTCTCCTGTAATAATTTAAATTCAGCTAAAAGGCTAAAAACCCCTCATCTTTTTTAACTAACATAACACCCTAGCCTTTAGTCAATCTAAAAAGTATATTGCATTGCATACATAAAATTTGTAACTTGAGTCTTGATACCTTAGATAAAGGGCAAAAAGTTAGATATAAGGTCTTAACACATACAGACTGTCTGTGTCATAATTAAATCTGTCCCAAATGTTTCAGGACTACTCAAAGAAAGGGGAAAAAAATCAAAGCTGATTCGTTAATATCAATGCAAAGTCTAAAAAATTAGACTTTCAGTAATCTACAAAAAAAGCCCTAGGAATGCGATTAGGCTGTTTTGTACTGTCTTGAAACATAACACTCATAAGTCCTGTCAAAAGGCTTAAGAATGTGGAAAATTAATTATGAACTAAGTTAAAAGATCACTTATTTAGTCTATAAGTAACAAAAGGTATCTGTTTCTCCTTCAGCATTTTAAAAGAGTTTAAATTTTCTAAAAAAATGTAGTATCTAAAGAGCAATCTAACTTTATTAAGAACTATTCTTTAATTTTTCAATTTCTTCTTTAGAAAAACTTGTAATTTTAGAAATAAAAGCAATCTCTGTTTTTTCTTTCAAAAGATTTAAAACAATTTCTTGCATTCCTTCTTGACGTCCTTTTTGCATGCCTTCCCAAAAACCTGTTTCTTCTAATATATCTTCTTTTACAAGTAGCTTCTCAGCTTCTTTCCATATTTTTAAATTTAAAGCTGTATTATCTTTTAAATACTCCAATATCCTTAATTCTGCTATCTTTCTAGGTTGTCTCCTTAAATCTTTTAGTAATTCTTCCCCGAGTAAACTTCTGTCACTTGTAAAGGAGTTATACAATATCTCATCTAGTTTCTTAGCTCCTTTTCTTATCTCCGGGTCCTTGATGTTTATTATCTTTAGTTTATAGTTTAACATATTTTTTCTTAATTCTTTAGGAATTTTTGAAAAAAAAGACTTAAAATCTTCTTCTTGAAGTGAGCTTTTCCACTTGAAAAGTTCTTTTCCATGATATAAAAGCACTGGAATGATAGGCTGAAAGTAGCCTATCTCTTGAATCATCAGTTTTCGAAATAAAAGAAGGTATTCTAATATTTCCTCATAAAGGTTTTTATCGTAAGAGCTTTTATGTTCTAAAAAAATAAAAATTCTCAATTTGATTTTAGGTAGGTCTTTAAAGGGAAGGGATAAAATAAGATTCGATCTTTTATCGTTAAAAAGATCTTTTTTTACTTCCTATTTTTTTTAAATCATAGATTTCAATTTCTTTTTTTGAAAAGATCAGTTGAAGTAATTCCTGACTGAGTTTAGAATCTGAGTCAAAACTTGTGAAGAATTTATCAGGACTGAAAAAGGTTTGTTTTGTTTTTGAAAGGCTTTTTTGAGAAGCTTGGTTCTTTAATTTTTTAATTTCTTCTTTAGAAAAACCTGTAAGCTTATTAATAAAAGCAATCTCTATTTTTTCTTTCAGCATATTTAAAGCAATTTCTTGCCGGCCTTTTCGCTGTCCTTCTTTTCGTCCTTTTTGCATGCCTTCCCAAATCCCTTTTTCTTTTATATTTTCTATTACATCCATAAGTCCTCCTTGTTTTAATACAGTATCAAGTTGCCTGTTCTCCAAACTTTTAAATTTATCAAATACTTCAGTATCCTTAACTATCTTTCTAGCTTCCTCTTTTGAACTTCTTCACCTCATAAGCTTCTAGAGTTATACCATATCTCAGCTAATAACTTTACCACGAGGGAACCTTTTAACTTCTTAGTCGCTTTTTTTATCTCTAGAATCCATTTACTTTGGTTCATCATTTAACATACTCTTTATTGATTTTCTAGGAATTAAAAAAAAGATTTAAAATCTTCTTCTCGAAGAGAGTTTTTAAACTTGAAAAGTTCTTTTCCATAATAGATACAAGAATGATAAATGTAGCCTATTTGTTCAATCATGAGCTTTCGAAGAAAAAACTAATAATCTAATGATTGGTTCTATAAAGTATAAAAACTCTCAATCTGATTTCCAGGAAAGGTCTTAAAGGAAAGAGATAAAATAAGCTACAATCTCTTCAAAAGTATTTTTTTCTAATTTCAGTTTTTTTAAATTATAGGTTTGATCATTTTTCCCTCTATTTCTGAAATTATGCCATAGTTTACTAAACTCATCTTTCATTTTATCTAAGTTATCCCATTTCTCTTCTCCTTTCTTCTTTTATTTTATACTGTTCGCCAATTAAGAAATTTTCTGTTTGATATTTGTAATTATCATTAGAGATAGGATTTTTAAAGAGAATAGAAATAACATCTAGGAGTTGTGGAGAGCTTCCATCTGTACAAGAACTCTACATCCTATAAATCTACTTATAATCCTAGAAATTAAAACGATTGATAACTGTTTTTGTATTATTGTAGATAAAATCACAAAAAATTTCTTATTTCATTCAAATTATATTCCTCATTTCATTTTTAGCTTTTTGTCTTAAATAAAAACTTTTTTTAACCATTGAGCTGATTTTTTCAAATTTCTTTTCATGTGGAATATAAATTTTACTAAAATCTTCATCTGATAACGCTGATATAAAGCTCCTGTACGATACATAAACACTTGCCTTAAAAATAAATCACTTTGAAAATAATACATAAAGATAAAAAGGATTGATTTTAAAATTTCTTAATACACGAAAAAATGGAATTATCAAACTCTTCTGTTACATAAGCAATCGTATGTTTATAAGTTTATCCAATTTATAATATCACCTGTTTTTAGCTAGCTCTAATGGGCAGTTTATTAATTGCTAGGGAATTCTTATTTCATTTGGTTCGCTTTTCCTGTGTATTATTTTAATACTCTGATCGATAGACTTTTTTAATTGTGTAAAAACTTGAGTTCTTTTTTTAACATTCACTCTAGCACCCAATTAAATTTTTATTACATTGCAATTGAATTTATTAAAAATGTTAACAGACAATTATAGAGTTTTAGAGCTTATCTGCAAAAGAGAAGCTGTCTTTTTACCTCTCATTTTCAAGAAAAAGACTCCGCTGACTTTTATATTAAATTGAGTTCGAATTCCTTAAAAAATTCAGTTATCTGAAGATTCCTCTACTTTTTGAACTTTAAGACCATCTTGTTTACCTGGGGAATTAATCTATACTACTTCAGACCAAAATTCTTTATAAAAAGCTAATCTTAAGTATATTTTTATAAAAAAATAGTTTTTTTAATGTTTCTTCATTTTTATCCGATTTATTATTGAAAGATAAAAAAACAGGAATTTTTATGAAAATAAAACCTCTTTTAAAAAAAAGCTATTTTTTTATCAGTCTTATTTTATTTTTACTTTTAAGTTGTTATCCTCCTGTTCCTTACCAAAACAACCCTTTTCCTCAAAACAATCAAACCAGTTATCAAACCAGCCCGTCCACCTATCAACCACAACCTGCAAACCAACAACCTGTAAACCAACAACAAATTTATCGTCCAGCTCTCAATGAGGATTATTATGATGCAAGAAGAGATAATGATAGAAATCGACCAGAAAGAGACAGAAGGCTGTCTAATGCTAAAAGAGGCAGTGCTTGTGAAGACGAATCCAGATCTCATGAATGTTATGAATTGTGTCAGGAAATGTATCTTTCTAGAGACCGAGAAGATTGTAGAGAGTTAGATACCGACAGTGTTTATGATATTTATGAAGTTTATGAAAGTATTCAAAACCCAAGAGATTTAGATTCCATTGACTTAGATCATTTTGAATGGTTTTTAGATGTCTCCCTTTCCGGTTTAGACTTGATTTTTAGAGACGACTATAACAGATCAGATTCAGAAGATTTTCTGATTTGGATTGCTGAAAATGAGGATGTCGCTGAGATTATAAGAGATGAAGATTACGATTTTAGAAGGTTAGAGCTTTTATTAAGCGAGTTAATTAATTTTGACTCAGATGACGTGGAAAGAGCTTTTACAAGAGAAGTTGGTAACCGTGATTCTATTTTAGAATATGCCTTAGAAACCGGTAATAATGTTGCTTTAAATTATTTTTTAGAGTTCTTCTTAGATACAGATACAGCTTGTAAAAATCACAGTCATAATAGCCCATCAAAAAGTTGTTTGATTGATATATGTACTATCGGAGCAAATCTCAACTCAAGACTCACAGATTACATTCTTTCTTCTAATGTTTTTGAAGATTTTGCAGAGGACTTTATTGAACACAGTCGTAATAGCAATAATGCTACACCTAAAAAGTATACAGATTTAGATGAAAAATGGTCAGATGACAGTGAAGATCCAGAGGTCATAGGTCATTCTATTTGTACGGCTACCTTTCAAAACCAATTTTAAGCTATATCTTACTTTAATAAAGCTAAACCATAAGATTTAAAATTTCAAAAAGAATAGAAGTTGCAACTAAGGATGTAATTTGACCATGGTCATAGGAGGGATTCACTTCTACAACATCTCCGCCTATCAGTTTTTCTATTTTAAGGTTTCTTAGAATTTGAAAAGCTTCATAACTGTTAAGTCCTGCAGGCATAGGAGTTCCTGTTCCCGGAGCATAAGCAGGGTCTAAACAATCGACATCAAAGCTTAGGTAAGAAGCTCCTTTTAAAGCTGGAATTTCTTTAAAAAGCTTTTTTCCCTTTTTTTTTATATCATCGACTGTCCAAACTTTAATCTCATGTTTTTTTATAAAATCTTGGTCTTCTTTAGCTGTCCAAGGTCCACGAATACCAAATTGAAAGACCTCCCTGACGCAGTTTTCTAAAACGGCATGACGAACAAAAGTTCCATGATGATACTCTTCATCCCCATAAGCGGGAGGATAGGTATCAAAATGAGCATCAAAATGAATGAGGTTCAAAGGTCCATAAATCTTAGATAAAGCTCTTAAAATAGGTAGGGTTATGGAGTGATCTCCTCCAACACACAGAACTCTTTTTTTATTTTGAGCGATTTTTAATAAATTCTTTTCTATAAGCTGATAGGTTTTTTTTAAAGAAATAGGATTGATTGTTAAATCTCCTATATCCACAGGTTTTAAAATCTCAAAGACATTTTGATTGTAGTTAGGATGATAAGCTCTTCCTAAAGCTGAGATCTCTCTCATAGAGGAAGGAGCCATTCTAGAGCCTGTCCGGTAAGTAGAGCCTCCATCAAAAGGAATCCCGCAAAGAAGAACGTTTGAGGATGTCTCAGCTACTTTTTCATGATTTAAACGAAAAAAAGTTTTTATTCCTGAAAAACGAGCTTGTTTTCTCTTTGTTATATCTAAGATATCCATGAAATAGCATTTTATAGGAAAAGGAGGGCTTTTGACAAATGAAAATTATACAACAAATTCTTAAAAACTTTGATTTTAAATCGATGAAAAGATCTATGATAGACGAAACTCAATTAATCAACAAAAGACTACTAAAACTTAGCTTTTTGTGCTTAAGATAAATTAAGATACCTCTCCAGATAAAACAAAAAAATCCTCTTTAGTTAAATAAATTTGTTGAATTAAGAGCTTTCATTTTTGAATAAAAAAACTCAAAATTTCTCATCATCTCAAATACCTCAATTTCTAAAACCAGATTTATGACTATAATTTTATTTATGGTAATAAAGTTTACATTATAAAAAAAGAATCTACAAGCAAACCTGCAAAAACTAAAAGGAAAAGCTTAATTAAAGGTTTTTCTCTTATAGAGCTTTTGGTCTCGTTATTGCTATTATTGAGGTTTTAGTAACGATTGCCATTCTAGCATAATAACAATACAGAAATGATGCAAAGTTACAACTATAAGAAATAAACAAAGCCTTTTAGAATTAAGTTTTAAATTAAAGTAAAATCTCAAATTTAATAAAATGGCTTATTTTTCCTTATCTAATTGCTGGATCATATATCCTGTTTGACAAAATGCTTGAGTACATAAAAGAAAAGAATTAAGTATTAAAACTAAATCTGGTTAATATTTTCTTGCTCAAGTCTATAGAATACTTATCACACTGGAAATTCTATAAAAGAGGCTAGGTTTGTTTTGTAAGGAGTTATTAAACTCCATATCTCATCTAATATTTTCCATGATAGAAAATATAAAGCTATCTATTGAATAAGGAACTTCGAAGGAAATATTGATAATCTAGTAATTGGTTATAAAGGTTCTTATGATAAGAGTTTTTATGTTCTAAAAGTACGAAAACTCCCACTATTGATTTTAGGAAAAGTCTTAAAGTAAAGGATAAAATAAGATTCGCTCTTTTAGCTTTAAAAGTATCTTTTTCTACTTTTAGTTTTTCTAAATTACAAGTTCCACAATCTTTTTTTGAAAAGATCAGCTGAAGTAATTCTAACTGAGTTTAGGGTCTGAGTAAAAGTTCTTGAAGAATTTATCCTAACTGAAAGAGGATTTTTTGTATTAGAAATGTGTTTTTCCATAAACTCAGGATATCTTTTCGGTTATTTAAAAGAAGTTGTAAAAAAATAAAATCTTTTAATCATAATATAACAAAAGCATCCTCAATCTAAAAAATAAATCTCCTCTGTTATATCCCTTATTCTAAAAGAAGAAAATAACCACAACTTTTTAATAGATAAACTCTAAATCATTATCTAAATTAAAAACCTTATGGCTCCATAAAGTAGAAGACTAGATTTTTTAAGAATTCTTCTTTAATTTTTCAATTTCTTCTTTAGAAAAACCTGTAATTTTAGATATAAAAGCAATCTCTACTTTTTCTTTCAGCATATTTAGAACAATTTCTTGCCGTTCTTCTTGACGTCCTTCTTGACGCCCTTCTTGACGCCCTTCTTGCATGCCTTCTTGTCGTCCTTCCTCTTTTATAACTCCTATTACATCTTGCATAAGTCCTCCTCTTGTTAATATCCCTTCTTCTATAAGTAGCTTCTCAGTTGCT
>JACOND010000005.1:0-16825 GCA_014323935.1 Bdellovibrionales bacterium
TTGTATCAAGAGAAGAAGAGAGAAAGAAGCAGAAAAGAGAAGGAAGAAAAGGGTAGAACAGGCTTGGAGAGACGCAAAAGAACTAAGAGATGTGGAGCTGCTTTAAAAACAGAGCTTAATATTCTGCTCTCTTATTTCTTTTTTAGTTTAAGAGTCTTAACTTTTGAAAGACCTGTTACTTTTATAATTGTAGAAATATCCACACCTAACTCCAGTAATTTTTAGGCCTGTTCCCTTTTTTCTGCTTGTCTGCCTTCCCCTATGCCTTCTTCACCCGTCTGTCTAATCTATAATCCATCTTTCTGCGGAACTCGGCTAACTCTTGCATTCTCTCATCTTCTGATAACTTTGATAAATACTCCTTATCCTCTCCTGAAGAGAGTTTCACTCTTAAATCTAAGTAAACTTTTCCCCTCCTAGATTTTCTACAGAAAGGTTGCTATCTAAAAATTCAAGATTTTATTTACTTTGAGGCTTTTGTTTATTTTCTTCTAACTTCTTGGATATGAGGGTTTTTGATCTCTAATTTCATGATTTCAGGAATGTTTAAAAAATATCTTAAAACACGTTTTAAGATATCAGGATTGTCTACAAAGAATTTTTTAAAGACAACACCTCTTGTCATCTTCACATGGTTTTTTTGCTTTTTCATTTTATATCTCCTTTAGGGATTTGTTTTTTTACATTAATTGAAACTTAGACGACTTGATAATTAAAAGAATGTAAAAACGCATTTCAAACTTTTTAAATTAATTAGACTCAATGTCTTTTTTCTCTTTCATAAGAGTCTAAATTTTGGTACAACTGACATAAAAATTCCTTTATTTAAAAATTATAATACTACAACTAAATAAAAAAACTATAGAATAAAGAGCTTTTTAGCATCTTTAGAAAGTAAAGAGATTCAAAGCTTTTTTTGTAAGATTTACAGTTACTAAGGAATAAAGTTTCATTCTTAATTAATAAATGAGAGTGAAAGAGAATTCCTTTTCATTCATAAAATAAATTTCTTTTTCTATCATTTTCTCATAAATTCTTCTTCGAATAAAAATTTGTTATTTTGCTTCTTGAAAGAATAGAGGAAGATTATGAATTAAAACATCTCGATTTCTAAAGCTTTTTAAAGTTTCAAAGGAAAAACTTAAGTAAAGGTTTTTCTCTTAATGGAGCTGTTTATTATTAGGTTGCTATTCCTTTCTTAACAAAAACAATGCAAAAGCTATAACCTAAAGCCGGAATCCCTATTCCTAAATTAACGATAAAACCTTTTTCTATTTCCTCTGCGACTCGATGAGCTATTTGATTTCTATTTAAGGGTATCTTTAGCCTCATTTAAAGTGAATAGCAGAAATAAGATTTTCAGGAACACCACAAAGCCCAAATCCCCCAACCATAAAAACAAAACCCTTAGAAAAGTCATGCAAACAAGAGAGAGCATTTTGGTAAACCACAATATAAAAACTATATTTTTTATTAAAAAAAAGTAAATAAAAAAATATTATTTACTAAACAAAGTTTTTTTGCTAAATACTCTTAATTTAAGGAAAAGCTCAAAAAATGAAGCTTTCTTTAAATAAGAAATACAAGGTATGAAATATCTTAATTAAGTGTTCAAAAATTTCTAATCTATTCATAAATAGAACAGTTTTGAATGTCCATCCGTATTGATGGATATGTTGAACAATATGAGAATTCGATGAATTTTCTTGAATTATAGTTTTTAAACTGTGCTATATACTCCTGAACCTCCTGACAAGCTTTATAATAATAATTATTGTTAAGTTTCGCCTTTTTCATAATTTCTAACTTAATTAAAATGATATCATTAGGTGTCATTCCATCTTGATTTGTTTCATACATTGATATTCCCTTTTCTAAACCACTACGAAAAGCGTTCACGTCACAGTTGTAAGCGGCATGGTGTAAATCGTTATGTGCTCCCGCTTGATATCCAGCAAACAAAGAAAAACTCATTGCTAATATAGTTCCCTTCCCCCTCATCTTTAATAATACTTTTTTTAAAGTGTTCATACTATCCTCCTTTTTAGGTATGACTTTTTAAAAAAGTATCACAGTAATAAAAAAAACAAAACACTTTAAATAGTAAAAATAGGTTTCAAGTAATTTATTACCTTATAAATTAAAAGAAAAGTTAAAGAAATAAGCTTTCCTTATATAAGAAATTAGAAAATACGTCTTAGAAAAATCAAAAACTTTAAATACTATTGATCTTGCTAACATACTTTATGAAATACATCTTTAAATTTTTTCATTTGATATATGCCTTATTAATAAAAGAAGACGCCCTTGACACTTCATTATCTTTTGCAAATATATCTGCTCCATCAACTATTAAAGCTTCCAAAGCCTCAGGACAAAAAATGTCTCAAAACAATTAGATGCAAAGCTGTTCTTCCAAAAAGAATCTCTTTCATTTACATCAACTTTTTCGGCTATGAATTTATTTACATTTTTCCAGGCACAGCTGATAGCAAAAAGTTGCAATGAAAGTAAAGCCTTGATCATGACATTTCGCAAACAAGGAAAAACTCATTTCTAATATAATTCCTATAACTTCATTATTTCATAGTAGTTTTTTTAACATTTTTATAAATCCTTTTATCTATTTAATAACACAATAATAAAAGATAAAATTTTAAAGAATTCTCTGATATATTTTCCTTGAAGTTTAAATGGTTATTAAAATTTCTATTTTGTAGATACTCTGTAAATAAGTATGGTCTTAAAAGCTTGTAAAGTTAAATATAACATATGAGATTTCATAATGGAAAAAACATTCATCACAGTTCCTTAATTAGAAATCTGAAACAATTTTTTTAGAGCTATCTTCCATGGGAGACACTTGACTCCTTCAATATTTTGAACGTTTGAGTCAAGAGACCACAGTTGTTTGGAATGGGGGTAAGTCCAATCTTTTGAGAATTTATTTAACTTGCTTACATGGTCTTTTCTTAATATGTCTGTAGATTTTATTTCTACAAGAATCTCTTTTTTATTAGGTTTTTGAATAATCAAATCAATTTCCAAGCCATTTTTTGTTTTTAAATAAGAAAATTTATAAAACTTTCTTAAATAGTGATTCAGTTTGAAACATTCTAAAATTAAAAAATGTTCAAAAGTTTTTCCAAAAGAGTAAGTATTTTTTTTAATAGGTATTGTTAATACTCCCTCTAAAGCTCTTTTTACTCCTAAATCAAATAAATAAAATTTAGGGGCTTTTTGTTGTTGTTTTCTAATAGAGTGACTGTAAGCTGGAAGAAAAAAACCAAGTAAAGTATCTTCTAAAACAGAAAAATAATTTTGAATTGTTTTATGGTCAGAACCTACTTCTCTTGCAAATTTAGAATAATTAATGGTTTCGCCATTTAACTGAGCCATGATTTCTAGAAAGTTTTTAAAAGGCTGAATGTTTCGGACAATTTGCTCTTGAAGAATCTCTTCTTTTAAGTAGTTTTCAACATAGCTTTCAAGAAATAAAATAATTTCTTTTTTTGATTTCAAATTTGAAATTTCAGGCATTCCTCCAAACTGTAAAGCTGTTTTTAATTGGAACTTTTTTCCTAGCTCTAAATAAGAAAAAGGATGAAGATAATAAGCAATAGCTCTTCCTGCTAAAAGATTAGCTTGCCCTCTTTTTAATTTTCTAGCACTAGAACCTGTCATAATAAATTGAATTTTTTTGTTTTTTACTATCTCATGATGAATAATATCTAATAACTTAGGGACTTTTTGAATTTCATCAATAATAACTTTTTTATAGAGTTTGCTTGAAATTAGAAAAGAAAGTCTATCGGGGTTTTTAGAAAAAAGGCTTTCTTTTTTATAATTTAATAGATCAATCCATAAAATGTTGCTAGAATTAAATTTTTGCTTTAAGAGTGTAGATTTTCCTGTTCCTCTAGCACCAAATAAAAAAAGACTTTGTTTCGTATCTAACTTTTGTAATCTCTGGATCATGATCCTAAATTATCGTCTAAATTGGGAGTGAAGTCAAGGGATTGATTTATAAGATTCTAGTCTCAAAAAAAGATTTATTATCTTAATCCCATGTTTGTTTAAAAGACTGTTACAATTTCTACTGTTATAAATTTGAAGTATGATTTTGATTGCAGTACAATTTTCATAAGTGTTAAACTAAAACAGATTTTTATCATTTTGGAAAATCAATAGGAGTTATAATATTGCGAGAAACTCCAACTATATATAAAGTGAAATAACTTCTTCAAAAGTTAATCCATCTCCACTTTTTAGTTGTGTTGTCATTTTTGTAAATAAGTGTTTGACTATTATCAAGACTAACCCCCTCTTTTTATAAGTATTTATGTAATAATAAAATCACAAAACCCATAGCAAATTATTTTTTAGTAATAAAACTTAACAAAGAAATAACTTTAGTATGTAACTTGAGTTAATTTCTGAAAATAAAAAAATTCTTATAAAAAATGAACCTCATGAAAGTTACATAAAGATATATCATACAAAAGGATTTGTATGATATATACTTAACCTGCAAAAAGCGATAACCTATTAAATATAAAATTTTTGGGAACTTGTTTTTAGGTCAAATATAAAGGAAATTGTGTTATAGACAAAATAGACAGAGTTAAATCCTTACTTAGTGCAAGGTTCCATAAATAAGAAGCTAACTTATTAAGGTCTTATTAAATAAAATCACTTTATCATTTTGACGGATTTTTTTGGTCTGGCACTTAGCAATAAAACTTAACAAAAAAATAACTTTATTTATAATTTTAATATGCAACTTGAGTTAATTTCTGAAAATAAAAAAAATTCTTATAAAAAAGAGAACTCTAAATTTATTCCTGAAAAGAAAATCAAATCTCAAATTTTATTGAAAGATTGTATTAGCTTTTTAGAAACCACAAAAGAAAAATTTAATTTAATAATAGCTGATCCCCCTTATAATATAGGGAAAGATTTTGGGAATAATAAATACAAAATGTCTTTAGAAAAGTATATTAAATGGTCTAAGGAATGGATTCGTTTATCTCTTAATAAATTGACTACAAATGGAATTATTTATGTTTATGGATTTCCTGAAATACTTAGCCATATAGCTGTTCATTTTCCTATAGAAAAACAAAAGTGGTTGGTCTGGCATTATACTAATAAAACTTGTCCTGCTTCAAAATTCTGGCAAAGAAGTCACGAGAGCATTCTTTGTTTATGGAATGATAAAAGACCAAAACTAGAAATAGATCAAATCCGAGTGCCTTATGGACAAGCTTATAAAAAACAAATAGGGAGACCTAGAAAAAATACGAAAGGTAGATTTGGTAATAAAAAAACTATTTATAAGGGACATAAAAACGGAGCTTTGCCTAGAGATGTTATAAAAGTTTCAGCTTTAGCGGGAGGAAAAGGGAATGTAGAAAGAAGTCCTATTCAACATCCCACACAAAAACCTTTTGAATTGACTAAAATTCTTATCAATTCAAAAATCAACGGGAAACATAGTAGAATTTATATACCTTTTTGTGGTTCTGGTTCAGAATGTATGGTAGCTAAAGCTATGAATGTCGAATTTGTTTCAACAGAGATAAATAAAAACTACGTCACGGGAGCTAAGAAATGGCTCAAAGATACAAGCTTTCTACAAAAGATAAAGCAAGAATACAATCTTTACTAAAAAAATACCATAAGCTATTTCCTAATTTAAAATGTAAAGGAGAGTGCTTAGAACATATTGTAGCTAAAGCGATAGGGGGAGAGGGTTTAGGTGGACATAATAAACATTCAGATATAAAAATAAAAAATTATTTTATTCAAATAAAGTCTGGTGAAATAAATAAAGGGATTCTTACTATATCAGGACATAGATTAACTAGGTTTAGAAATAATTTTAGTAAGATAAATCAGTTCTTATCATCCATTGAATCTGTTATTATATCTGTGCCAACAAAAAAGAAAACTTTTAATTATTTGATCTATGAAATAGACCCATGCCTTTTAAAGCCTTTAAAGTTATGGAATAAAAAAGGAAAATCTTTTTATCAAATAAATAAAAAAAATGTAAAACTCACCATACATCCTTCAATGAGCTGGCAGGTTTGGTGGAAAATTCCGATAGAAAATTTAGAAAACAAAATTTAAAGACTTTTTATTGAGTTGTTTTCTAGTGAAAGTATTTGCTGAATAAAAGCCTCTTTCATCGACTCTTTTTAAGCCTTATTTATATTTAGTCAAAGTACATAATTCCCTCAGAAATAAATTTTTTAAAAAAATTTAAAGTTTTTTTAAATTAAGCCGATGATTTATAATGTGAAATTAAAAAAGTTGACCAACTCTTCTGATGTTTTTTCTTTGTTTTCAAGAAAATATAGCCTCAGTAAAACCTTAAAATTTGAATTAAAACCAACAGCTGAGACAAAACAACATCTTCAAGACTTTATAGTTTCAGATACAAAACGGGCAAAAGAATATAAAGAATTAAAAAAGATCATTGATGAATTTCATAAAGATTATATTGAATTAACACTCTCTCATAAAAACATTTTAGATAAAGATAAGCTCACAGACTTTTGTAAGCTGTGGAGTGATAACAATCTCCTTGATGAAATAAAGGAAAAACACAATCTCAAAGAAAAAACAAAAGAAGAAGTCATTAAAAAAATGGAGCAACAGTTTAGAAAGGATATCGTAGAGCAATTTAAAACTTTAAATCCCTTGTTAGAACGTTTTTTTAAAACAGCGGATGAAGAACAATTGCTAGGTTTTTTAAAAAAGCTTGATAACAAATTGTGGACAAAGTTTAAAGAAAAAAAAGAAAAAGCTCTTTTAGATGAATATTTACAAGAACCAATTAAACAAAAAAATATAGAGAAAAGCATCTTATTCTCAAGTGAGCTTATTAAATATCTTCTTCCTGTCTGGCTTAAAAACAGTCAGCTTACAGATAAAGAAGACAAACAAAAAATAATAAAAAACTTTGGAAGATTTACAACTTATTTGACAGGTTTTAATGAAAATAGAAAAAATATGTATTCTGTTGAAGAGCAAGGAACGGCTATTGCTCATAGAATCATCAATGAAAACTTAATGAAGTTTTTAGGCAATCTTCAAGCTTATGAAAAAATCAAGTCCAGTCATCCGGAATTACAGCAATCTTTTAAAAATATGAAATCAGACTTTAAGGAAGAGTTTGACTATTTTTCTCTTGAAAACATAGAGGATCTTTTTAAACCTGAGTTCTTTAACAGTTGTTTATCCCAAAAAGAAATAGATTTTTATAATACTCTTTTAGGAGGAAAAACTGTAGAAGATGGGAAAAAACTTCAAGGAATCAATGAATATATCAATTTATACAGACAAAAGAAAAAAAGTGAAGATATAGATATTAAAATAAAATACTCTAATAAAAATCTACCGACCATGGAGTTGTTATATAAACAAATCTTAAGTGATAGAGAAAGCCACTCTTTTATTTTAGCTGAATTTGAAAATAAAAAAGAACTTTTAGAAGCTTTAAAAAGTTTTTGGAGTGTTCTTTTTGAAGAGAAAACCTATCAAGATTATTTTCACACAAAAAAGAAAACAAGTTTATGGAATAATTTACATTCTCTTTTAACCGGTCGGTCATATTATGATTTGGAGGGAGCTTATTTTAAATCAAGTGAACTGAATAAGCTGTCTCATAATCTTTTTAAAGACTATAGAATAATAACAGAAGCCTTAAATGAAAATTATGATAAAATCAAAGTGACTTTGGAGAGTTATAAAAAAGTCTTAAAGAAAGAAGATAAAAAAGAGTTTGAAAAAAATATCAAATCATTAAAGGGTTTTCAAACCGAGTGGAAAAAAATTTTGTCTTTTGAAAAAAATAAGGAAGAATTAAAGTTTTCAGATGAAATTTTAGCATCTTATTTTGAATTTCCTATTGATAAAAAAACAAAAAAGAAAAATCAGAAAGATTTTTATAGTCTTCAAGAAATAAAGGATCATATAGAACTGTATTCAAAAGAAAGTGACGAACTAAAAGAAGATTTAGATAACTTAAAGAAAAAACTAAAAGATTATAAAAAAGACAATATCATTTCTTCTTGGTTTAAATATCAATTTGAATCGAAACAGAACTTAGATTTTTTTCTTCAAAGAAATCATGAAAAAGAAAATGAAGACAAAAGAGAACAAAACAAAAATTCCCTTTTCTCTCATATTGAAAACCATTATCAAAAGATACAAAACCTTTCTCTCGATGAGAAAGAATTTAAAAAAGAAGAGGTGGAAGATATTAAATTTTTTTTAGATCTGATTCTTCATGTTTTACATCTGATGAAGCCTTTTTATTTAGAGGGTAAAGCTTCAAACTTATTAGATAAAGGTATTAATAATGAAATAGAAGTTTTGTATAAAAAACTCAAGCCTATTGAGAAACTTTATAATCAGACGAGAAATTATATAGCAAAAAAGAAAAGTCGCTATAATAAAGTAAAAATCAACTTTGAAGACAGTACTTTATTAGATGGCTGGGATCTTAATAAAGAAAAAGATAATTTAGCTGTTTTATTAAGGAAAAAGGATGCAGTGATTGGCTGGAAGTACTATCTTGGAGTCATGAATAAAACCACTAAAGATTTATTTGACTATCACATAAAATTAGATGATTCAGAAAAAGTAAAACAAAAAAAGGAAGAGCTTCAGGACCTTATTTTACACAGAGAAAATGATGGAAACTTTTATGAAAAAATGAACTATAAACTTTTACCTGATCCAAGTAAAATGCTACCTAAGGTTTTCTTTTCAAAAAAAAACCTAGACTCTTTTAAACCATCAGAAGAAATAGTAAGAATAAGAGATAATAAAACTTATGCTAAAAATGGGGGACAAGACTTTTCAAAAGCAGATTGTCACAAATTTATAGATTTTTATAAAGAATCTTTAAAGAAACATAAAGAATGGAATGATTTTTTTAAATTTAATTTTTCTCCGACAAGTCAGTATAATGATATTAGTGACTTTTTTCAGGAAGTAAAGAATCAAGGTTATAACCTACAATTTGATAAAATCAAATCCAGTTATATCGAAGAAAAAGTAAAAACAGGTGAGCTTTTTTTATTTGAGATTTACAGCAAAGATTTTTCAACAAAAAGCAAAAATAGAAAAAACAGTAAAGATAACCTGCACACGATTTATTTTAAAGGTCTTTTTGAAAAGGAAAACTTAAAGGACACTGTTTTAAAATTAAATGGGAAAGCTGAGATTTTCTATAGAAAAGCTACAAAAAAATTTAACATCACTCATAAAAAAAATACAGAATTAGAAAATAAAAATAAAAACAATCCAAACAAACATAGCATTTTTAATTATGATCTTATAAAAGATAAAAGATTTACTGAAGATAAATTCTTTTTTCATTTTCCAATAAGTTTAAATTTTAATTCAAAAGGTATGAAATCTTATTTGTTTAATCAAGAAGTTTTAAAATGTTTAAAGGGTAATAAAGAGGTGAACATTATAGGAATCGATCGAGGGGAAAGGCATTTGGCTTATTATACTATAATCAATCAAAAAAGAGAGGTTTTAAGTCAAGGCAGTTTTAATAAGATGGAATCCAGTTATAAAGATAATTCTGGCAAAGAAGTAAAGATTGAAAAAGATTATCATGAACTCTTAGAAAGCAAAGAGAAAGAAAGAGATAAAAGTAGAAAAGAATGGAATAAGATAGAAAATATTAAAGAATTAAAATCTGGTTATTTATCGTACTTAGTTCATAAGATATCAAAACTTATGATAGAACATAAAGCGATTGTTATTTTTGAAGATCTCAATTTAGGTTTTAAGAGAGGACGTTTTAAGTTTGAAAAGCAAGTTTATCAAAAACTTGAAAAGGCTTTGATTGATAAATTAAACTATCTTGTTTTTAAAGATAAAAAATCCTCTGAGTTAGGAGGCTATTTGAATGCTTATCAATTGACAGCTCCCTTTGAGAGTTTTCAAAGAATGGGGAAACAGACAGGATATTTATTTTATGTTCCAGCTTATTATACTTCTAAAGTATGCCCTTTAACAGGATTTATAAATTTAATTTATCCAAAATATAAAAATGTTAAAGAATCTCAACAGTTTTTTGAGAAATTTGATAGAATTTATTTTGATAAAAATAAGAACTATTTTGTATTTGAATATCAAGACAAAAAAGTTAATCCAAGTAAAAAAACTGAGTCTATAGAGACTTTATGGAAAGTTTGCACACATGGAGAAGAAAGATATAAATGGGATGTAAAAGACAGAAAAATGATAGAGGTTAATGTAACAGAGAATTTAAAAAAATTATTTGAAGAACACAAGATAGAATACAGACAGATTGCAGATCTAAAATCTACAATTACAAAACAAGAGAAAAAAGATTTTTTTTCTAAATTGATAGATGGCTTAAAAATCACTCTTCAACTGAGACATATCAATCCCGATTCAAAAGATGAAAAAGAAAAGGACTTCATCTTATCTCCTGTAGCAGATGAATCGGGACGTTTTTTTGACTCAAGAAAAGCTAAAGAAGGAGAACCAAAAAATGCTGATGCTAATGGTGCCTATCATATTGCCCTAAAAGGCTTAAGGACTTTAGAGAATATTACATCTGATAAAAAAGATAAATTGAAGCTTCAAGCTATTACAAATAAAGATTGGTTTAGTTTTTTAAAAGAAAACTCAAATAAAAAAATACCTAAAGTTGGATAGCTCTGTGGGAGATAATAAGAAGCCTACTAATTACCAATACACTCGTGGAGTTCGTTTTAAGGCAGAACCTGTTGATAACACAAAGTTACTTTTTGAAAAAGAAGAAACTAAAAACGTTAATCTAACTGCCTTAGAGGAAGACCTTTCAAAGTTCCATAAAGACTTAACAGATCTTTTATACAATAAAGAAAAGAAGATCAAAAATAAAAGTGATAAAAAATTTAAAACAACTATAACTATTAATAAATTATGGCTTAAATGTTGGCATAAAGATATTTTTTATGGACAAATTAAAAAGAATTCTAATAAAAAGGGAAAATACAATCTTAAAGATTTAAATTCCTTACCTTTTAAAGAAAAACTTGAGCAATGGGACAAAGCTTGCAAAGAAATTAAAAAATTTTCGTCAGCACCTCAAGACAGTCAATATAGAAGAAGTGACTTTGCAGAGTGGATTAAACTTCTATTGAATAATTGGAAATATTTTAATGATTTTTTAAGAGAACTTCATGCTAAATCTCCGGAAGATGATAAAAAGATTACACAATTAAAAGAAGATTCAGATAAGATTCATAAAAACTTAAAAATATCTGAAAAGTCTTATTTATCTTTTCAATCTTCTGGAGTAGAAATTGCCAAAGCCAGCTTAAACTATTATACAGTCAATAAAAAACCAAAAGAATATGATAAAGAGCTTAAGGAAGCAGAAAAAGATTTAAAGGAAGATTCTTTTTCGAGCATTGTAGAAGAAAAATATAGGTATCAGTTAAAATCAAAAAGTGCTATTTTTACATTTAAAAGTAAGCAAGAAAAAGAATGGATTGAAAGATATTGTAAAGAAGAATTTAATAAAAATTTAAAAGAGAATGATATTGGACTTTCCCTAGATAAAACTTATTCTATGATGAAAGCCTTTAAAGCTGAGCAAAAATCTATTTTTTATGAACTGGCTTCTCGTGTCCCTTTAAAAGCAAATGATAACTTGAGAAATAAAAGTTCCACATCACTCTTTACAAGATTTCAAGAAAAAGTATCTCATACAAACTCTGATAAAAAAGAGGATTATATAAATAATAATAAAAAACATTTTTTATTCAATTATAAGTTTTTATGTGAGAGTTTTAGTTCTATAGATAAACTAAGTGAGAGTTTTTCTTTATTTAAAGATATTAAAGGTAATAAAAAATTTCATTATGAAGAATTTGTAAAACTCTGTAAAAAAATAAAGAATCCAAAAAATAAAAAAGAGGGGAGTTCAAATACTAAAAAATTAGCAGAAAAAAGAGGAAAATACTTAAAAAAAACTCAAGCTTATTTTAAAGAGTATACAGATTTCTGTGATGATTATGAAAAAATAGCTCAAAAAAGAGGTAAGCTTATTGCTCAAATTAAAGGGATTGAAAAAGAAAAAAGAGAGTCTTCAGAAATAAACTATTGGGCTTTAATTTATACAAAATCAGGTAAAAGACAACTTTGGCTTATCCCTAAAAAACCTTCTCAAACTGATAAATCTGAACAAAATAATTCTTCTGATACAAACCTTCAATCAGCTAAAAAATGTATTGATAAAAAACCTCAAGCCTCAGCAGAGGCTAATTCTTACCTATCTAGCTTTGAATCACTTACTATGAGAGCCTTACACAAGCTCTGTTTTGCAGAGCAAAGCTCTTTTGTTAAAGAGATGCCAGATGAATTAAAAAAACAACAAAAAGAAGTTAAAACGTTTAGAACTCAAGGAGACAAAGAAAAACTGAAACAAAAAGAGAAAAAAGAGATCAATTTTTTAAAAGATCTTCTTAAAGATAATTATACTAAAAGCAAACTAAAGCTTAATAACTTTAATTTAACAAAAGTGCATAAAGCGGAAAATAAACAAGATTTTGAGCTGGCTTTAGAAAAAGATTGCTATTATGAAAAGAAAGTCTCTTTCAATGATAAAGAAAAAGAAGAATTTATCAAAAAGTTTCATGTCTCTACTTTTAAGATAAGCTCTTATGATTTACAAGGGAGAAATAAAAATACCCATCAATCTCCAGAAAGTGAAAATAGAATTCATACGGATTGGTGGAATGAATTTTGGAAAAAGATTAAAAACAATCAGGAAGAATCTATTGTTAAGGAATTTAAGATAGGAGCTATTCGCCTCAATCCAGAAATAAAAATACGCCACCGTAAAGTTGATAAAAATTTAGAAGCATATTTTTATAAAAGAAAGTTTCCTAAAGAATTTAAACATCGAAACTTACAAGAGCAATTCACAGCTCATTTCACTTTATCTCTGAATGCAGGAAAAAAGTATGAAGATTTAGCCTTCTCTAAACCAGAAGAAATTTTAGAAAAAATTGAGAATTTTAATCAAAGACTCAATAAAAGTAGGAACTTTGAAACAGCTTGGAAATATGGAATTGATAGAGGAAATATTGAACTGGCAACTTTATGTCTTTCCAGGTTTAACCGAGAAGATTTCTATGAAGTTAAGGGAATAAAAATTTTAAAACCAACCTTCACTAAAACAGAAAAAGATACTCCATGTTACAGCCTTAAAAATTATGATCTTAAAGAAACTTATCAAACAAAAACACAAGGTGAAAAAACTCGTTTTGCTGTCCAAAATGTTTCTTACTTTCTAGAAGAAAAATATCTAAACGATACTAATTTTAAACCAGAGAATTTGACTTGTCTAGATTTAACAACTGCTAAAGTTATTAAAGGAAAGATTATTACCAATGGAGATATAATGACCTATCTCAAGCTCAAAAAGGCTGTTGCTAAAAGGAGCTTATTCGAGCTTTATACAAAAAGAGAAATTAATGATTTTTCTAAATTACAATGGATTGATTACGAACATGGAGATAAAAACAGAAAAATGTCAGATGGTGTTTTAAACATAAAAACAAAGGATGGTGAAAAAACTATTTATTGGTATTGTAGAAAGTATGAAAACATTTTGATTAATTCTAATAAGAACATAAAATACTCTAAAAAGAGTATTTTATGTTCTTTAAGTTCTTATTTAGGTAATTTAAAAGAATCTAATAATCAGCATACTCCCTCAATTTTAAAAATCAATCATTTAAGAGATGCTTTGACAGCTAATATGGTGGGAGTGATTTGTTTTTTACAAAAAAAATACCCTGGATTTATAATTTTAGAGGATTTAAATAGGGGTATAATAGATAGACATTTTTTTCAACACAATGAGAATATTAGTAGAAGATTAGAAAATGCTCTTTATAATAAATTTCAAACTCTTGGTTTGGTTCCCCCTCATGTTAAAGATATTATTCAATTGAGGGAAAACAATAGAAAAAAAGCAAATAAAGAAAAAGAGAAGATAGAAGAGCAAATAGGAGCTATTGTTTTTGTCTCCGAAGAGAACACAAGCAAAACTTGTCCTTACTGTGAAGAAATATCAAAAAAACAAAATAAAGAGTTAAAAAACGATTTGAAGTTTAGACAGCATCGTTTTATTTGTGATTCTTGTGGTTTTGATACTTATTATTTTTATGAAAATCCTGTAAAAGAACCTACTCCTGAAATCGATGAGACTAAAAAGAAAAAAGAGTTTGAAATAGTTAGAGACATTGATGATCCAGATAAAGTTGCATCTTTTAATGTGGCTAAAAAATCTATGAAAGAATCCTCTTGATAAAGATTGCTATGGAGAACTATATTTCTATTTCTTTTTTGAATGATTTTATTTTTTGCCCAAGATCTATATATTTTCATAATTTATATAAAAGTTTTGATACTTCTATGTATCATGAGAGCATTCAAACAAAAGGTCGAATGGCTCATAAAAATATAGAAGAAAAAAAGTATTCTACAAAAAAAAACATTCTTCAAGGCATTTCAATTTATTCTTCTCAATACTCTCTTTGTGGAAAGATTGATTTATTTGATACAGATAAAGCTTTATTAACTGAGAGAAAAAAGAAAATTCATAAAATATATGATGGATTTGTCTTTCAGATATATGCTCAATATTACTGTCTAGTTGAAATGGGATATGTGGTGAAACAACTTTGTATCTATAGCTTAGATGATAATAAAAAGTATATGATACCTCTTCCAAAAGAGAATAAAGAAATGGATGTAAAATTTAAAGAACTGATAGAAAAAATCAAAAAATATGATTTAGAAAACGATTTTTATCCTAATGTTTCTAAGTGCAGAAGCTGTATTTATAAAAACTTATGCGATTGTAGTTTAGCATCATGTTAAGTCTTCCTGATTTTAAAGAAAAGCAAATCATTTTTGCTTTATTAAGTCATGGAGAAAAGTTAAGCTTTAAAAATGATAATATAGTTATTTTAAATGAAGAAAAAAATATAAAGCACCAATCTTCTTGTTACAGGCTATTTTCATTATTTGTTATAGGTCATTATACGATGACAACAGGTTTGTTGGCGAGAGCAAAGAAATTTGGTTTTAGTATTGTTTTTATGAATCATAGTTTGAAACCGTATGCTTACTGGAATGCAGGAACAGAGGGGAATGTTCTTTTAAGAAAAAAACAATATGATTATAAAAGTTTAGATATAGCTTTGAGACTTGTTAATAATAAAATAGAAAACCAAATCAAAACTTTACAAAAAATAAGAAATAAAGAAGATCAAATTAAGTTTGCAGTAAAATCTCTTAAGGCTTATAAAAATAAGCTTTTATCTCATAAAAATTTATCTTTGAAAGAAATTTTAGGCTTAGAGGGTATTGCCTCTAAAGTTTATTTTCAAGCTCTTTTTAAAGACTATAGTTGGATAGCTAGAAGACCTAGAGTAAAAATGGATATGACAAACTGTCTTTTAGATATAGGATACACTTTATTATTTAATTTTATAGAGGGGCTTCTTAGACTTTATGGGTTTGATGTTTATAAAGGGGTTTATCATAAAGAATTTTATCAGAGAAAATCTTTAGTATGTGATTTAGTAGAGCCTTTTCGTCCTATTATTGATTATCGAATTAGAAAGGCTTATAAATTGAATCAAATTAAAAAAGAGGATTTTACTCTATCTCAAAATCAGTATAGACTGTTTGGTAAAAAAAGTTTGCCGTATTTGAGTTTTTTAATTGAGTCTTTAATTCTAAATAAAACTGATATTTTTAAATATATTCAGTCTTATTATAGAGCTTTTATTAGGGGTAAAGTTATAGAAGAATATCCCTACCATGATTTTCTTTCAGGAAAAATAGTATGTTGATAGTATCTTACGACATTAGTAGTGATAAAACTAGAACTCAGTTTTCGCATTTTTTGAGTAAATTTGGTTATAGATTACAGTATTCTGTTTTTAAATTAAAAAATAGTGAAAGAATATTAAACAATATTATTGAGGAAATAAACGGAGTATTTAAAAAAAAGTTTATGGAGACTGATAGTGTGTATATATTTTTTATGAGCAAAAACTGTAAATTGTACTCTTATGGATATGCTAGAAATGAAGATAAAGAACTGATATTTATATCCTAAAAATAAACTTGCAAACCTCAGTCTTTATGTTATAATCATACACATGTCTTCTTTGAAAACTAAAGAAAAAAGTCTTTTTGAAAGTCTGAAAACTTCAAAAGTTAAAAAAAATCAAGAATAAGGGTTTAAAGGACTATTAAAATTTCTACTGTTGTAGATAAGATCATTTAATTTTAAATTTTCTTTTGTTTAAAGGACTATTAAAATTTCTACTGTTGTAGATTTTTTAAAAATGATAATTTAATTTTTGTTTAAAGGACTATTAAAATTTCTACTGTTGTAGATCGCTACAATATTAGCGACCAAGATTAGGTTTAAAGGACTATTAAAATTTCTACTGTTGTAGATGCTGCACAAACGAAATTAAAAAGTTTTGTTTAAAGGACTATTAAAATTTCTACTGTTGTAGATAAAATGCGATCTTAGTTTCAGTTGCTTGTTTAAAGGACTATTAAAATTTCTACTGTTGTAGATAAAAAATTGTGTTTATGAATTTAAAAGTTTAAAGGACTATTAAAATTTCTACTGTTGTAGATTTTTTTATTATAGATTGAGATATTATAAGTTTAAAGGACTATTAAAATTTCTACTGTTGTAGATTTTTTTATTATAGATTGAGATATTATAAGTTTA